>DHGO01000014.1 GCA_002402795.1 Deltaproteobacteria bacterium UBA4796
TTTCAGGGTATTTTGGACAGCAATGCTTCGATATAATAGGTGATTATGCTCAGATCAATATCTTTATCAGGTATACCACGATCCAATGCCTGACATCGGGCAGGGATAGTATTTGTTTCAGCCCGTTCTTCCAAATAACCCGGATTCATTTTCAGAAAATTAAGCTTATCCTTCCTGGTTGCAACCATCAGGGATTTAAGTTGTCTTATCTGTGAATTTGGTGTAATTAAATAAGGCAAGTTAATCCTGATTTCCGGGAAAGCGAGTCTGATGAACTTATTCTTGATAACTGAACTTATAACGGTTCTGGCAGCTTCCATTCTGGTGATCGTTGTTTTCCACCGCCTGAAAATTCCGGTTGTGGTTGGCTTCCTGATAACCGGAATACTCATCGGTCCGGGAGGCCTGGCTCTGGTCAAGGACCTCGATGCTATTAATGCAATAGCCGAAATCGGGGTGGTGATGCTGCTGTTTATCATCGGCATCGAATTTTCTTTAGAGCGGCTGCAAAAGATTCAGAAATATTTCTGGATAGGCGGCGGGCTACAGGTTTCTTTGACCATTGCTATCATAGCCGCGATCTCCATCTTAATCGGCTTCACCCCTAATATAGGTATTTTCTATGGCTTCTTAGTAGCCCAGAGCAGCACATCGGTTCTTCTGAAACTTCTCTCTGATAAGAATATGATCAAGTCCCCGGTGGGTGAAGTTTCTGTGGGGATATCACTTTTTAATGATGTGGCTTTACTGCCTATGCTGGTTTTGGTTCCGGCTCTGGCCCAGTTAAAAACGATATCCGTTTTTTCCTTATCCGCCCGTCTGGCACTAAGTGTAGTTGCCATATTTGCAGTCTTTTTCGTAACCAGAAAGATTATGCCACCGATTATTGAAGCAATCGTCAGAACCAGGATCAAAGAAATATTCTTAATATTTACCCTATTAACCTGTCTCGGGATGGCTTATATTACTGCCTCCATCGGATTTTCATTAGCCCTTGGAGCATTTCTGGCTGGAATCATACTCTCTGAATCTAATTACAGCCATCAAATCGTGTCTGATATCTTGCCTTTTCGTGATGTTTTCAGCAGCATCTTTTTTATTTCTATAGGGATGCTTCTTGATACCAGACTGGTCTGGGGCTTAAAGGGCGAGGTCTTGTTGGTGGTGATCGGTATCCTACTGGTTAAGGCGATCATAGTGATATTTGCAGTCAGGTTATTGAAATTTAACTTCAAGATCTCATTGCTTTCAGCTTTTGGCCTGGCTCAGATCGGCGAAATTTCTTTTGTTCTGGCCAGTCTCGGCCGAGAAAACGGTCTAATTACCTGGCAAATCTTCCAGATTTTTATTGCCTCTTCAATTATGACCCTACTGATAGCCCCTCTTTGTTTTGAGTTTGGTCAGAAGATGTTGGATAATCTCTATGATAGATTTGAAAAGAAGAGAGAAGGGAAACCGATTCTTCCTGAAGAAAAGGAATTTCAAAACCATGTCATAATCGCTGGATTCGGGCTAAATGGTCAAAACGTGACCAGGGTGCTAAAAGAGACCGGTATCCCCTATGTAATTTTAGAGGTCAACCCTGATACCTTTCGTCGGGTTTCCCAGGCTGGCGAGCCCATCATCTTCGGTGATGTCTCAAGCCCTGTAATCCTAAAAGAGGCAGGCATCGCAAGGGCCAGGGTCCTCGTCCTAGCGATTAGTGACCCGGCAGCCACAAGAAGGTCAGTAAGCATTGTCCGGCAGTTAAATCCTGACATCTTTATCATAGTCAGAACCAGGTTTGCCTCTGAGATAGAAGAGCTATATCGCCTTGGGGCCAATGATGTGATTCCAGAAGAATTTGAGACCTCGATTGAAATATTTGTCCGGGTCCTTGAAAAATTCCATCTGCCAAGAAATATCATTAATACTCATGTCCAGATTATAAGGAGTGAACATTATGGGCTACTGCGAGGCGCCATATCCTCTTCCCGGCGCCTTTCCGAGAAGGTCTGTGATTTTCTGGAAGCGGGGGTGGTGGAAACCTTTCTGGTTGCTGACAACCTCTCGATAGCTGGGAAAACTCTGGGCGAAATTGATTTGCGGGGTAAAACCGGGGTGACAGTCATTGCCGTGGTCAGAAATGAAAAAACCTGGAGCGGCCCGGGCGCTGATTTCCGACTGGAAGCAGGCGATATCATGGTTCTGGTGGGTGACCATCAGGCATTGGACCGGGCTTTGACCTACCTGAGCGGTTGAGTATTAGACTTATCCCGGATATGTCATTAGAGCAGGACGTGTCTATCTTGAACCTGATCCTGATTTCCAGCTTTTTCCCGGTGACCGTCTCGTGATTATGGGTGAACCTGTTACACTCAAACATGCGGAAGATATGCTCCAGGAGATCGCACACCATGAACTTACCATGGAGCCAAGACGCATTGCTACAGCAGAGGTAGAAGTAGGACACAATTCTCCGATTGCGGGCAAATCAATTGGAGAGCTTCGATTTCGCAAAAAACATGGTATCACAATTGT
Organism: Deltaproteobacteria bacterium UBA4796; assembly: GCA_002402795.1. GTDB lineage: Bacteria > Desulfobacterota > Syntrophorhabdia > Syntrophorhabdales > Syntrophorhabdaceae > UBA8905. Next base: position 2,521 of record DHGO01000014.1, read on the forward strand.
CGGAATTATAAGAGGAAGCGAACGAATACCAATGCCCGGGGCTGATGAAATACTCAAGCCAGATGACAGGCTAATTGTTATAGGAACACCTGAATTGATTGAGAGGATACAGAAGGAATCCCCCCTGTAAAACAGAGAGACAATCGATTATTTCAACACAAATTTGTGTTTGCAGTGTTTACATTCAACAGTATCACCCTTTTTCTTGCCCTCAAAACGCTGGGCATTACCACATTTGGGACACCTCTTATATATATGGAACAATGTTGCTAATGATGCCATAACATGAATCATTCTGTACCTTACCACATATGTGCATTTTTGTAAAACAAAGGGACATAATAGCAAAAATCAGTAATTCCGTATTGGTAAAGAGAAATCTCTTTCCACCAAACGTTTATCACTTCTTAAGGATATAGGGGAGGTATAGGATTTAGAGATATATGACATCCTGAGGATGGTATAAGGAGATAAAGAGCATAAGATAATCTTTCAGATGGCGGGTTATTAAGAAATTTTGCCTTACATGTTCCTGTCCATTCTTTCCAAGCCATCGGGCATATTCGGGATTACTGAGGAGCAACCGCAAGGCATATGCAGCGCCATCAATACTGTGGCAGAGGAGACCGGTAAACCTGTTTTTTATCTGAAGCTGGATTCCGCCAACAGCAGAAGCCACAACAGGTTTGCCTTTCCACAGGGCTTCCGTAACAGTAAGGCCAAAACCCTCCTTGATTGATTTTTGCATGATGATGGTTGCTGACCTCTGCAGGGCATTTATCTCTATATCACTTTCAGGGGGAATAAGTAATATATGGATGTCTGGATTACCGGATGCCCTCTCTTTTGCTTCCTCAAGGACTTTATCCGATTCAGGGTCATCAGTTGCTGTGCCGCCTGCAAGTACAAGCTGACATGGTATATTTTTTCTCACCATTTCAAAGGCATCTATCACACCGAGAGGGTCCTTCAGATAATCAAAACGTGAAATCTGGATAATCATAGGTTTTTCTTTATCAAGACCATATTTATTAAGTACTGAATCAATAATCTCTTGTGGAAGTTCCCTGTTTTTGTCGCTTAAAGGGTCTATGGAGGGATGAATCAAAAACTGACGGTTGGGCAATCGCCTTGTAAAATTTGGCGCAGAGAAGACAGTGGCATCGTATTGAACAACATAGTTCTGTATGAATTCCCATACCTTCTCATCAGGATTGGAAACATCAATATGGCATCGCCATAACCACTTTTCACCAATCTCGTGCCTCTTTGATATAAGCACCACAGGTTGAGGGTCGTGGACAAAAATGATGTCACCGTTGAATTGTAATTCTTCAATATTTTTTCTGCTTACTTCAAGAAACAGAGAGAAATCTTCTGATGAAATACTTTCTATTTTGCCATGAAGGGCATTATGGAATTTCTTCGTTACACTAAAGAATCTATCATCGCCTTTGATTGTTGTCCATCTTGCATCAACACCGAGCTGATTGAGTAACGGGGTCATCCGTGTAAGTATCTCCGCCACACCGCCACCGGTATAAGTTGAATTTATATTCTGTATCACTTTGCCTGAAAGTCTTCCGGCAAGGGCATTCAATGCCTCAATGGTCCCTCTACCAACTAAGGGTACATAATCCTGAAGCTTAGCCTTTGAATGGTGGTAAATCTCTTTATCCAACTGCATGCTCCCTTTCCATGTGTTTTTCAACTAACTGGATTATCATAGACCGTAAACCTTCAAGGGTATATGTATAGGGGTCAAGTACCGCAATTCTGTCAGCCAACTCTTTTTCCCCAAGACAGTCATTGAGCCATATGGAAAAGTCATTTACCCCCTTGTGGAGCCTCAACCGTGCCTCAAAAATATGAAAATAGAGGGTATCAAGACTGACCATCCGTAAAATTTCAACAAATTCCCGTAGGTCATGGGCAACATAATAGGTTGGAAGTATAACACTCAAAGATTTTATGAAATGAAACTCCCTTCCCTGGGGCGCTTGCCTGCCATCATGTTTTATTGAGAGTTCTTCATTTATTACATCAACCAATCTTTCTCGTAATGCACCGATTGTTGAAAATTCAAAGGTATCTACATTTGCGAGTTTTTCTCCTAATACCTGGTCTCCCAGGGCATCATACACCCACAGGGCGAAATCATTTGCAGGTTGAGGTGTGAGATATTGATACTCTTCAATAAAATTGTGGGTATGATAATAGACAACAGAATCATCCACATCCTTCAAGATGGTAACAAGCTCTGATAAGTTTCGCGCCTTGAGCCCTGTCAATTCTTTAATATAGAGCCTTGTAAAAAATCTGAATGGTTGCGATGCCTGTTTGAGCGGTTTTCCAAGAATGGTAACGGTTGTACGAATGAATTTACTATTTGGGATAACTAAAATCTTCTCGTCAGGGGTTTTAATGTGAATGGTATTCCATGTTATCTTTGAAACATACCCTTCTTCTCCTGATTCAAGTCTCACATAATCGTTTGTTCTGACTACATTGGTGCGGGCTATTTCAATACCTGAAAATATATCGAGGATCTGGTCGCGAAATGCAAAAATGGCTATTAACAGCAGTATTGTAAACATCAACATCAGAGGAGTTGTTGATATTCCCCAGAGGTCAAGCATTATGAGAATACCCACAACAATAAAGGCAATTTTCAAACCATTGATAATCACTATTATTGTGGCTGAAGGTAATGCCTTGAATCTCTTGAGGTACAGATGGAGTATGCGTTCGATAAGAATAATGACAGTCCATGTAAGGGAAAGAATAAAGATACTTCCGAGAAGTCTTCCAAAGAGCGATTTGAAATAAGGAGATAGTGGTGATACCTGTATTGCTGTAAAACCACCGAGTATAAGACACCAGTGAAAAAAAGGATTCCTTGTTGTGGCAATAAAGATGTTACCGCCTTCCCACTTAGTCTGACTGAAAACCTTTTCAAGATAGTGGTAGAGCCTTCTTCTTATCCAGATGGAGACTATAATAAAGGCAAGAAAAACTATGAGTGGAACTGTAATTCCAAGCCAGTTATTAGAAATCCATTCATTTACCGTATTGCTCATCTTTCAATAATACCATATATTGTTTTCAGAAACTTTAAAATCTCATATTGTCCTTTTAGATAATACTCTGCTTCTGTTTTTTGAGACCTTCCAATTCTGATGGTAATACCTCTCTTTTTTAATGCCATAAAAGCCATTTCATCAGTGAAATCATCTCCCACATATACTGGCAGATTATTACGGTTAAGCTTCTGCAGGATAAATAACGCTGCCCTTCCTTTATCCCACATGGTATCAGGCGCTAATTCGAGTACCTGCTTCCCCTTGATTACCCTGAAAGTATATCCGGCAAACCTTTCAGATATTATGCTATGGAAGATGCGACGAACCAATCGCTTATCTTCTTTACATGCCATACGAAAATGAAGTGTGAAAGAAAAATTCTTTTTTTCAATAAACACACCGGGAAAGTTTCTGGTCGCCTCTGTAATGCTTTGAGAAACTTTCTCAATTATATGTTTGAAAGAATGGGCTTCAGGATGAATAAAGTTTATCCCTGGACCTGCAATCTCAAGCCCATGGTTGCCTCCATAATAAATACCGTCTAACTGCACCCTCTTTTTTATATCAGGTAGTGACCTACCGCTCAATATGGCAATGGAAGCTGAACCTGAAAGTATAATCTTTTTTAACTGACCCCTAATGGGAGATGAAAGCAAGCAATGGGCAGGATTATTTTGAATAGGAACAAGGGTTCCGTCAAAGTCAAAAAAAAGAAAGAAGTTCTTTCCTTCTTTTTTTAATTTCTCCAGGCCCTTTTTGAAAAAATATTCTGAGGGCATATCCTATTTAACGGATACGGGTGAGTTCTGTAATCAAACTTCCTGCCCACCGATAGATATTCTGTTCCTGAATTGTCTCTCTCATCCGTTTCATGCGTTCTGTTCTTTCAGCAGGATCCATGGTTAGTGCCAGAAAAATAGCATCAGCCATTGATTCTATATCGTAGGGATTCACAATTATGGCGTCTTTCAATTCACGGGATGCTCCTGTAAACTGACTGAGAATGAGCACTCCATCATGGTCATCACGAGAGGCAACAAACTCCTTTGCAACAAGATTCATACCGTCATGGAGGGATGTGACTATACAGATGTCTGCAGCCTTATAAAATGGCTGTATCTTTTCATGCGGGTGGTTGCCTTTGAAAAACATAACCGGCTTCCAGTTTTTTGTCTGGAAACGCCAGTTTATACTATCCACCATTTCTTCAACCTGTGTTAAAAGATCCCTGTACCGTTTGATATGTGTTCTGCTTGGTGCACCAAGCTCAACATATGTAAATGAACCTATAAATTCAGGGTATTTCTCAAAAAATCTTTCAAGGGCACGCAGGCGTTCAGGAATACCTTTTGTATAGTCAACTCTGTCTACACCAACTCCCATATATCGGGCGCTTATACCCATCTCCTTTAACAGATTTTCTTTTAAAGAAATTTGTTCAGGAAGGGAAATTGCGTTTGAAGAAAAATCAGGACTTATACTTATGGGAAAAGGCTTCACAAAGCTTATATGCTCCTTTCTGCTTATTGAAAAATGTTCCCAATCAATTTTTGATTCTAAGAAACGATCCACCGTATCGAGAAAATTGTTGCAATAAAATTGTATATGAAACCCAATAAGGTCTGCACCGAGCATGCCCAGAAGGATTTCCCGTACCCATGGACATATGCCGTAGGTTTCAGGATTAGGCCATGGAATGTGCCAGAATATTGCCAGCTTTGCGTCAGGCCGCCTTTGCTTGATAAGAAGGGGTAAAAGGGCAAAGTGGTAATCCTGAACCAGGACAAGTGGAGATTCCTCATCTTTTGTCTCTTCAAGAAGGGAAGCGGCAAACTTTTCATTGACCTTCTGATAGTAAGTCCAGTCATTTAGACGAAAAACAGGACGTTCATGGGTAATATGACAGAGTGGCCATATGCCTTCGTTTGCAAAACCATAATAGTAGCCATTTTCTTCTTCTTTTGTAAGCCATATTCTCTTTAATGTATATAAAGGCTCTTCAGGCGGCACACGGATTATATCATTTTCATCCACCACATCACGGTCTCCATCGCCACTCCCGTGAGCAATCCAGACACCGTTGCATACACGCATAACAGGGTCAAGGGCAGTTACAAGACCACCTGCAGGTATTATATATTTTATTGAGCGACCCTCTTTTATATGCACGTATGGTTCCCTATTGGAGACAAGAAAAAGCTTTTTATCACCGAGTTCAACATGTATGTGTTCTTTAAGCCTTTCAGCAGTCCATAGAGACTCTGTCTTAATAAGGGACCTTGCTTCTTCCTCTGCCTTTTTTTGCGCCATGGAGAGACTCTTTGCCAGATAGTTTACTTCAGAAACAAGGGGCGCAAGAATGTCCCCCCTTGGAAAGGATGTCTCTTTTTTGGTTTTCCCATTTCCCAGCCTCATTTCCCTCATCCACTCTGCTATCTGGGCAATGGGACCGGTAATGCTCCACCGCACAACAAGAAGTGTAATGGCCACAATGAAAAGGGTCAGTATTAAAAAACGTAAAAGATTATCTTTCCATATCTCTTTGAGCCGTATATCGATGTAGGAAGCATCCTGGAAAAGAGTAAG
>DHGO01000011.1 GCA_002402795.1 Deltaproteobacteria bacterium UBA4796
TCCAGAAATAACCATCCCTCGTGAGGGAAAGTGTGACAGATTTCTTTTGCTTTTTTATTGAACTCGTATAAGGTTCCTTCACAAAATCCCCGGGCTCAACGTATACACCTTTATAAAAACTCTCGAAGGAGGCATCCTGTGCCATCATATGATCGATAAGAGAAGCCCTGCGATACCAGTCATAGTAAAGGTACTGTTCAAGTCCTTCTTCTTTCGCAAGAACCATATCGTGGATTGTTTTAGTGCCATCAGCTATACCTGAAGATTGGCTCTGTGCAATTTTTATCTTATCATGATACCCTTCATATCTTCTTGATAGTGTAGCCATGATGTTTGTGCAGGAAGGTTTATAATCAAGTTCGTAGAGAGTGCCACCCTCTTTTAAAGAAAAATATGCCTTTAATAATTTGTTATTTAGAATCGCCTCATCCCATCCATCGTGATTCACATCGCTCATCGATCCTTCAATAAAGGGTCTTTTCGATTCTATACGATTCTCTGCTTCAATAAGATTGTTATATACAGATGCACGAAGGTGAGGTAAATAGAGGCCACCAAAGACACCATGCCAGTAACTGTCATTGCATTGAGCCATAAATAGTAATTTTTTTGCATTCTCATTCCTCTTTACTCTTTTTGAGAGTTCAAACATCCTCTTGTGCATATCATTGCTTTCAGGGTATTTCACAAGAAAATATTTGAAATAGCCACCTTTGATAAAGTCTTTAGATTCCACATTAAGGCTCGTTAAGCAGGCATTATAATGCTTGATTAAACGGGCAGGCAGACACCACTCACCCATTTCTCTATAGGAATCACATTCAAGGTATATCAACCCCTGTGGAGGATGGCCTTCAATATATTCGCTGAAGGTTACTGTCTTCAACCATTCTTTATTTGCATCAAGGTATCTGAAAAATTCCCGTAGCCATCTCTCCTCATAAACTGAATGATATGTACCGGGCCATAAACCAAATTTCTCCCCGTCATCACCAAACACTGCGAGGTCTCCACCTTTTTCTGCTATACCTCTCAAATACTCATCGATGATACTTATCTGCTTAAAGGGTATCGCATACCTCAGAAACTCCAATCCGGGAAAGATTAAAAGTTTGTACCCTTCAAATTCAGTTACATAATACCCGTAAAGCTCGTCTTCCTTTTTACCAACAGCCTTAAAATGATTATCATCAACCAGCGTGTAAAGGGCACCTGTCTTATTCAGAATTTTTGGCATATGGGGTTCATAAACTCTTTCCGCAAGCCATATACCGCTCGGTTTCCCTCCAAAAACCTTTTCCATAAAATCCATATGCATCTGTATCTGTTCAATGGCATCACCTTCAGGTATCAGCGAAAGGACAGGTTCATACATACCTCCTGATACAATTTCTAACTGACCTCGCCTTTTAAGTTCTTTTAAAAGTTTCACATATTCAGGTTTGGTTCTGTAGAGCCATGTAAAAAGATATCCGGAAAAGTGAATATTGATTTTTATATCTTCAAATTCTTTTAACACAGAAAAAAGAGGCATATATGCATGCACATATGCCTCTTCGAGGATAGAATCCATATTACCTACAGGCTGGTGGTTATGAATGCACAGGGCAAGGTTCATTTATCTCCTGGATATTGGCGGGGTCGACGAGAATTGAACTCGCGGCCTCCGGCGTGACNNTTGAACCTGTGACCCCCGGCTTGTAAGGCCGATGCTCTCCCACTGAGCTACCCGCCCGATTTTCAGGCAATCTCTGCCTCTTCCTCGTAAATCAATATGGGCTTCTCGTGATTTGTTATTACTTCTTCACTGATAACGCACTCTTTTACATTGGAGAGGGTCGGTATCTCGTACATAACATCAAGCATAACCTTCTCCATGATAGAACGTAATCCACGTGCCCCTGATTTCTTTTTCATAGCTTCTCGTGCAATACCTCTCAGAGAGCCTTCAGTAAAGGTCAGTTTTACATTCTCCAGTTCAAAAAGCTTCTTGTATTGTTTGACAATAGCATTCCGTGGCCTTCTGACAATCTCAACAAGTGCATTTTCGTCCAGTTCCTCGAGTGTGGCTATGATGGGCAGTCTGCCTATAAATTCAGGTATCAATCCATACTTCAGAAGGTCTTCAGGCTGAATTTCTTTGATCAATTCCGTATACTTCTTGTCCCTTCCTCCCTCAACATCAACACCAAAACCTATGCCCTTTTTCCCAATTCTATTTGCTATGATGGATTCTACACCGCTGAAGGAACCTCCGCATATAAATAGTATATTCCTTGTATCAACCTTTATATAATCCTGCTGGGGATGCTTTCTTCCACCCTTTGGCGGGACATTTGCTACCGTTCCTTCTATTATTTTCAAAAGAGCCTGCTGTACACCTTCGCCTGAGACATCACGGGTAATGGATGGACTGTCTATCTTACGGGATATCTTATCGATTTCATCGATATATACAATGCCCTTCTCAGCCCTTTCTGTATTGTAATCTGCTGCCTGGAGAAGATAGAGAATGATGTTTTCAACATCCTCTCCTACATAACCTGCCTCAGTCAGGGTAGTAGCATCGGCAATGGTAAACGGCACATGGAGTATCTTTGCAAGTGTTTGCGCGAGAAGGGTTTTTCCTGTACCGGTAGGTCCTATAAGAAGTATATTGCTCTTCTGTATTTCTACGTCATCAAAACTTGCCTGGGATTCGATTCTCTTATAATGATTATATACCGCTACAGAAAGCACCTTTTTTGCATAGTCCTGACCTATGACATATTCATCAAGGAGTTTTCTGATTTCGTGAGGCTTCGGTATTGATGTTTTTATATAATCGAATCGTTCCTTCTTCACTTCATCCTGAATAATCTCATTACACAACTCAATGCATTCGTCACATATATAGACCATGGGACCTGCAATAAGTTTCTTTACCTCGTCCTGACTCTTTCCGCAAAATGAACAGTGTAGTTTCATGGCTCTCCCGTTATTTTTCTTAATCATGTTTCCTGCCTCTTCTCGACAATCTTGTCAATAATACCATAGTCAAGTGCCTGATGTGCAGTCATATAAAAATCCCTATCCGTATCCATCGAAATCTTCTCAAGAGGTTGACCTGTATGTTTTGTAAAAATCTTATTGATCTCCTCTCGCACCCTCAATATTTCTTTTGCCTGGATATCAATATCCGATGCCTGCCCCTGCGCTCCCCCAAGGGGCTGGTGGATGAGGATTCGCGAGTGAGGAAGGG
>DHGO01000034.1:0-1819 GCA_002402795.1 Deltaproteobacteria bacterium UBA4796
AGTTCATCGAACTGACCACCCTCAAAGGCAAGCTTTACATATGTAACAGGGGTGCCTTCATCAAGGGCAGCATCCACCATATGTATCATTGCGCCGAATATCTTCACACCATCATCTATGGTTTTTCTTATCACATCTTCCCATTTTCCCTTATAGGCATTTGGTAGCGAGGGATGTAGATTTAATACAGGGTATGGTTCGAAAAGCACCCTTGAAAGGATAAGCATGTAGCCGGCAAGAAAGATTATATCAAAATCATAGTTTTCAATTTTCTTTTTAACCTCTGTATCGAAATATATTCTGCCATCCTCTATCTTCAAACCCTTATCCTCAAAAAATCTCTTAGAACTTATACATTCCACAGAGGTGCCCTTTTCTTCTGCAAAGGATATGATTTCATCGGATGAATCTGACTCACCCTTTTCCCGATTCAGAAAAAGAACCGATATATACCCATCTATCTCTTTGTTGTTCATGGCACCATAAACATTTTTTAGAAGGGTAAAAGCCTCCTTATCGCGACCGGTTGTGAACCAGCATATCTTCATAAATTCTCCTGATTCATGTTATTCTTTCTCAAGTATTTCTATATCCTTCTTTCGAGGGTATCCATCTCTTCCAAAACCTTGCGTACTCAATGAGGCTGCAGCGGTAGCGATATGAATGATCTGTGATAGTTTCATATTGTTCATATAGCAACCTATACACACGCCATTGAAAACATCGCCAGCACCGGTGTTATCAATGACCCCTACCTTTTTTGCCGGGGAATGGGCTACCCCTTCTTTTGTAAAGATAGATGCACCTTCTTTCCCTCTCTTAACCACAAGAATCCTGACCATATCAAGGGCCTGTCTTATGGCTTCCTCTCTTTCCGTGCCAAAGAGCATTGCCATTTCTCTTTCTGATGCGAAGAGTATTTCTATGCCTTCAAGCAACGGGTATATTTTTTCTCCCATCTGCCCGTATATTTCACCAGGGTCTATACTTACCTTTGTTTTACCGGCGAGAGAATTTTTAATATCAATCTGCATGGCAAGGGCTTTATCAGAAATAAAGGAGCTCATGTGAACCCATTTTGTACGGGATAATAATTCCATGTTCCATGCCTTTTCATCCATGTCGCTGTTGCTATTGGGAAAGACAATAATAGAGCGGTCCTTTGAAACCGCATTTATAATATAGGCGAGACCGGTTTTGCCCTTCCGTATAATGCCCCGTGTGTCTTCATGGACAAGTTGTTTAAGATAAAAATCTCCCTCTCTATCCTCTCCAAGGATTCCAATTATGCCAGCCCTGTACCCCATAAGGGCAAGCATATGGCAGGTATTGGAAGCTGAACCTCCAGGGCTTACCTTCCGCAATGTACCAAATCTGTTCAATTTATCTTTCAGGGCAGGAAGATATTCCTTCCCTGCGACAACCTCCTCCCCTTCCTCTATCTCCAGTCCTGGAATTTTTACATAGGCAATATCCTCTACTTCATATATAAAATCAAGATTCAATGCGCCTATACCAATAACATCTATCATTGTTATCCTTGCTCTCTATATTTTCTATACAGAAATCTATTACCTTATTTCGAGTATATATCTTTCAAGATTCACAGCAGCAATGGCTCCATCCCCGACAGCAGTAGCAATCTGCCGTAATGTCTTTTTTCTTGCATCGCCTGCTGCAAACAATCCTTTTGTTTTTGTGCAGAGGTTTTCATCTGTAAGTATGAAACCTGCTTCGTCTCTATCTACAAGGTTTCCAAGAAAGGAGGTATTTGGACTGGAGCCTATGTATACAAAGACCCCGCTAACGTTCATTCTCA
>DHGO01000034.1:1832-3378 GCA_002402795.1 Deltaproteobacteria bacterium UBA4796
GGTCTTTTATTCCAGAGGAACTCGATCCTGTCATTTTTGAAAGCCCTCTCCTTAAGTATCTTCTGAGCCCTCAATTTATCCCTTCTATGAATCACATAGACCCTTCTCACAATCTTTGTTAAGGAGAGGCTTTCTTCTATTGCAGCATCCCCGCCACCAATCACAGCCACATCCATGTTTCTGAAGAAAGCGCCGTCGCAGGTGGCACAGTATGAAATACCCATGCCCAGAAATTCTTTTTCACCAGGAATATTCATCTTTGTTGGCTCTGTCCCTGTGGCGATAATAATAGCTGTGGATTCAAACTGACCTGATGTTGTAGTGGTAAGAAAAGTATTATTCTGAAAAGAGACCTCTAAAACTTCTGAAAATTCCTTAATCTTGAGACCACATTTCTCAGCATGGGTTATAAATCTTTCCATCAACTGTCGTCCCGGAATTCCATCAGGAAAACCGGGATAATTTTCTACCCGTTCGGTGTTTACAGGGGTTCCGCCTGGTAGAACCTTTTCAAGAAGCAAAGTGTCAATACCGCCCCTTATTAGATAGATACCAGCGGTAAGCCCTGCCGGTCCACCACCAATTATGACAGCCTCATAAAACATGAGCTACAGGAACCTTTCATATGAAATTCTATATTGAGGTATTGTAAGCAATCCTGCTTCAATATTCAAATGAAATCTAAATATCCTGCAGTCTGTCTTTCATCCATTGTCTGCAAGGCGCATCCGCACCACCCTGCATTTTGTTTTGCAACGTTTACACATAAGATTGGCATTGAAGACCTCATAAAACCGCTCTGGATGCTTATAAAAAAGATATTCCCACTGGAGAATGGCTGCCAGAGATAGAATTATAATTGAATAGGTCCAGAATGAAGGTATAAAGACTAAAGGTGAAAAAGCCATAAGGTATCCCCAGTTGTTGATTCTGCATGTATTACAACATTTATTTTTAATAATCCATTGAAAAGGGCACCATACTGAGGCACAGAATTGGTCCATAAAAATAAAAAAGATGACAATAATAAACAACGCCATCTTGTTGATAATATTGATGTAATAGAAGATACCGATAATAAAAACCAGAAGAGTCCAGTATACTGCTACCCTTATGGCACCCTGATTCATTTTCACTTTGAATTTTTGCAACTTATCCTGTTTTGATGGTGTATTTTCACCTGCCTGAAAATAATTTCTTCCATATATTTTTCCCAGGGAGGGTTTGGGATTGAAATAAGGGACAAAGCGTTTGAAAAGAATTAATATCACGACAAACCACAAAACATGAAAAGATTGAATTGAAAAGATTTTGTATGTAAAGACTTTGATAAGGAAGTCAGGAGAAACTATCCAGAGAATAAAGGTCGAAAGGAGCAGTAACCCCTTCCAGACCATTTCCGGTATATCCTTACGAACACTTGTAAACATACGCCATAACTTTTATACCATGAAAATCGACTTTTTCAATCTTTTAAATTTCCTTAAACCCAGATATGTCATTAGAGCATGGTGTCGGGTTTTGTCTCAAGCAAACCGTCGTGAGG
>DHGO01000084.1 GCA_002402795.1 Deltaproteobacteria bacterium UBA4796
ATTACAGAACACATCGTGAAACAGGCAAAGACTGAGGGGTTGTGCAGGGTATTTCCCTGTGGTGCAATTACAAAAGGATTAAAAGGTGAAGAGCTTGCAGAGATAGGTGAGATGTATAGCGCAGGGATTATCGCAATCTCAGATGATGGCAGGTCTGTCAAAAATGCTGACCTTCTTAAAAAAGCCTTTGAGTATGCCCTTCTCTTTGACATCCCTGTTATATCCCATTGTGAGGACGAAGACCTCTCAAAAGGTTATGTCCATGAAGGGCATGCATCCCTTATTTCCGGGCTTGATGTCATCCCTTCCATTGCGGAGGAGGTGATTGTAAGGCGCGATATAGCCATTGCCCAATATGCAGGCGCTCCAATTCATCTCACCCATATTTCCACATCCGGGAGTGTGGATGCTATAAACAGGGCAAAGAAAAGGTATAAAAAGATTACCTGCGATACCTGCCCCCATTATTTCACCCTCACCGATGAGGCTACCCTTACTTTCGATACAAATACAAAGGTAAATCCGCCACTCCGTTCCAGAGAAGATGTCGGATTCATTAAAGAAGGGCTCAAAAATAATACCATTGATATCATTGCCACTGACCACGCACCTCACGACCTTACATCAAAGGATGTAGAGTTCAACATAGCCTCCTGGGGTATTTCTGGTCTCGAGACAGCCCTTTCTCTTTCCCTTCAGCTTGTCCATGAAGGTGTTCTTACCCTGAACGATCTTTTAAAAAAGTTCACTGTGAATCCTGCGAAACTTCTGAAGCTCCCTTACGGACAGCTTGCTCCTGACAGTATTGCAGACCTTATTATCTTCAATTTAGACATAGAATGGGTAGTGGATAAAAACACCTTTGTGTCAAAGGGAAAAAATACGCCCTTCCATGGCTGGAAGCTTAAGGGTAAAAATCTCTTTACCATGGTAGATGGCAGGATTGTCTATAGAGATCCGGTTATCTGATACCAAAATACTTACCAGCAATCTCCACATCCATTGCTATTCTTTTCCTCAAGGCATCAACGCTTTTGAACCGCATCTCATCCCGTATTCTTTCATGGAATATAATGTTTACATGCCTTGAATAAAGTTCTTCAGAAAAGTTTAAAATGTATGTCTCTATTGAAAGCCTGTTCTCATTGAATGTAGGGTTATATCCTATATTTGTAACCGATGGCATTCTAACCTTTTCCACTTCTGTTTCTGTTACATAGACACCATTCTTTGGAAGAAGGCTAAAAGTTGTGCTAATGTTGATTGTCGGGAATCCCATGTTCTTTCCCCTGCCCACCCCTTTTTTTACCTCGCCATCTATCATAAAGGGTCTACCTAAAAAGATCTTGACCCTTTCCATTTCCCCCTTTTGAATCATCCTCCTGATTCTGTTACTCCCTATCTTTTCACCATTCACGGTAATTGTCTCTACAATATGAAAAGAAAAACCATAATTTTCTGAAAGGTGCTGTAGCAACATTGTATTTCCAGAACCATCCTTACCAAACTTGAAGTCATATCCAACAACAAGTTCTTTGACACCGATTTTTTGAACAAGAATCTCTTTTACAAAGGTATCAGCACTGATATTACGGAATTCCTCATTGAAAGGGACAATAATCATAACGTCAATTCCACTTTCCTCGATAAGCCTTTTCTTCATGTAAACGGGTGTAATTGCACCGATGAATTTATTCGGCTTTAAGACGCTCATAGGATGAGGCTCAAAGGTCATGAGCATGGAGGTTCCCTTTATTGCATTTGCCCTATCTTTCACCCTTTTAATAATTTCCCTATGACCTATATGAATTCCATCATAGTTGCCTATTGTAAGAACAGGGTTGACAAACTTTTCTGATATAGTAAGGGACTCAAAAATCTTCATTTTTCTCCTCTTGACTTATAGGTCTTATACATATAAGTTTAATTATACTGCCGAAGTGGCGGAATTGGCAGACGCGCTAGGTTCAGGGTCTAGTAGGCGGTAAGCCTGTGCGGGTTCAAGTCCCGCCTTCGGCATTTATTTTATAACATATATATAATAAGACGCTTTGCCTTACCAATTCAAGCGTGCTCTTGTCCAGGAAGACAGGAGGTGTTAACACTACTATACTTTCCCTGGATATGCATTATGACATGATTTTTAAAGCAATCAGGATTGACAAATAATGTATCGATTGGTATAAATAAAACTATGGTTTTTTTATAACTAACTTTTAGCAAAAAGAAACAGATGGCATCAGATAAAAGAAAAAAGGCGTCTCAGAAAAAAAAGTTAAAAATCATACAGACCACAATGCAGCTTCTCCTTAAAAAGGGGAATTCTGTATCTGCATCAACCACAGATATATGTAATGTAGCGAAACTTACAAGACCAACCCTGTATCATTACTTCGGGAGCAAACGAAATCTTCTGTTCTCAGTTCACATGGAATCCATAAAGACGACCCTGAAGCCTTATCTCGACGAAGCAGCTTCTATAGATGATCCCCTCAAGCGCCTTTCATATATGGTACGGATCTATACGAAAGATGTTATGTGCAAACATCCAGAACTCAGGGTTATCATCCATGAGCAGTTGACCATGAAGGATAAGTATTTCAAGGAGGTAAGGAGGGAGTGGAAAAAACACTATCTTCTTATCCGTGATACAATCTCTCAACTCCAGTCAGAAGGCAAAATTAATACCGAGATCAAACCATCCTGGGCAGCACTTTTCATACTTGGTATGCTGACATGGGTTACCTTCTGGTTTAACTATGATCGGAAAGACGAGATCGATCAAGTTGCTGACCTCGCCCTCAAGCTTGTTCTCAATGGACTCGGGTTTAACCATATACCATGACCATATTATCTGAAACAAAAGGCAGATTCACAATCAGAGCCTATATTAAAAAAATAGGTGATGATTTACTGGTAGTCCTTTCGGGAGGAAAAAAACATATCGGTGCAGCAGGTTTTGCGCAACCCAGACCAAGCTTGAAAAACAAAAATAAAATAAGCGCTACAAGCTCAGTATACACATACTTAGGACACAAAGAAGACACCATTGTGAAATCTATATCTGAAGAATTATCAAAAAGGTTAAACAGAAAGGTAGTTGTTCTTGCTGGAATTCACTGGGATAATATCAGAAAAAAAGATATAGAAATTGTAAAAAAGTTATGCGGGATTATCACACAGAAAATCATAAAAAGTGTGGCAGGGGTGTGCTGAATCCCTCCTTCCCATTCCTCTCCATCCCTCTGAATCAGGATTTTGCAAGGCCATCTTGTTTGATGGGATGATTGCAGGACGGTATCGATAAGGGTAGAGATCGTACTGATTGAGAATAGGTAAACCACCATTTCTGGTACAAAAATACTAAACAAAAAGTAATTATATACTATTTACTTTCAATTTATGACAGGGGTATTAATTAAATACATCATACTTTTCTTTAACAGTTGTAAAGAG
>DHGO01000003.1 GCA_002402795.1 Deltaproteobacteria bacterium UBA4796
AGGCAATACAATCACCGATTGATTTTGCTTGTATATTAGATATTGTTATCCTAAAATTTATTATTAAATAGATGAGGGGGAATTCATATGACTGATATATCTAAAAAGAAAAATTCTACTATTCATTGGGCGTGGATTGTCCTTGCTGTCTGTTTTGTGGATCTCTATATCAACTATGGAATCCGTCAAGGATACAGTGTTCTTCTTCCTGAAATGATACGAACCATGGGTTTTACACGACGGCAGGGAGGAGATATCTTCAATGCTTATTTCATTGTATATATAATCTTTTCCCTCTTTACCGGTTATTTCACAGACCGCCTTGGTGCAAGGAGGGTTATATCTTTGTTCTGTGCTTTGCTTGGCATAGGTACCATCCTCATGGGCACAGCACAAAGCTTCTGGCAGGCATGTATATTTTATGGTATCGTTGGCATGGGTGGAGCTGCCATGTGGACACCCATTATCACCCTTGTCCAGAGGTGGTTTGCTGTAAGAAAGAGGGGTATGGCTCTTGGTATCATGTCTACAGGGTTTGGTCTTGGTTTTGCTACTATGGGAAAACTTTATCCCTTTGTGGTTGCCCGGTGGAGCTGGCATTATTGCTGGTATATACTGGGCGTGGCAGCCCTCATCATGGTCGTAATAAACGCATTATTTTTGAGGAGTAAGCCTGAAGACAAAGGGCTTTTTCCATGGGGACAGGTAATGGGCGAAAACATTCAAACAACAACTTCAACCCAGGCACAAAAGATCAGATATTCAGAAATCATTAAACTCCCCCACTTCTGGCTTATTGGTTTCTCCTATTTGCTCATTGCAGTAGCCCTCTATCTTTTACTTACCTTTACAGTGGATTATGCACGATATGAACTGAAGTTTCCCTATGCAAAGGCTTCCTTTCTCGCAACCCTACATGGGATAGGACAGATAGTGGGCGTTCTTACCATACCCATGGCATCTGACTATATTGGCAGACGTATGACAATCATTCTTTTAAATATATGTACCGCCCTGAGCATAGGGGGTATTATTCTTGCAGGTACGAATGAAATAGGGCTCTATGTAAGTATGAGTTTTCTTGGCGCCTTTTACGGAGCAACCTGGCCCATGTACGGAGCGGCAGGTGGTGATTATTTCAAAAAAGAGATGATGGGCACTGTTATTGGCGGTTTGACCCTTTTTTATGGTACAGGGGCAATCATTGCGAATCGCTTTGGAGGACATGTCAGGGATATTACGGGTTCTTTTCAGATTCCCTTTACCATTGCTGTTGGAATAGCTCTTGCAGCCTCAATCCTTATGTGCTTTGTAAGAAAAAAGGAGCTTCCATAATAGCGACTCCGTCATAAGAAACGTTTCCATTATATTACTCTTCTTCCCACTCCTCTTCCAGGACAAGAGGTGATATATCATCTTCTGAAAGAGATGCATCCGCTTTTTCCTGGATGAGCGCATCTATATCATCTGTAGCCTTGCCTGCAGCTATATTTATAATGTCATCGTAGAGCATATCCTTTGCCCTTTCCACCATAGCTGTATTATCAAGGTCCACAATGTATTCAAGCTTTATAAAAACCCTTCCGATTCTCATACTATGCCTCCTTGAATAGAATACCTCTATGTATATTGACATTTTTTGTGCTGGTTTTAAATACTTTTTTCATCCATGCTATCTGTGATAGAGTGTTTACTGTGAGAAGAAACTTTATAATCTTCATCCTACTTTTAAATTTTATACCGTTGTCTTATATCGCAGCTTTTGATGAGGATGCCTTTGCAAAGAGAAGGCAGAGGATGGTTGAACATGACATCAAAAGAAGGGGTATAAAGGATAGTAGAGTGATTGATGCCATGCTTAAAGTAAAACGCCACATGTTTATAGATGAATCTCAATGGGACAGGGCATACAATGACCATCCATTGCCCATAGGCGAAGGGCAGACCATATCACAGCCATATGTGGTTGCCCTTATGAGCGAGGCTATTGGACTCGAAGGGCATGAACGGGTTCTTGAAATAGGCACAGGTTCCGGATACCAGGCAGCGATACTTGGAGAACTGGCGAAAGAAGTCTTTACTATCGAAATTCGGAAAGGGCTCTATGACAGGGTAGTGGAGAGGTTACAGCGGATGGGCTATAAAAATATAAGGGTAAAGCATGGTGATGGATATTTTGGCTGGAAGGAGCATGCCCCATTCGATGCCATAATGGTCACTGCTTCAGCAAATCATATACCACCCCCATTGCTTAATCAGCTAAAAGAGGGTGGGAGACTCATTATACCATTAGGTAGTACAGTCTTTTTCCAGAATCTTACACTGGTGACAAAGGTAAAGGGTATGCATAAGATTGTGGAGTTAGGCAGTGTTGCCTTTGTCCCCATGACGGGTGAAGCCCAGAAGAAGTAAAGAAAAGCCATAAAGAATACACGATAAGACAGGCAGGATAGTACAGCCATAGGCAACTGCAATTAAGGATGCAAGGGGTGGCGCAATGATAGAGAAGGCACCATTTATTGCATAGGCAAGGGGAATGAATCCCTTCTCTTCCTTACAGAGAAACTTAATCCCTGAAGGGAAATAGAAGCCAAGGCAGATACCGATAGGGATTATAGCGAGAAAGCTCAAGTAACTCGTAGCTATGCGCTCAAAAAATAGAATGGAAAGTAAAAGAAGCATCAACAGGACAGCCATATAGTAACCAATCTTCTTATCATGGATGTAACCGCTTGCAAGGCTGCCTGCACCTGTGCTCAGAAGCATCGCAAGAAGAACAACTGCAAAGGCATCGACAGGGGAACCAAAAGGAAGCATCATCTTATGGATGAAGAAGACTTCAGTGAACATGAAGGCAAGACCGATTGAGGCAAAGTAACAGAAAAGAAGAGGAGTGAATAGTGATTGGTGATTAGTGATTGGTGAACGCTGCTTTTTTGAGATGCAAATAGTTATTAAAAAGATACAGGTGGAGAGCAAAATTAGAAAGAGAAGGACAAAGGGTAATGCCATACCTTCAAAAAGAAAGAATGCCCATTTCCTTCCTGTCTCGTCATATATCCTTTGTATTTTCTTTAATTTCAAAAAATAATTGAAAAAGGGGCGATCATCTGTTGTAGTTTCAATATTGAATGGGTAGTTCTGGACAAACGTCTTATGGGTCGTCTCATTGATGAGTTGAGCAAATATACCTCTGTAGTTAATACCTGTTATAAATTGTTCTTGCCTTCCCTGTACCGGATAAATGATGTCGAACTGTCGGGTTTTAGTAAAACTCTCAATGCGGGTTTGCTCTTCATCTGTAAATCCTGCCTTTTTTATGAGAAAACTAATAGTATCCCAGGACCTGAATACAACGAGATGCTTGCTTGGGTCATAGATACCATATTTCTTCATGGTTGCGATGATATTATTCATCATCCTTAGCTCATATCGCGGGGGTGATAAGAGAAACATATGAATGAAAAGAAGACCATCCTCTTTGAGACGGGAAAGGTAGATATGGATGGCTTCAATCGTTGTATCATAATCCTCATGGAGGCCAAAGTTGCCTGAAGGGAAGAATCCTGTCTTTGAGAGAAAGATGATGTCAAAGGGGTCTTGAATATGGGTGGCAAATCTTCTTCCGGTTTTATTGTAGATAGAACCGGTATAGAGACTTTCGCTTCCGAAGGTATCTTTTATATAGCGCAATATGGAGCGATCTTTTTCTGCAACAGAAACATTTCTTGCCCCCCTATAATAGGGTGTCAGCGTATCTATACTGTTTTTGAAGCCCACAATTAATACATTGTCTATCCTGTCTTTTATAAGATAGGGAAGGGCAGAGGGCATATATGTCAGGAAATCGTATCTATAGATGTTTTTTTCATCAAGTAAAACGCCTGTCACGTCTCCATCGATTGCAAGACCCAACCCCTTTGGAATCTCTCTCATATATGCGAGTGAAAGTCCTGGCGCAAGCCTCATTCTCGGGTTCTCAAAAATATCTAATTGTGAGTGGGAGGTCGTAATGGTTTTATAGAGACGGGCACCATCATCCATCAGTGCCTGGGATAAGCTCTTGTATGGAGAGATGGTGGCAGGAAACATGCCTGACAATAAAGAAGCAGAGAGAGCGACGGGTATAATAAGAAATAGCGTTACAGCATTACGTTTTCTAAAGAGGCATTGAAGGATGAGTATTCCGGCAAGAATGAGGGATAATGTAGCGATGATATATTCCAATTTCAGATAATTGAGAAGCAATATGGCAAGGCAAACACCTCCTGTGGCACCAAGAAGGTCTACTGCATAGATTCTATTTACCTTCTGTGGATGGGCATAGAGCAGAGAGGAGATAATGACACCATAGAGAAAGAAGGGAATGGCAAGTAAGATAATAAAGAGGAAGAGGTAGAAAATCTGTGTATCTTCCCAGAGCATCCTCATGTGGTCTAAAGGAAGAAGAACAGAAAAGATAAAGACAAGAGGATATGAAAGGGATAGGATAAAGACAAGGGCAGGGGTTCGAGTGGTCGAGGATTTAAAGTATGTGTAGATGCCACCGAGAACAAGACCAATCATGGAGATGCTAATAGCAAGGGATGCGTAGTGATAGGAAAAACGGATGGAGAAGAGCCTGATAAGGATTATTTCAAATGCGAGAACGGAAAGGGAAGAAAAAAAGATTAAGCCATAGGAAGGCATTTAAAGCCCAATCTCTCCGATTTCCATATCGAGCATATTGATGAAGAGCACCCTTTTATCCAGTAATTCACCCCTGCCAAGGATAATTTTACAGACTTCAGCCACCTCAAGGGTTGCAACGAGTGCTGGCGAGAAGGAAGGGTTTCCGAGTTCCTTCTCCACGCCCTTTTCTTCATGGCAATGGCTATATATTTTCAGAATTGATTTTGTTTTAGGTAATTGTGTTGTGACCTGCCCGTACCAGCCCGCTATACCTCCATGCACAAGGGGAATATTGAGGACATCACATATCTCGGAAAGGGCAATGCGTGACGGAATATTGTCAAGCCCATCCACAACAACCTGAGAACCACGTAAAAACTCTTCTCCATTCTCGTAAGTCAAGGCACCACGGATAGCATCTATTCTTACTGCAGGGTTAACATCAAGTATCCTATTTCGAGCCACTTCTACCTTCGGTTTTCCAAGTACAGAAGATGTGCAGAGTATCTGACGATTGAGATTGTGTTCTTCAAATACATCAGGGTCTATTGCCTTTATTGTGCCAATACCAAGGCGTGCCAGTTCTTCAATGGCATAGCCACCAAGCCCGCCACAACCCACAACTGCCACTGTGCTTTTAAGGAGAGTCAATTGTTCGGATGGGGAAATGGTTTTACTATTCCGCATATAGCGTTTAGGCATGATATTGAGTTTTAATACTTCCTCTTCTATTTCACGTAATGGAATTTTGAATCAGCACATTCCACG
>DHGO01000053.1 GCA_002402795.1 Deltaproteobacteria bacterium UBA4796
ATTCCCCGCAAACACGTTCATTACACTCCAGCGGCTCCATTCACTCGCGTTCGGCTTTAAGAACTTTTGCTTGATAGCAAAAGACCAGGCTTCCTTGCCTCACGACGGTTTGCTTGAGAGAACCCGACACCATGCTCTAATGACATATCCGGGATAAATAGACAAAGTAAGGGTTACAGGATTTAAGGGGTCAGGGTTCCAGTGGTTTCAAAACACTCGAACCCTTTTTGGTTATTGAAATTTGGTTATTGACTTACATCTATCTCGTACTTCTTTACCCTGTACCATATGCTCCGTTCCGATATGCCAAGGAGTTTTGCTGCCTTTGCCTGGGACCCATTGCTTTTCTTGAGGGCATCAACAATCATCCGTTTCTCCAGTTCTGATATTGCCTGGTCAAGAAAAGTATCGGTGAATGAGGTATAAATAAGCTTTTGCTCTCCAGTTATGTAAAGAGGTAGATCATCAGGGGCTATTATATCACCTTCGCACATGATTGAAGCCCTCTTAATAACATTGATGACCTCACGTACATTCCCCGGCCAGTTATAGGCAAGAAGTCTCTCCATCGTCTCCTCGGATATTCTTATGGTAACGCCTTTTTCTTTATCCATATCAAGTAGGATTTTGTCTATAAATACCTCAATATCGTCCCTGCGTTCCCGTAATGGAGGGATATAAATATGTGCCTGGGCAAGTCTGAAAAAAAGGTCTTCCCTGAATTGACCTTCTTTGATTCTTTCTTCTAATTGTCTATTTGTTGTTGAGACAACACGTACATCAACTTCGATTGTCTTTGTTGAACCTAAGTGTTCAAACTGTCTTTTATCTGCTACCCTGAGAAGTTTCGCCTGCAGGTAAGGACTCATCTCCCCAATTTCATCGAGCACGATTGTCCCTCCATCAGCAACCTCAAATTTTCCCTGCTTCTGCTGGTAAGCGCCTGTGAATGCTCCTTTCTCATATCCGAAAAGTTCGCTCTCAAGAAGGTCATCAGGAATTGAGGCGCAGTTTACCACAACAAACTTTCCCTTTCTTCCGGAGAGCTTATGAACAAGGTGTGCAACCTCTTCCTTTCCTACACCGGTCTCTCCGGTAATCAGCACGGTAAGCTCTGTGGGGGCAATCTTTTCAGCCATTCTGAAAATCTCTTTCATCTGTTCTGACTTTCCCACAACACCATGAAAAGTAACCTCTTCAAGTTCCTTTTCTTTTATTACCTCCACTTCTTTTTTTAATTGCTTTGTTCCAAGAATTCTTTTTACCATCACCTTTAATTCATCAAGGGGAATGGGTTTTACAAAAAAATCTGTGGCACCTCTCTTTATTGCTTCGAGGGCATTCTTCTTTGTCCCGTAGGCAGTAATAATCAGGACCGGGATATTTGTCTTCTTTTTTAAATCATCTATTGCAGTAAGCCCATCCATACCGGGTAGGCTTATATCCATAATCACAAGGTCTGCACCGCCATTCAGTTTTTGCACCGCATCTTCGTATGATGGGAAGGATTCCACTGTATAGCCTTCTCCTTTCAGGGCTTCCTCCAGAAAGAATCTTACCCCACGGTCATCTTCAATTATAATGATTTTCTCAGCCACGCCTCTCTCCCTCTGTGCCTTTGTGCCTCTGTGCCTATAATGCCTGCCTACTTTTCGGCAACTCTATTGTAAATGTTGTGCCCTGCAATCCACTTTCAACCAGGATATCGCCTCCATGGAGTTTGATATTCTTCATACTGTTGAAAAGACCAAGACCTCTTCCGCCTTTTTTCCGTGAGAAGAATGGTTTAAACATGGAAGGAAGGTCTTCCTCTAAGATACGAGAGTTTCTATTATAAATAGAAATCAGTACCCTTTCATTATCCTGTTTCGTATCAATTCTTATATAGCCGCTATCCTTCTCAAATTCAAAGGCATTTTTCAAAATATTATGGATTGTCTGGTATATCTTTATCCTGTCACCTGTGTAGATAATATCCTCATCTTTTTGAAATTCATACAAGGCATTCCTGTATTCCATTCTCAGAGAATTCAATGCCTCCTCAATTACCTCATGGATGCTGAATTCTTCCTTTGTCAGCTCATTGTCTGTAAATTCAAGAAGGTCAGTGGTAAACCTATCAATCTTTCTTGCTGCATAGAGTATTGCGGAGAGGTATTCTCTTTGAGCATCATCTGTAATCTTCTGATTTAACAGTTCAGTCATACCTGTAATGGTATTAAGGGGATTTCGCACCTCATGGGCAACAGTAAGAGACATATATCCAAGAGGTATAATGAAATCGAGTTTATCTATATCGCCCATCACCTTTTTCTCCTTAGATGATATAAACTCATCTTCAGACTTGATACGTTCCACAAGCCTCTCTATGAGCTGGTACACCTCCATCATCTGCCCCTTTTCTTTTCTCGCTTCTTCGAAACGGACAAGCTTTTCTGCCTTCTGTATCAGCTCCTCTATGGGCTGCGTCATCGCAAGGATTACTAAAAGGGCACAGAAAGCAGAAAATAAGGATGTGCCGAAAACCCAGACGTAACTAAAACCCTTACCCTTTAGAACATATAATGCCACTGCTATGGCAAGAATATTGGTCAGAAAAACAACAAGGGGAATAATGGTATTTAAATTATATCTGAGGTTACCCGGATTTTTAAAAAATGTTCTCACCCTCCACCACTCCTTAAGGCACCCATAAGATTCCACCAGGGCATGAATATGGCAAGGGCAAGAAATAAGACCATGACTGAAAGGCCTGCGGTGAGGATAGGCTCCACCCATGCAGAGAGTCGGTTCACCGAATAAGTCACTTCCCTGTCATAGTGCACAGATATTTCCCTGAGCATTTCCTCGAGAGAGCCTGTCTCTTCTCCTGTTGAAATGAGATGAATCACGAGGGGAGGAAAGATACCGGCATCCTTCAACGGTCCTGATATACCTTTCCCCTTCTCTATCTTCATTCCAATCTCAAGAATCTTTTCTGCAATATATTTATTGCCAACAGTTCTTGAGACTATATCAAGAGTCTTTACAATGGGAATACCTGTTCTTACAAGGTTCTCAAGCATAAAGGCAAACCTACCCATACAAATCTTCAGAATAATCTGTCCAAGGAGAGGGATTTTTAATTTCAATGTGTCGAACACATAGGAGCCTTTGTCAGACCGTATATAAAGGACAACAAGGACAATAATAGCAATCAGTCCTCCAAAAACGAGAGGTCCATATGATTGCACAACATCATTGATAAGAAGGAGAATCTGGGTGGGAAGGGGTAACGCTACCTTTGAGCCTTTAAACAGAGGCACAAAGCGAGGCACCACAACCCGTATGAGGATAATGAAAGCAATGACTAATGTAGTAATTACAAAAACAGGATAACGCATGGCTGATTTCAGCATCTCTTTTGTCTTCATCTGAAATTCGAGTACACCGGCAAGCCTCTCAAGTACCTCTTCGAGGGCACCTGCCATCTCTCCTGCTCTTATCATGCTTACATAGAGTTCTGAAAATATGCGCTTATGCTTTGAAAGGGCATTTGAAAAGCTCTGCCCCCTATCTATTTCCTGACAAATATCTCGAATCGCCATCTTCAGCCGTCCGTTCGATGTCTGTTCTTCGAGAGCCCTTAACCCTGAGATAAGGGGAATACCTGCCCGTACAATAGTCTGTAGCTGGCGCGTAAAGAATACAAGGTCATCATAACCAACCCGTTGAAAGCGCGCAAGGATGTCATCTCCTGCAGATAATCCTGTCCTTGCCTCTTTTGCTGATACAGGAAAAAGACCCATTGCATCAAGCTGACTATAGACTGCTGCCTTTGTCTCAGCCTCAAGGGTACCGGTGACAAGAGCACCCTTGTCATCCCGTGCTCGATATGAGTAAGTCGCCATTTATTTATCCTTCCTCATTCTACCTGCGCTACATTGAGTGCCTCTTCAAGGGTTGTAATGCCGAAGAGCGCTTTCATAACCGCATCATCACGAATGAGTCTCATCCCCTTATCTATTGCCCTCTTTTTTATTACTTCACTTGATGATTTGTTGGCAATAAGCTCCCTTATGTCGTCATCGACAACAAGAATTTCGTACACGCCTGTTCTTCCTCTGTACCCCTTGTAACGGCAAGATGGACATCCCTTACCTCTGTAAAGTAATACATCCTCACTTATGTTGAATGTCCTGTGTATCGACGGGGCTGGAAAATAGGACTCTTTGCAGTCAGGACATATTTTTCTGATTAACCTCTGGGCAATTACACATGAAACAGATGAGGCAACAAGGAATGGTTCAATACCCATCTCCACAAGCCGCGTGACGGCACCTGCCGCATCGTTGGTATGTAATGTTGAGAGAACAAGATGACCGGTAAGGGCTGAATGGATTGCAATGGTTGCTGTCTCTGAGTCCCTGATTTCACCAACCATGATAATATCCGGGTCCTGTCTTAAAATGGAGCGCAAACCTGAATCGAAGGTAAGCCCTGCTTTTGGATTCACCTGTGCCTGGGCAAGACCATCCACGGTATATTCCACAGGGTCTTCAATGGTAATGATATTCTTCTCAGGAGAATTTATGTAGTTGAGGATTGCGTAGAGGGTTGTGGATTTACCGCTTCCTGTTGGACCTGTGGAGAGTATAAACCCGTAGGGTCTTCTTATTACCTTCTTTATCCTCTCCTCATCATCAGAAAGAAATCCTAATTTATCAATCCCATATAAAGATGTGCTCTTATCAAGGAGACGGAGTACTGCCTTTTCACCATTTATTGTAGGAAATGTTGATACCCTGACCCCCACCTCTCTTGTACCCTCCCGTATGTTAAAGCGACCATCCTGGGGAATTCTTGTCTTTGCAATATCAATACCTGAAAGTATTTTGATTCTCGATATGATAGGAAGAAACATACTCTTTTCAGGCGAAGGGATATCCCGCAGCCTTCCATCCACCCTCATCCTTATTCTCATCCGTCTTTTTCCTGGCTCAACATGGATATCACTTGCACTATCTGCAAGCGCCTGGGCAAGGAGACTGTTGACAAATCTTACCACAGGCTCTTCCTCTGCCATGTCAGCAGATATTCTCTCTTCTATATCCTCTTCCTCTTCCTTGATAAGGGTTACTTCTTCCATATCCTTTATCTTTTCAAGGGTCTCTTCAACAATCGTCTTGATTCCGTAATATTTCTCGAGCGCCCTCTTCAACTGTCCTTCGGTAATGATGCATGGTTCAGTCTCCATCTTCACAATTCTTGCTATTTCATCCATAGCATCAATATCAAGGGGGTCAACCATGGCAATGCGTAAAACATTAAATCGCTTCTCAAAGGGTATGACCATATAGTTCTTTGCTATATCAACGTTGAATAACTGAATCACGTCTTTTGGTATTTCTATATCATCGATATTGACAATGGGAATGCCGAGTTGCCTGCTTATGGTGTCTATGATTTCTTTCTCAGAGAGAAGACCTAACCTGACAATTACCTTCCCTAACTTTTCACCATATTTCTTTTGCTCATTAAGTGCCTTTGATAGGTCTTCCTCACGAAGTTTTTTAGCTTCTAAGAGAATCTCTCCAAGTCTTTTCCTTATGCGCTGAACCATATTTTTTAACTCCTTCTCAGTTTATAGCTCATTTTCCCACCAAGCATGATAAAGAATACAGGAGTCAGTAGACAGTATCCAGTAGACAGAAACACTTTGTGCCTCTGTGCCTCTGCCCCTTTGTGCCTTCTTTCATGAACCATACATCACTCTACTGTACCTCTGCATCTAATTCCCAATCTTCGCTATAAACTATAACCTATACTATTTTATCTTTTTATCATCCTCTTACTCAACAGCTCATGGAAGTGTTGTTCCATGGTCTGCATGCCATATTCCTGTCCCATCTCGATAGCAGAGTTAATCTGATATGTCTTACCTTCGCGAATCATATTCCGTACCGCAGGTGTAGCAATCAATATTTCTGTGTTCGGTACTCTTCCTTTACCATCTGCCCTTTTAAAGAGCTTTTGACTGATAACTGCCTGGAGGGTCACAGCAAGCTGTGAACGAATCTGAGGTTGCTGGTAGGGTGGAAATACGTCAATGATTCTATCCACAGTCTGGGCAGCGCTGGTTGTATGCAGTGTAGAAAAGACAAGATGCCCTGTCTCCGCAGCAGTAATGGCTGTCTGCATGGTCTCCAGGTCCCTCATCTCACCAACAAGTATTACATCGGGATCCTGGCGTAAAACGTGACGTAAGGCAGCAGCAAAAGAGAGGGTATCGTCACCCACTTCCCTCTGAGACACAACCGACTTTGCAGGTGTATATACATATTCAATGGGGTCTTCAATTGTAACGATATGGAGCGATTGCTCCTGATTTATCAAATCAACCATTGCAGCAAGGGTCGTGGATTTACCACAACCTGTAGGACCTGTAACAAGCACCATCCCGTTGGGTTTTCGCGTGAGGTCCTTCAGGATACCCGGAAGACTCAAATCTTCGAGTTTGGGAACCTTTTCTGGAATGAGCCTTACTGAAAAGGCAATAGAGCCTTTCTGAAAATAGACATTTACCCTGAACCGACCCTTACCCTTCCAGTTATAGGCAAAATCCAGTTCCTTCTCATCACGAAATCTCTGCTTCTTAATCGGGTCATCTATAATCTGGTCCAAAAAATCCCTGAGTACTGTCTTTATGAGCGGTTCTTTATCCAAGAAGCTTAAGTCACCGTTAATTCTTAAGGATGGTGGAATGCCTTCTATCAGGTGCATATCCGATGCACCCTTTGCAATCATTATCTGGAGTAATTCATGAACATTTATCATGTTTCACCTCAAATGAAGTTTATATTATTAAAAACAATCTCCCTTATATTATTATCAAACAAAATCATATAATATTTTACCTCTTTCCGGGCATAATGTTTAGGGATTGGCAATGTAATCGTATGCCACTCATTATCCCTGACAAGCTCCATAGGCACTGAAGGAATCTCAATACTCTCCTTATCGCTTACAACGATTATCAATTTCATCGTGTAGACCTTCTTCTCCATCTTGACATTCAAAATCTTATACGAAAGTTTGAAGAGCGATTGTAATGGAAAAGGCTCTTTCCTTCCGTTTAAAATTGTATAATCTGAAATAAAGTTAAAACCCTCCTTTGACAACCCCTTATCCCTGTAGAGGAGGCCAAGGGGTGTGTTGAGAAGGAGCCCTGATGAATCAAAAAAGCTCAAATTTCCTTCACTGAAATTAGCTTCGTAGGATATAAGCTTTCGCTCCATATCCAGAATAATTCTGCTACTTAATATATCCTGTGTCTGGGGAGCCTCCTTTGTTACCTTATCAATAAAAGACTTATCGCCTGAAGAGTAGCCAATTACAACAGGCATATCGATAAAACCCTTTCTATAAAGATTGAGAAGGGAATCATCCATGGAAATCATACCCTCGGCTTTTGAAAGATTGATGGTAGATAATATCTGGTGAATCTTATCCTCCCTGATGAGAGTGCTGATTGCTGGATTTACCTTCATCACTTCTACTGCACAAACAAACCCTTTTCCATCAGACCTCTGTATTAACCGCTGAGAGATAACACCCTTTAATACCTGTGAAATCAAAAGCCTTATCTTATTTTTCTCCACATCAGGAAAAAAATCAATAACTCGATACACAGCCTGAGACGCATGTGTTGAGTGGAGGGTAGAAAAGACAAGATGACCTGTCTCTGCAAGTTCAAATGCTATACGCATGGTCTCTTTATCCCGTATTTCATGGACAACAACCACATCCGCATCCTCTCTCAGTGTTCTCCTGAGTGCTTCGCTCACTGATTGCGTATCCCTGCCTATTTCCCTCTGGCTGATGAGGGCTTTTTCTGGCTGAAAGATAAACTCAACAGGGTCCTCAATTGTAAGAATATGGCATGCCCTTTCCCTGTTGATAATATCTACAAGAGAGGCAAGGGTAGTGGATTTGCCACTACTTGCAGGACCGGTAATAAGAACCAATCCGCTCTCATAAGTCGTAAAATCCTTTAGTGATTCGGGAAGCCCGAGGCTTTCAAATTCAGGAACAATTGCAGGTATGGGTCTTATGACAAGGCTTAAGTTATTCCTCTTGAAAAAGGCATTTACCCTGAATCTGTTCCCGCCATCTATATCATAGCTGTAATCAAGCTCTTTCTCCCTTAAGAGCCTTGCATAGAGCCAGTCTGTGGTGGTTGCCCTGAGAATTCTTCTCACATCGTCATCACTCAGAGCTGTATCATCAAGCTTGATAATGCCTTTTTTGTTCCCTAAGGGTGGGAAACCAGGAAAGAGAAAAATGGTATGCACTCCCTGGTTAAACCCTGTTTCAACGATTTTTTGCAGATTGATTTTCTTCAAGAACCCTTACCCTCTCTATGATTTTACTTCTTTCCTCTCTTGTTGCTACCCCCTCATTCAGATAAGCTCTATAATATCTCACTGCTTCAGCGGGCTGGTTCAGCTCATCCCTGGTAATTGCATAAGAGAGATAAAGGACAGGATTCTTCACCCCTTTATGAAGAAGCACCTCAAGAAATCGAGAGGCTTCCTCCAGCCGTCTCTCACTTCTCAGTAAGGCAGAAATATTTAAATATGATTCAACACTCTCCCCATCAATCTCGATTGACTTTCTGAAATATTCCTCAGCAAGTTTCATATCCCCTTCCCTCATCAGGAGAAGACCAAGATTATTATACGCCTTTGCATAATCCTTCTTGTATTCAAGGATTTTTCTGAAATAGTATATAGCTTCCTCTGTGTTGCCTTCCTGTGTAGCAATGACACCAAGGTTATTCAATGCTTCGATATGGTCAGGTTTCTCTATGATGATTGTACGGTAGAGTCTTTTTGCCTCCTCAAATCTTCCTGAATCCATCTCTTTAAGGGCCTGGTTATAGAGTGCTTCAAGCTTTTTATTATCTACCGGTTGTATTGCAATGCCTGCCTCTTCCTTCGGGGTTACAGGTATTTTCTTTTTCTTTAGAGCAGCAGGTTTTTTAGTTGTCCCGACAGAAGCAAGACGAACAGGCTTGCCCGGTTTTCTTAGTTTATCTGGTTTGTCAAGTTGGGATACAGGCAATTCCTTTTTTTCTTCCACAGGTTTAGTTTCTACGGGTTTTACCTCTACCTTCTTTGCTTCAACTGCTACAGGTTTTGTCTGGGGTAATTGAGGCTTTGTAATGACCTGGGCAACAACTTTTGGTCTATGAAATGCAGGGACATAAAGATAGACCAGGGTGCCTGCAATAATTACTCCAATAAGGCTATAAGCAATCCATCGCAATTTTTGCCCCTTATTTTTATACGTATATGTAGTAACAGTAACTGTATGTTTCCGGTCTTTCTGCGCCTTCTTTAAAGCATCAAGGATTATACTCACGGTTTCTCTTCACCCAGTATTATTCTTGGTGTTAACGAAACAACAAGTTCAATCTTCTTTATCGTTTCGGCTTCTACTTTAAAAAGCTTTCCCAGAAGGGGGATGGACATAAGCCCCTTTGTTCCAGTTGTCTCAGTTTTCTTAGAGTTCTTTATTAATCCACCCATAACAACGGTTTCACCATCTCTCATACGCACAATCGTATCTGCTTCACGAACATCAAGTATAGGCACCTGACTGCCTGAGGGCGATGTTTCAAAACTTACCTTGTCTGTCAGCATTGGGTGGATATGGAGAATTACATTGCCTTCGTTGTCTATCTGGGGCGTTACATCAAGGATAAGACCAACAGTCATGAATTTGGGTGTATATGTTGCAAGAGGAACACCTCCTACACCAATAGACTGCTGCTCATCAAAATAGACATCCTGTGTTGCCACTTTAATGATCGCCCTCTGGTTGTTGAGCGTTGCAATCTTAGGGCTCGATACAACATTCACCGTACCCTGGGTTCTCAAGAGGTCAAGAAAAGTGCGGTCTATGTCAAGATTGTTGGAGCCTACAAAGAAACGGAAATATGGGACACCTGCAGGATACGCCTTGGTGCCTGTGCCTCCGATAGCCTGTCGGTCAAGAGGGTTCAATAATGCCTGGCGACCTCTAAGCTGAAATTCACCTATGCGGGCACCAACTATTTCCCAGTTAATACCTTCCCGTGATTCATCGTTGAGAGTTACCTCTACAATTCTCGCCTCAATCATGACCTGTCTGTGAATAACACGCTCTGCAGCCTTAAGAAACAAACCAATATCTCTTAAGTATTTTGGATAATCAGTGACGAAAACCATCATGGCAGCCCTGTTGACCACGAATTTTCCGTCCTTGGAGATAAGGGTCTTTAAATTATCTTCAAGGTTTTTCCACATATCCGATTCTGATTCACTCTTAATCGAAATCGTTGAATCGGTCGTTCCAGTTCCTGTCGTAGTCGTTGTGCCTGTGGTACCTGTCGTACCTGTGGTACCAGTCTGTGAACCAATTGTGCCCGCAACGTTACTCGTTCCTATCTTCTTCAAAGTAAGGTAATTGAGATGAAATATCTTTGTCTCAATCTTCGGTTTCGAGACATAGATTGTTCGCTCTTCAATCTTGAATGCATAATTTAATGGCTCGAGGATATACTCAAGTGCCTTCTCGAGGGTTACGTTCTTCAAATCCACAGTGGATGCACCCTTCACATCAGGTTCTATGACAACATTGTAGTTTGTCTGCTTTGCAATCCCTCTTAAGATATCCTTTAAGTCTGCCTCCCGTAATGAGAAGGAAAAGAGTTCTTTCTGGTTTGCAGGTATGGCAGTCTTCCCTTTCTCCACCTGCATTGAAACAGGACTGGGAATATCAACAGGCTTCAACGCCTTTGGAGGCTCTGTCGCCTGTTCCACGTGGGCGCATGATACTAAAACCCACAGACATATTATTATACATAATATATTTCTCATTTCCCCCTCTCAGTGCTCTTTGTCTTTATTTCTTCTTCAACCATATCCTCTATATTGACTAAACGGAGTATGCGCTTTACACCGCCTCGCACAAGAATCACCTTATCTTTCTCTATTTCCTGAACACGCTCGCCACCTATAATATCCCCTTTCTTTACCACCTCGCTGTCAATGATTGCAACCCTTTCCTTCTCTCCTTCCATTATTGCTACAAGTTTCAGGCTTGTTCTCTGCATTGACTCTTTTTCCTTCTTCGCCTGGGGAAGAAGAAAGGGGTCTTTTGCCCATGCCACATCAAGACTCCCTGATTGCGGCTTGAAAGCCTCTTTAATGCCTGTGGCAACCTGCTCAACAACAGTGGGTACTCCAGGAGGAACCCCTGTCGTTGCAGGAGCAGGTGTTACTGCAGATACTACCTTGGCCGGTGGTACAGGCGCCTTCTTTTTTCCAGTAAAAAAGTGTATGTATCCTGCCAGTAATATACCAACAATGAGTGCGATCCAGACAGGTTTACTTACCTTCACTTGCCCTTCCTTTCATTGCCTTGAATGCAACAATGTATTTGCCGG
>DHGO01000015.1 GCA_002402795.1 Deltaproteobacteria bacterium UBA4796
TGGAGCGATGGGTGAGCGCTCACCGCACCCCGCAACAGGTGGCCCTTCGCTGTCGAATAGTACTTGCAGCAGCAATGGGCCAGAAGGACAATGATATCGCCGAGAGTATGAAGATTAACTTCAAGACCGTAGCATTGTGGCGACAGCGTTTCTCGAAGGAAGGCACAGACTGTCTTTGGGAAGTAGCGGCAGGACGAGGACGCAAACCTGAGCTTTCCCTGGAGAAGGTCGAAGAGGTCATTAACGCCACCCTGCAAACCAAACCGAAAGGGGCCACTCACTGGAGTTGCCGGAGTATGGCTGAGAAGCAGGGCATAAGCAAAGCGACGGTCAACCGGATATGGCAAAGCCATGGTCTTCAGCCTCACAGGGTGGAAGGGTTCAAACTATCGCGTGACACGAAATTCCTGGAGAAGCTTACCGACGTAGTGGGCCTCTACCTCAATCCTCCCGAGAAAGCATTGGTGCTCTGCGTGGACGAGAAGAGTCAGATTCAGGCATTGGATCGTACGCAGCCCGGACTGCCTTTGAAGAAGGGCCGCTGCGGAACCATGACCCATGACTACAAACGGAACGGTACCACAACGCTTTTTGCGGCACTTGAACTGGCTCAAGGTAAGGTAGTTGGGCAGTGCTATGCCAGGCACCGCCACCAGGAGTTCATCAAATTCCTGAAGCGTCTCGATGCTGAATTTCCCGCTGAACTGAAGCTGCATGTAGTGCTGGACAACTACGGCACCCACAAACACCCAAAGGTCCGTGACTGGCTGGCAAGGCATCCGCGTTTCGTGCTTCATTTCATCCCCACCAGTTCGAGTTGGCTGAATCTCGTAGAGCGCTGGTTTGGAGAACTGACCGGCAAGAGGATACGGCGGGGCACCTTCGCCAGCGTCGCCGACCTTATCGCCGCCGTTGAGGAATACCTGGCAACCTGGAATGAAGACCCGAAGCCTTTCATCTGGACGGCAACAGTAGAATCGATCATGGAGAAGCTCTCCCGCTGCAAGCAGACCCTCGAAAAGATCCACCCTGGCTGCACGGTTCGCCGTTCCCATAAAGGGCGAAAGAATAACTCCAGTCGTTTATGAGACAGTACACTAGCCATTAACTTATATTGTAAACTGCCATTCGGCAAACTTCACCGACGCAATCTTGAAGTTATAAATCTTGCTCATCTTATAAACCGTACGGTGAATTCCGTTGCATTGAAACTCGTAAATTTTGCGAGTCTTGATCCAAGCCTACAAGCAAGAGGTATTAAAGGGGTCACAAATGTAAGCAAGCTTGACAGAGAGATATGGAATGAACTCTATAACAATTGGGATACACTTCCGTTTGAAAGCGAAAAGTTACTTGCAAGGATAAGCAAAACGCCCATAGAGAGATTAAATGACATAGATGAAAGTGAATTGCCTCGTGAAGGCAAGATCAGAGAACAACTTGTCAAAACAAGGGTTAATCAAGCTTTTTTTAGAAAGAGTATTCTTGCGTCATATAATTACACATGTTGTATAACCGGAATTCAACAAAATGAATTATTGATTGCAAGCCATATAAAACCTTGGGGAATGGACGAAAAAAACAGGCTAAACCCTCGCAATGGTATTGCCATTAATGCACTCCATGATAAGGCATTTGAAGCCGGTCTCATTACAATAACGGAAGATTACAGATTAAGAATATCATCAATTCTAAAAAAAAAGCAGGAAAAAAACGAAGCCATGATGGAGTGCTTCATTAAATACGACAATAAGACAATTAATTTGCCTGCTCGCTTTTTACCGGATCCCGAATTTTTAAAATATCACAACCAAGAAAGGTTTAAGGGGTAGCATTATGAGAAATATAGACATTACAGAAACCGTTGCTGACATTGCCTATATAGCTGGATACCATAAATATTATTCCGGCGATTCAAGGTCTGATATTTCACAATATATTCAATGGGCATTTGAATTTGAAAGACTTCATAATCATACAGATTGGCAAAAGGCTGACTATATGCTCTTGATTGAAGAATTTGCTGAAAATAAAATCCAAATAGAGGAGGAGACTTCCCTCCTTCTTAATCGCTGATGTCGGAAAGACCGGCAGTCATCAATGCGGCTATTACCTTCCGAAAGCTACATGGCAGGCTTATACTCCTTTCCCACCGGAGAAGGGAAAAAACAGTGAGCAGTACGTCAGTATCATCTGGCAGGATGGACGGGAAACCAAATCATGCATAAAGTGGTATGGGAAGGGAACGAGAAGCGAATATCGTCTTACGAGATTCGGTAAGGATTTTCCATTCCTGCTCGCTGACAATATAGGCAGCCTTCTTGTGCTCGTTGTGAAAGGACCAACGAGTTTTCTTGGGTATGTTCTTGATATTGACGATGACATAAGCGAAATACAGGCTGCCCTTGGTGTTGAGGTTATAAGCTCATGGGGCCTCTATGACGCAAGTGCCGTGCCTGTGCATGAAACCGAGGATGCCTGCGTAGACAGATGCTTCAGGTTATTTTCGGGTACCGTTGAGGATTTCCCATCTACAGCATGGTTCTCAGAGAAAAGTCGTTCAGCGCTCGTTGAATGTGTAACCAATTTTCTCAATACAAAAATTGATCAACAACTCATCAAATTAATGGAGGCAGAGTACAAGCTTTTTCAGATCATAGAACGGCGCCTTAGCCAGAATGAAATAAGCCGTCTTTTCAAGTCAATAAATGATTTTCTTTCAACGGCTGCAAGAATAATGAATCGGCGCAAGGCAAGAGCAGGCAGATCGCTGGAAAATCACACGGAATTCATCTTGAGGAATGCAGGCATTCCTTTTGAGATGCGACCAAATGTTGATGGTAAGCCAGATATACTTATCCCCGGAAAATCACAGTATGAAGACCCGACCTATCCATCATCAAAGCTTCTTGTCGTTGGTGTTAAGACAACATGCAAAGACAGATGGCGACAGGTCTTGAACGAAGCAAAACGTATACCACACAAACATATTTTGACAATCCAGCAGGGCATTTCAAAGAATCAACTTGACGAAATGCATAAAAGCAATGTTTCACTCATTATTCCCCGGCCTATCCAGAAACAATATCCTATTGGAACTGGAATAGAAATGCTGAGCCTTGAACAATTCGTAACATACGCCAAACAAAAACTGGCTTGAGAAAATGACTGATGTCCTCACGCCCGAACAGCGCAAGCTCTGCATGTCCCGTATTCGAGGTAAGGACACAAAGCCGGAGCTTATCGTACGGCGAATGGTTCATGCAATGGGTTTTCGCTATCGCCTTCATGCCGGTCATCTGCCGGGAAAGCCTGATTTGGTATTTCCCCGCCTGAAGAAAGTTATTTTTGTTCATGGTTGTTTCTGGCATATGCATTCCTGCCGTTATGGTCGTGTGAAGCCGGCAACAAATCCGACATTCTGGGAATCAAAACGTAGATCAAATAAAGAAAGAGATGGAATCAAAAGGAAAGAATTACAAAAATTAGGATGGACTGTGTTGGTAATATGGGAATGCTGGACAAAAGATT
>DHGO01000141.1 GCA_002402795.1 Deltaproteobacteria bacterium UBA4796
AACAATTAATATACGTATTTCCTTATATGTAGAATTTTGCTATGAAGCTCTATAAATGTCAAGAAGAAAAAGCAAATAAATTTAGCATGTTGTGCTTGCAATTGAGACATAATTATTTATGATAATACCATCAAAAGCGAAAGTAGTTTATTATGGTATTATTGCCCAATCAGCGGTTAAAAGATGTTTTACCTGATTTCCAGAGCTTTCTTATTGACAGGAAGCTTACTCATGAGAAGTATGTACCGTTCTACGCCCTTCGTGTAAGCCAATTCCTTGCATTTGCCAATAAGGATAAGGAAAGAGATATAGAGACGCTGGTCAAAAGGTTCCTTGACTATTTGAAGGTGAGGGAAAATGTAAGCGATGGGCTCATAAAGCAAGCCCGTGATGCCTTAACAGTCTATCTCTACCAGTATAAAGATGGTATACGTTTCAGGAAACTCCGTCTTGAGCAGGTACAGGCATCCGTTTCATCTAAAGTAGTAGATGTTCTAAGTGAGATGAAACATCTCATGCGGGTGAAGCACTATTCCTATGGCACCGAGCAAACTTATCTTGACTGGGCAAAACGGTTCTTTGCATATGTAAACGAGACAAAAAAGACCGACACAACTGTCTGTGACGGAGAAGATGTAAAAAACTTTCTCAGTCATCTTGCTCTCAGGCATAGGGTTTCCTCATCTACACAGAATCAGGCCTTTAATGCTCTTCTTTTTCTATTTCGAGAAGTTCTCAAACAGGACTTGAACAATCTTGCCGGCACTGTACGGGCAAAGCGCGGCATGAGGCTGCCTGTGGTACTCTCAGTCGAAGAAATAAAAAGGCTGCTATCTCATCTTTCGGGCAGGGGTCTCCTCATTGCTCAACTTCTTTATGGGTCTGGTTTAAGGCTTATGGAATGTGCAGGGCTACGGGTAAAGGACATAGATTTTGACGGAAATCTCATTTATGTAAGAAGTGGTAAAGGTGATAATGACAAAACTACGGTCTTGCCTGAGTCAGTGAAGGACAGGCTCAGAAATCATCTTGAACAGATAAAAGCATTACACGAAAAAGACCTTGCCGCAGGATATGGTGAAGTATATATGCCTGATGCACTGGATAAAAAATATCCCAATGCAGGAAAGGAGTGGGGATGGCAGTATGTGTTCCCATCTGAAAGGCTTTCTGTTGATCCGCAAAGCGGGAAGATACGTCGTCACCATATAAGCGAAAAGGCAATCCAGACTGCCATTGGGGTTGCCCTGAAAAAAGCCGGCATCGTGAAGCACGCAACACCCCATACCCTAAGACACAGCTTTGCCACCCATCTTCTCATGAATGGGGTCAATATCAGAGAGGTGCAGGAACTTCTGGGCCATAAGAATGTCGAAACTACCATGATCTATACCCATGTTATGAGGAATGTAAATTATCATGGTAAACTGACCCAGTTTTTTCACGAAAAGTAGTCCACCTGCAATAAAATATCTCCTATCTTATTTTGATAGGAGGAGAAAGGTGGTTAGCATGGAAGACTTAAGTAACAATAAGGAATTAAACTACCCCGCTGCTTGCGGCGGGGTAGTTTAATTGTCGAGGAAGGTATAAGCATGCCAGTCATGGGTATACTGGAAAGCTGGAACCCCTAAACAGAAAAACTCCAACAGTCTTCCCTTCCAGTAGGGTGATATCTTTGTTGAATGCCAAGGGGCATGAACATTTCTGTCATAATCTTTCATTTTCGACATATTTGTCGCAGAATAACCNNAAGACTTAAGTAACAATAAGGAATTTAAGAAAGAAGAATCCTGGCATAGGCACAAGGAAGATTGCAAGTCTCCTTGGCATATCACGCAATACCGTCCGGAGGGCCATATCATCGGAGACATATCCGGGGTATCACAGGGAGGCAATCGTTCCTGCCCTTATCGATCCTTTTGCAGCATATATAAAGGAATCTTACCTTGTGAAAAACCAGAAGGTAAGGGTTACTATCATCCCTTTAATCTGTGTGGCTCTTCTGCCCTTAACTGAAAGAGGAGAACAATCAGAAATAGAAATAGACTGTTGAACAGTAGCGAATATTTGAGCCCCCTGATATCAGCCAGCCACCCCAGAAGAACAGGACCAATAACGAATCCCAGGTCACTTATGGCACGATATGTCCCCATGGCGGTGCCATAGCTTTCTATGGGGATAATATCAACAACATAGGCTGACGGAATCGAACCAGAAATGCCGAGACCCATACCCATGGTCAGACAGGTGAGAAGTAAGAACCGGTAGTTGTAACTTCTTGCCATCAGTACCAATGAGGCAGCGACAATGAGGGACCCAAGGGTAATGACCGCCTTCCTGCCAAAACGATCGGAGAACCTGCCTGCAGGGAAGATGGTAATAAACTGGATAACAGCGACCAGGGTAAGAGCTAAACCGATTTGCCCCTCTCTTAGGCCAAGACGATTGGTGCCAAGAAGTGGTAGAATCTCATTTAGCGCCCCCTGGCGCATGAAGAAAATGCCAAAGGTTACCATAGAAATCAGGATAAAGTTAATGTTTCGCAACAGAACCATCACTTCTCCTGTAGACGGAGTTGGGTCTGATTTACCAGCAACCCGCGCTGATGTTATATCAGATTGTGATGGGAGCGTTTCAGGAAGGCGCAGGTAAGCCAGAAGGCCGGCAAGGAATATAAAAAAAGCATAGACAAAGAATGGTGCTGCCAGTCCAAAGTATTGGGCAATAAATCCACCCATGGTTGGTCCCAGTCCAGAACCAAGAAGAAGGCTTCCCTGATAATAGCTCATCAATCGTCCACGGTTAGCTGGTGTAGTGATGTCAGCAAGTATGACCATGGCCGCTGTGGTGTACATCGCAGAGCCTATCCCCTGGATGAAGCGGAAACAGAGAAGTACCCAGTAATTGACCGCAAACCCGCAACCTACTGAGCCGGCAGCCAATATCAATGGACCGATAATTAAAACAGGACGTCTTCCCAACCTATTAGTCAGTCTCCCAGCAGGAATATCAACG
Organism: Deltaproteobacteria bacterium UBA4796; assembly: GCA_002402795.1. Taxonomy (GTDB): domain Bacteria; phylum Desulfobacterota; class Syntrophorhabdia; order Syntrophorhabdales; family Syntrophorhabdaceae; genus UBA8905. The sequence continues at coordinate 3,019 of DHGO01000141.1, forward strand.
ATTATCCGCGCTATCCCGAAGACGGTAATAAGAAGTCCGACCATGGTAATATTTACCCCAAAGGTACAGGCATACTGCGGAAGTACAGGACTAATCATACCTATTCCCAGCATCACCAAAGCTACCTCAATACAAAGAATAGCCAGCGTTTCATTCTCTCTAAAATGGTTAAATCTGTTTATCATGTGGTTACGTTCTCAATGTCATTTTAAAGTGTACTACCCTTGACGCTAATGGTTGTTTACGGCGGGGATGTTGTTACCATATTTGGCAGTTAAACACTCTTATGTAAATTAAAGGATAAAAAAATTACGCAACTCCTAATAAAATAAGTAATATGCGAAACCAAAATGGAATCAATATGTAGTTTAATTATATCAGAAGCACTGAGGCTAATCAAGGAGGTGTATGATGCCTGAAAATGTTTCTGACCTGTTTTTATGGTATTGAACAAATATGCTAATATTAGTGAGTCATTATCATAATGGAAATCATCACCAGTGTTGGGTTAGATTGAAGACATGAATCGGTATGCAAATCTGCGCGGCAAGGCGCTTCTGTTTCTCCTGTTTCTCTGGTTTATCTGGTTTGTGAACTTTACAATCAGAATAATATTCGCCCCTATATTGCCGCTTATAGAAGATGAGTTTGCAGTAAGCCATTCACAGGCTACAGGCATCTTTCTTTTCCTGTCTGTTGGATATAGTATAGCAATGATAGTTTCTGGTCTTCTCTCCGGCAGGCTCGGCTACAAAAAGTCTATCACCTTCTCTCTCTTATTCTTAAGCGCGGTAGTTTTTTTAATCCTGATGGTCCACGAATTTCTTTTCCTCTATCTTTTTGCGTTTATGCTCGGTTTTTTTGTAGGGCTCTATTTACCCGCAGCCATTACCCTGATTACAGAATATTACTCTGAAAAGGACTGGGGAAAGGCAATTGCCATCCATGATACCGGTGCTTCAAGCGCTGTCTTTGCCGCTCCCTTTATTGCGCTTTTTCTTCTTCATTTTTTACCCTGGCGATGGATATTTACTGTCTTTTCTTGTATATGTATGGTCTGCGCCATTGTATTCTCTTTTGCAAGCATTGAAGTAAAGATTACCAACCCACCAAAAGCAGTTTTCAGCGGGCTTATTGCCATCAAGTCTCTATGGATAATGTCTGTAATATGGATATTTGTATCAGCAGCGAATATTGGCATCTATTCAATAACCCCGCTTTATTTAACAAAAGAACTCCAGTTGAGCATAGGCTACGCAAATGCAATATTAGGTCTGTCCAGGCTCGGGGCTATTGTGGTAGCTATAGTATGCGGCTTTCTCATAGACAGGTTAAACCTGAGAAGGATGATGTTTCTTGTTATGATTATTACCTCTTTTCTTACCGTGTCCATGGGAGTGGTTTCAGCAAATTACATTGGTATCGTCCTTTTCCTTCAGGCTTTCTTCGTAACAGCCTTTTTTCCTGTAGGGCTTGTGGCTATTGCAAGGACATTCACCAGAGAAATGAGGAGTCTGGCAACCGGCATTATTAATGCTATATCAATGGCTGTCGGGGGAGGGTTAATACCTTATTTCCTGGGTATTTCAGGGGACACCGTGAGCTTCAGGCTGGGCATAACGATACTTGGGGTGTTTGTTGGACTGGCAAGTATATTGGTCTTTCACCTGAAAGAATTGGAACAGGGCAATGTCAAGTGTAATATTAATCAAAGCAAGATCTCATAAAAGAAGGTACCCCAATGATATATGTATGAATAAATTGCCACAAAAAAATACTCTCAAGTTGAGGCATGGATAAGGAAGAACATAAAAGGGGCACGGATAGTGTTGCAAATTACAAAAAGTGCCATTTTTGGGGTTTTTATAAGATTTCTATAAAATGTTTCTATCTGAGCAGTAAATAGAGAAGGGCATAACGGGGTAGTATAAATACAGTATAATGAAGTAATACGGATAAAGCTGGCGACTTAACAGGAAAAACAGAGGAGGAAATATCTAATGGGGAAAAAGGCTATAAGAAGTGTAAGAAACGTAAGTATTAAAAAAAATAGTATTCGCTGTAGAAGTATAAGTATTAAAAAAAACAATACCCACTGTAGAAGTATAAGTATTAAAGAAGCAATAAACCATTACACAGGTATCTTTGCAGTCATTCTGCCAGTCTTAACTGCTTTTTTAACTGCTTTTTTAACTGCTGTTTTTATTTCTATCTCTTTTCTGGTGTTAAGTTCTACCGGTGCCTGTGCTCAAAGTAAGAAAGAGATTGCAGATAAGGAAATTATAGATAAAGGGACAAAGCTGTCCATTACCCTTGAAGAAACAAGGGAGCCTATTCCTGATATTTTAGCCCTGGACTTAAAGGTGGATGTAACAACAGCAAAGGAGGCAGAAGCTATCAATATACTGGGTGCAATTGATAATGTTTTAAGAAATCTTAACCTGGATTATAAGGGTGGGAAATACTCAGTTTATAAGAACTGCTGGTGGGAAAAGGGAAAACAAAGATGTACAGGATATAAAGGCTCAATTGGATATTTGTTTGAACTTAAAAATGCTGCAAGTCAGAATCAAATCTTTGAGGCGCTGGAGAGATTTAAGGAAAGATACGAGAAAAAGATGAGCCTTGAAGAAATGAACTTCTCAGTTTCTCAACCAGAGTGGAGAATATCTGAAAAGGAGTATCATAAGGTTGAAGATGAGCTAAAGTTTAAGATTATTGATACTGCAAAAGACTTCTCAGACAGAGTATCTAAGAAACTCGGCAAGACCTGCTATATATCAGATATAGATTATGATGTGAAGCGTCCCTTGCCAATAGGACCTTACTATGGAGTAAAGGCTGCAAACCTCATGGAAAGAAGTATAGATGCCCCGGAACCAAAGAAAGAAGAAAAGACTGTGAGTGTAAGAGCTGGGGTAAAGCTGAGATGTGAATAATGTGGCAGCCCAACCGTCTTAGCATGAGGAAAAATTAAAGTTTGAAGGTGAACCTGAAGATGGGTCTCAAGATAAGCTTGAAGAATTGATTAAAGAAAACTTGATTAAAGATGGGGCTTTATTAATTGAAGAGAAAGAGTTTACAAAAGAAAGTATAGAGGAGTATGAAAGAGTAAAAGAAAAAACCTTCAGCAACCTGTCTAAGTCATTTAGATTATATCCATGCGTCCGTTGCGTCGGCTGAATTACCATGGTTGGGCATTACTTTTAATCATAATATCCATAAGTTCAGATATATTTTTATTAAAGCATTCCAGATATTCACCTGAGATCTGTATGCGATCTTTCGTAATTTCCAAACCCGATTTTCCCCTTTCAATTATCGTATTAATGCTTTGAGGATCTTTAAGCAAGCTGACGCGGCCATTAGCATGTAGCAGGCAATTTCTAACCTTCTCAGTATTTTTCAGTTCTTCCCAAAGTTTTGATGATGAATCGACACCCAATTGTCTGGCAACATTTTTGTATCGTCCCAAACTACCTTTTCCATCAACAAGGTCAATATTAGGGGCATATATTTTCCAGCAATGATATAGCCATTCTTCAAGATATGAGTACATCATTAAAAGTGTATTGATATTATGGATTCGGTCATAGTCGTAAAAAGCACTTTTGTGTAGTTTGTAATCTACATCTTTAATTTCGCATGTTTCCAATTCTCGTAACCGATCTCTGAATAATCCTCTAACATAATTATGAAAACCAATTAACCAGTTAAGGTTATACGTGCTCGCCCAAGTCATAAGTTGATTTTTAATGTTCATTTCCATCTACATTTTCGTTAAATAAACCACAATTATAAGGCCATTAAGCTGTATCATTCTTTTTCTGCTTCCTTTTGATGCGGTCAATTCGGGCCTCAAATCCTCCTTTTGTGTTGTCATGCAGGCCATAGCGTAACGCTTCCTCGCAGACCTCGATAGCACGCTTATACTCTCCTCTCTCAGTCAGGAGAGTTGCGTAATGTTGAAATGTTGTGACGCGGGGTAATTCCCCTCCCATGTCGTTCTTTAATGCAGGGGCAATGTTGGGGAACTCTGCCAAGTGCTTCTCCGCAATTTCGGCACAAAGCTTGCCCATATCGGGTTTTTTCCGAGCTTTATATGTCTGATTGACAATTCCCATAAGAAGAAAGTGCCTGTCAATAGGGTTTGTTTGTTGGTTTGTTGCGCTTATCATTCGGGCCAAATCACCAGATGTCCATGCATGAAAAGACTCATCTGCTTCAACTGAGCGTCCCATCCTGAAAACATACGTTGTTGATCTTGGCGGCAGTGATGTGTCCACATGCCGGTTGTTTTTGCCTTGGCGATATTGCCAATACCAAATCCCTCCGATGATGAGGATTATAAGAACGATCCATTCCATAGGAATTACCTCTTATCTTATGCCCAACAATTAATATACGTATTTCCTTA
>DHGO01000123.1 GCA_002402795.1 Deltaproteobacteria bacterium UBA4796
TCCATTCCTTCGGAACCTTATACTTCTCCAATCTCTCCTCTGCAAACTTTGTCAATTCATTAACGAGCTTTTCTGAGGGTTCGTATCCATGTTTTAACTTGATGCAGGCTCCTATTATTTCACCCTTCACCTTATCTGGAATCCCTATACAACCCACCATCATAACCGCTGGATGTCTACTGATTACATCTTCAATCTCATAAGGTGCAATCAGATAGCCTGAACTTTTTATGATATCTAAATCTCTTGCCTTGAACCAGACTATCCCTTTCTCATCCCTGTAAGCTAAATCGCCAGAACGGAACCATCCGTCCCTGACAACCTCTCTCTGCTTGTTCGGAAGCCTCCAATAAAAGGCACCTGCTGCACCACGAGCGGAGATTGTTCCTACCTTTCCGGCAGGTAATTCTTCCCCTGTGGTTTCATCTACGATCTTAGCTTCATATCCATCATAAGGGAGACCTAAGGAAGTGGGTGGATGAACACCAGGCACAGTGCCTATGAAATTCCATATTTCTGTGTATCCATAAAAGTTGAAAATATTTGCCCCTGGAAAGGCTTCTTTAAGTGCTGACTCGAGTTCTTCTGTAAAGGTCTCACCCGCCGCCATCAGAAGCCTGACCCCGGCAAGACTGTATTTCGGTATCTCCGTCAACATCATCCTGTAGCCTGTGGGAACACATACTAAAACAGTTGCCTTGTTCTGCTCCGCTGCCCTTAGAAAGTCTTCTGCAGTGAACCTCTCAACCAATATGCATGAGGCTCCTGTATATAGGGCGTACATCAGGGCTGCGTGACCGTATGCAAAAGGCAGGGGTGGTGAAATACAGAGGATATCCTCTTCCCTTATTCCTGCAGTCTTTACAGTCCCTGCCACATGCCCCAATAGACCAACAGGTGTCTGGATGCATCCTTTTGGGGGGCCTGTAGTTCCTGAGGTATAATGGATTAAGGCTACGTCATGGAAATATATCTTTTGAATCTGCAACTCTTCCGCTCCCTCTTCAACAAGTTTCTCCCAGATGAAGTACCCCTTCTCTCTATGTGCCTCCGTTCCTCCTGACACGATCACTTTAATATCACGTTTTAAGTCCATTCCACATTTTTCGATCTCTTCAAGGAGCTCTGCACTAACTATAATGCCTTTTGTTTCTGAGTCTTTTATGATGTGAGTAAGTGAAGAGGCTTTCAGCAGAACGAATGTTGGAATGCCGATGGCACCTATCTTCTGAATAGCCAAATCGCTTATAACAAATTGCGGGCTATTGTTCATCCTGAGCATAATCCTGTCACCTATCCCGATCCCGATCTTTTTCAGACTATTCCCGAGTTTATTTGACATCTGGGAAAGCTGACGATAAGTAAAGGATTTATCTTTAAAAAAGATCGCCGTTTTATTCCCTCTTCCCTGGTCGAGATGCCGTTCTACAAGGGACTGTGCCAAGTTAAAGTCTTCCGTCCAATCTACCAGGTTTGTTGGTTTTACGTACGGCCACCCATCGGCTGGCGGCCAGTACTCTTTCGGCACCCTGGTTCTACGAAGCAATTCTTCTCTCATATCCATAATGTCCGATTCTCCTTTAAAATGTTTATAAGCACAATATACTCAAGTAAGGGGGTTCTATGAGGCATTGTGCCGCTCTGTTTGCTGGATGGCCTCCTTCCAGCAGTACTCGACACATAGCCTGCATGTTTTGCCACAACAACTCTCCATGTCCACAGGAACGGCTTTCCCCTTCTCTATCTCATAAACCCCTACAGGACAGATGAACTTACAGTCGCCACACCCTGTGCACTTTGACTCATCCACGCGAATTTTAACCATTGCTACCCCCTTTTCTTTCAAAGTCTACAACCAAGTCCTTTATGATGGTGAACTTCCTATGGGGTTTTATAACCATCTCCTTGGTGGCAGGCGTTTCACAGGCAAGAACAGGAGAGCCGTTCACTTCCATAACACATGCTCCGCATCTGGCAGGACCAACACCATCACAACCTGACCTGAAAGCTATCTCCGCATCCTGGTTTTCATAAATCTGCCTCAGCACCTGAAGAACAGTGTGCCCTTTCCATTCTTCAACTTCGTAGGTCCTGTACTTAGGCTCTTTGTCTTTTGATGGATCAAACGCAAAAATCTTCACACTGGCCTTATCATTCAATTTACACCTCCTTATCAGGTTGAATAATACAGAAGTCAACAGGTTCCGTGGAGATCTTCATACCATCGCCTTCCTTGCTGATCATGATATGCTTCAACCAGCCTGGATCTGCCTTGGGAAAATCGATTCTTTCGTGAAGACCCCTGGTCTCCGGTCTTGTCAGGGCCGAGGTACATACTAACTCCCCCACATCAAGCATATTGTTAACCTCCAGGGCATCAAGCCAGTCGAGATTAAAGGTTCTGTGCTTAGCTATCGTGGCCATTGCAGGGATATCATTCTCTCGGATTTGTTTGAGTTGTTCTATGGCTGTTTTCAACCCTGTCTCGTCCCTTGATAACGTAGCATATGTGGATAGTATTTCTCGAATCTTCCTCTTTACTTCAATGGGTCTCTTACCTTTCGGTGATTTCAGGGGTGACATGATCTGCTGCGATAATTTTTCAACATCGCTTTTATTAATCTCTGGAAGGGGAGCTTCCTTTGCCCTTCGGGCTGCCTCTTCTCCACCCACTACACCCATGGCAAGGCAGAAGGTAATAGAATTACCTGCCAGCCTGTCCGCTCCGTCTTTTCCGCCTGAGCCCACTTCTCCCACGGCGTATAGCCCCTTGTAGCTCGTTTCACACCTTTCATTGATCCAGCAGCCTCCCTGTACATAGTGAGCTGCAGGTGCAATCTCTATGGCATCACGACGTATATCTAAACCTGCATCCCTTAATTTTTCGAAGTAGTGAACGCCTGCTGCCCTTTCTAAGAAGTGGTTTATGAGATTTTCTGGCAGATGATGGAAGCTCATGTAAGCGCCACCGTGGGGAGAACCTCTCCCTTCCCTGACCTCGGTCGCAATCGCACGCCCAGCAGCCTCTCTTGTTACCCATTCCTTTTTTTCAGGATAATATCTTTCAAGAAATCTCTCGCCAAGAATGTTATAAAACTGTGGGTGAAGATTCACCCAGAGCAGGTATGGATAAATGTCACCCCGGGCATTGGCTGGCCAGAGGTGTGCACCGGGCATAAATTGCATAAACTCCATATCCATCATCTTGGTACCGGCCCTGTAAGCCATGGCGTGACCATCGCCAGTAAGGTTCGGGTTTGCTGTCGTGAAGTTGTAGCAACCCATGAATCCCCCTGTTGCCAGAATTGTGGATTTTGCCCTGAATACTTCTGTTGAGCCTGATCTTAAGTCAAGCCCTACTACGCCTCCAACGGTGTTGTTGTGTACCAACAGATCTGTTGAGAAAAAATCCTCCTTCACTTTGATGTTTCGCCTCTTGATCTGTCTGTATAAAGCCTTTTTGTATTCAGGACCTAAAAAGAGACCTGGTTTGCCACAGACACTTCGCGGAAGCGAATGTCCTGGAAAGGGCAACTGAGAGAACCGGTCATCTTCTTTTGCAAGCCTTACCCCCCACTTGTTCATATCCGAAACCACTCTGGGCCCAAGGGACAGAAATGTTTTTACAAGTGTTTGATTGTTCAGGTACCATCCTGCCTTTATTGAGTCTTTTATATGGGTTTCGATGCTGTCTGGCGGATACAGGGCAACCTGGAAACCGTTTCCGGCCATCCACGCTGCTGCTCCATCTTTGCATATAGCACCTTTGTTTAAGATGATCACATCGACGCCGCTCTCCGAGGCTTCAATAGCTGCCCTGATGCCTGCAATACCTCCCCCTATGACAAGAACATCTGCCTTGTTTTCCACAAAACTCATATTATACTCCTCTCACCTAACGTTTTTTCAAGCCTTTTGATTTGCCGCCTTTTATTCTCCCTTTTTTATAATTTTATCCACTAATTCCTTTTTCTGCTTCCATCTCCTTTCCAGCTCCTCTGTCATTAACTCTTTCTTTATTTTTTCCTTGTCTTCAGACATCATTGATCTCAACATGTATCCCCTTCGGTCGCCCAGTTTCAGGGATTCAAAGACTGTTATCTCTTCCGCTTCCTCCTCCCTTTCCATAATTTTTATATACCACTTTCCCTCAACGTAGCCACCTCTTTCCTGGATCAATAACTCGCTATATCCCTCTTCATATGCCTCAGAAATCATTACCTTGGCTTGAAACTGCTCCTGTGTATCTTCATCTATTACTACTTGATCTACCACCTTACCCTGAATTCCTTTAACCATCTCCAGTCCCTTCTCTGGAACAAAGATTCTATATCTTTTTTCCATGGCTTACTTCCTTTTTCTTTTCACTTTATTTTGTATTCCCAAACCTTTGGACTGAGCTTCCACTTTTCATTCCAATTCTTAATTACCTTTTCTCTGATCTCTTTTGGAAAGCAGACCTCAAAAGTGGTCCTTCGAGGGACAGTGGCAGGATCTCTATCCATTCTCCAGGTAGCATCAATATACATCCACGAACCAAGCTTTTCTCTAAAACTATGATTTTCCGTCAAGCCGAGCGGCTTTTCCATCTTGGGATAAATATAGTAGTCCCTCTCAACATTTGCCTTGAAATTACGATCGGTGATAATCGTTGGAAGGTCTTCTGAATCTAAATCACCATCTACGACCAGCACCTGCCTTATAAACGGACTATAAGCAACCATCAGCTGTGCTGCCCGTCCTGGCAGCCCCGGTATAGGTTGAGCTGCTAATGAAACTATCCCGAGACAGAGTCTTGCCTCAACAGGTATTTCTAACCATTTAACCGGCACCCCGCTCATCCTGAGCATTCTCGTCAACTCGGCTGAATGGAATACTGAAAAAAGACACATAGAATCGCTCGGCCTGGCACCCTCGACTATAAAAGGCAAAATGGGGTTTTTGCGTTGAGTGATGCATTCAACCTGGTAAACAAAATTGTTCGGACTTCTCTCAAGATAATATGATATCCCGGCAAAAGGACCTTCTTCTTTTGCAACCCCCGGATAGATGTGGCCTTCAAGGATAATCTCTGCCTCTGCAGGAACCAGGATATCACTCAATTGTGCCTTTACTAATGGGATGGAGTTAAGCCCCAATCCCCCGGCAAGACCATATTCGTCACTACCCTCGGGGGTGGATAAAACCGCTGTCATTATCATCTCGGGAGGAGGCCCTACAACTACAGCAAATGGGGCTGGTTCACCCTTACTGTGGTATTTGCGAACAATCTCTTCGAAGTTACTGGGACGCGTACGGCGAGGGATACCTCCGTGGATCAATGTATTCCTGCCTGCCACCATCAACCTGTATACACCTATATTTGTCCATGCCTTCTCCTTGTCCCTCACCAATGTCACGTGAAAGGTCAGATACCTTCCACCATCCTGGTCATGAATCTTCGGGATGGGATACTTAAACAGATCCACGTTTTCTCCTTTTATCACCACCTCCTGGCAGGGACCGCTTTCGACCTCCATCGCTTTGATTGGCGTTTGCATTCTATCGATAACCGTCTCCAGAAGATCGCTGTAATGAGTATTGGCTTCCAAACCCAAAGCTATACACATACGCCCATGCATTCTACGGGGCACCTGAGGCCATTCTATAAAGCCTGGTCCGCATAACATACTTCCTGCCATGGACAGTCCTGGATAGTCTTTTACTTTATTAAACTGAATAGCAGGCCCTCCCACCCTCTGGGACATAGCACATAGTGCAGCTGCCTGTAGTTCATAATCCACTTCTTCATTTATAACATTCAATTCACCTCTTGCCTTCAACTCCTCTAAAAAATTCCTGAAAGCTCCCATCTTTTTCCCTCCTTATTCTTTTTAATCGTCAAACGGTGAGGGTAATATCTCCATTACCTTTATATGATACTTCCCCTCAGCATGAGGTTCACTAAAGGGTCCCAAGAGCCCCACCGGTTCGCTCCCCTTTACAGCTTCACTGAATATCATCACCTTTGCTTGTTTCCATGTCTTTTCATTCTGATCCATTATCTCCATTTCTGTAGGTGTATTCTTATCTATGGAATCCTTTTTCCTGTCAAGCTCTTCCTTATATAACCAGTAATTTACTGCCATTTTTCACCCCTCCATTCTTTCTAAAATTTATTTCTCCTTAAAGCTTGGCCTCTAACCACGACCTATTGCTACGAGGCTCCTCTTTAAACCCTAACCTACCCCAGTTCTCCATCACCCATTTCTGCAGCCTTTCAGGAAAGAGCGTCTCAAGGTTAAGCCTCTTCGCACCCATTGGCGGCTCCTCCTTTGTGGTAGCATCAATGACCAATTTCTGTGAAAGGATGGTTCCTGGTCCTGTAAATTTGTCTCTATCCCACTCCTCCATCCAGGAAGCTTCGATTGTCATTACAGGGAATGGATTTGTTTTGCTCATGTCCCTCGCAGGATTCACCTGGTTAAACATCGCCTCATAAAAATCCCCATAATCGAGAATGTTCACATCATCATCGAAGAAGACATCCTTGGAAAGGACACCTCCCATCCCGGGCTGGCCCATTACTATATTCTTCACATCTTCCATAAAGCCAGGGTAGTCTTCAGGGTATTTCTTCTTATATACCCCTGCATGACCTGTAGCCCCTGTACGTGGTATTGAAACAGAACAACCAAATTTAAGAGGCAGACCAAACATCTTGATCTGGCCCCAGTAACCTAAATGCCCCAAACTATCATGTAAAGCATTCGTGCTGCTCCCTATGGAAGTATGGATGTCCCAAATAATGGGGTTCTTCCGATGTGTGATGCAGTGTACTCTGATTGGATAGAAGGGTTGCCTTGGACCAACAGAGAAACCAAAAGCCTCAATCTTTGGTCCCTCAGGAAGTCTCTCATAGGGCCTTATCTCACCCTCAATAACTATCTCAGCATTTGCAGGAACAAGAAGGTCTGAGGTCTCTGCCTTTACAAGTTCCATGGGGACCCCTCTTATCCCCCCTGCTATATCATATTCTGTAACACCAGGAGGCATAATCATTCCCGCTGCCATTGTCACCGCTGGATCGCCTCCAAGACATACCGCAACAGGCATGCTTTGTCCCCTCAACTGATATTTTGTGTTATAGATACTTACAAAATTCGTATGGGCATAGGGTGTTACCACCAATCGGTTCCTTGAGAAGACTTCTATCGCATAATTACCCGTATTTATCCAGAATGAGTCAGGATCTCTAATCACCACAGCATTGATAAAGATATACCTCCCTCCTTCACCTATAGCATGGTAAGTGAAAGGGAAATTCAGGAGGTTAATATCCTTCCCTTTCAAAACCACCTCTTTACAGGGCCCCTTAGCCACTTCAACAGGTCTCAACATATTCATCATCCTTCTGGCAAGTTCCTGGTACCACTGGGCCCTATCAAGATCTGGATCGATTCCCAAGGCTATTGCAGCCTTTCTATGGGGCCTATAGAAAGTGCCCACAAAGGGTGCTGCAAGAACCCTCGTGCCCTTGGAAGTGCCTTTAATGTTGTTGAATAAAAAAGCAGGACCACCAAATCTTCCCCCGATCACTTCATATGCAGGTATTTCGTAATTCCAGTCCACTTCATCATCGATCTCTCTTAACTCACCTACCTTCCTCAAATCCTCCACAAAATCCCTTAAATCATACGCCATTTTCCTTACCCCCTTTCAGGTATTGAATTATAAAATTCAATTACCCTTTATAGTTTCGCAGTGTTTGACAACTGCGTTCACTACTGCATCCATGGCCTTTGCCTCTTCGCTACCCGGGTATTTAATCACAAAAGGCTCGCCATCGTCCAGACTTGTACTTACCTTAATAGAAACGGGGACCTTGACAAGGAAAGATACCTCTTCTTCTCTCGCCATTCTTTCACCTGCACCACTCGAAATAATACTAGCAGGCTCACCACATTCAGGGCAATTCGTATCGCTCATGTTCTCGACAACCCCAATAATTGGTATCCTGGCACTTTTCAGAATATAGATGCATTTTCTCGCCACATTTTGAGATATCTGCGATGGAACCGTTATGACCACACCTCCGGCAATATCCGGCATATACTTAAGAATGTTTACAGTCTCTGAACTTGTCCCTGCAGGTATATCTGCTATCAAGTACTCCGTATCTCCGTAATCTACAGCAGCGAGTAATTCTTCGGTAGCATTTCTCTTCATCTCGTGAAACCAGATAATTACCTCATCCTGGTCAAGTATCAACCCTGTAGAAATAACCCTGACACCCCATTTGCTTTCGTATGGTATAAGTCCCTTTTCACCTATCATTAATCTGGCATCCCCTGAAACACCCAACATCATAGGAACAGCAGGGCAATCGTAGACCTGATCCAGAAGGGCAACCTTTTTTCCTCTTTTTGCTAAGGCTGCTGCAAGGTTAACAGCCAGCATGGATTTCCCCACTCCTCCTTTTCCTCCCAATACAACAATTTTATATTTGACATTTTTAAGATTTTCTCTGATCAAACTCAGAATACCTTTCTGTTTAAAAATCTCCTTGACAGAAAGATCGCATTCAAAATATTTTTCACAATCCTCGCACTTTTTGTTACACCCTTCTGTCACATTCAATTCTTTTAATTCGGTTTCAACACCCATTGGACGCCTCCTGACAATTTTGAACTTTAAAGCCTCTGTAAAATTTCTTCTTCTAATCTCCTTGCAATCTCTTTCATCTTCTCGGAAACGGGATTGGATGGGAATTTGTAAACAAATGGAACCCCTTTATCACATGCTTCTGCTACCTCTGGATGTAACGGCAATCTGCCCAGGAAAGGAACGCCCAGTTCTTTGGCTAAAGCCTCTCCTCCTCCCCTTTTCATAAGGTCAAATTCTTTTCCACATTTCCCACATATATAGCCACTCATATTTTCTATTATTCCCAATACCTTACTTCCGGCTTTTGCAGAAAGCAAGGTAGCTTTTCTTGCTGCAAGTTGTGATACTGCAGGGGGAACGGTAACGGTGATGGTTCCATCCAGATCCGGTATATATTGTAAAAGGTTACAGGCATCCGAACTTGTACCAGGTGGAAGATCTACAATGAGGTAATCCCTCTCCCCATAGTCAACATTGGCCAGGAACTCCTCGGTGGTTCCCCTCCTCATCTCGTGAAACATGGTTATTACCTCATCTGGATATACTAATGCCATTGATATAACCTGCATTCCTAAACCCAAGGTGTCTTCGGCCGGTATTATTCCCTGTGTACCATATCTCAACTTTTTTACTCCCTGAACTCCTAACATTCTTGGTATGGTAGAACCGTCAAAGTCCTGATCCAGAATAGTAACCTTCCTTCCCATCATTGCCAAAGCAGTTGCAAGATTCGTACTCACTGTAGATTTACCAACCCCTCCCTTTCCTCCGGAGATAGTAATCTTATGTTTGATATTTGACATCTTTTTGATGGCCTGTGCCATCCTTCTACGCCGATAGATTTTCCATTTCATCTCATCACGGCAATCAAAAAATCTTTCGCAATTTTCACATTTATGATCACACCTCAGCTCCACATTGATACTTATAACCTCGCGTGCTTCCTGGCCCATTTTACCTCCTTATTTTTAATTAGAAATTATCCTACTTACAAACAAGCTCCCCCGCTATTATTAATTAATCAGGAACGATGATATAATAAAATTAATCTCGATTTTATGTCAAGTAGAAAATTGTATGGAAAAAGGAGCAACTCTTTTATAATGTTTTTATATGAACATATCTCCAATGTTTTTTTGATATTTGCCACTCACCATCATAGTAAGCTCGGGACATATTTTTATATCCATCTGAACAGGGCGGGTGCTTTATTCCGCTACCTTAAGGTAATCCTACCAGAAATCATTGAACCGGACCCCGTTCTTGATGACATTGTAAATCCCGATCAATATCCTGCGGGCAATGGAGGCAAATTGAACGAGTCTGCGAATCAGACAGTAGCGGATTTCGTCCGGGCGGTATTGGGTGATCCCTCGTAAGCCAGCCATAGACTTCTATTCGAACGACTTCGAGATTTCTCTTTAGTTGCCCCGGAAAGAATTCTTGAGGACCTCCATTTTTTCTTGACTTTTATTTCGAAAACAGGGCAAAAGGGACCGGGAGAAATTCAGTCAGCTTCGGCAGACTCTTCTTCGCTTGGCCGGCGGAATTAAGGGACTGGTCGAACCTTTGTTTTCTCATCGCCCGGTGATCAAAGGAACGGTCTATGAGCTGAAGTGCAGATGTGGAAAGCCGGGCTGTAAGTGTGCTCGTGGGGAATTGCATGCGCGTATGGTGGTCGGCGCCAGCGAAGGAGGCAAGACCCGGTTGCAGGTCATTCCCCGTGGATTTCTCGTTGAGGTTCAAGCGAAGGTGCGGCGTTATCAGGAGTTGCGGCGGGTTCGAGCCCGACTGGGAGAGATTTATCGGAAGATGCTGGGGGTGATGGATCAGATGGAGGCGATGCGTCGGGAGGAGATGTCTTCATCGGGGAAGAGGCGCCTGGGAGGGGATTAGCCGAGATGGACCTGGTGATCTTTGAGCAGAACAAGCCGCTCGTCCTGGAGGAGGGACTGGGCAACGGAGGGTTTGACTACATCGAGGCGGCCAGCGAGGTCTTTGAGGCCGATTTCTTCCGGTTTATCAAAGCTCGGCCTATCTGGATGAGTTGGCAGAGACCTATTCCATGTCCTGGAAGAAAGTTGATACAATTGTCGATATAATGCGTTTTTTCATGGTCTAAAATTGCCTCTCGATGCTATACTGTCAAGGATTTGCGTCGTCAAAAATTCAAGAGGCTGAGATAATGGGTAAAAAAACTGTCCTTATTGCGGTTCAAACAATACCAGGAAAAAAGGTTATATAAGAAACAGCGCTAACGGTATCAGTGTAAATTGTGCGATAGGCAGTTTCAAAATCACTCACGGCAGAAACGGTTAGAGCAAGTTCTGTGG
Organism: Deltaproteobacteria bacterium UBA4796; assembly: GCA_002402795.1. GTDB lineage: Bacteria > Desulfobacterota > Syntrophorhabdia > Syntrophorhabdales > Syntrophorhabdaceae > UBA8905. The sequence continues at coordinate 10,980 of DHGO01000123.1, forward strand.
AATGACTATGTCTATCAGCGACAACCATACATCAGCTATCAGAAAAACATGAGAGGGGCAAAGACAGAAGATGAGAGAATGGGTGGATGAGGAATAAAGGCAATAAAGGCAAGGCACAGAGGCACAGAGGCAATAAAGGCAAGGCACAAAGGCACAGAGGCACAAGGGGAAGGAAGGGATAAAAAAGGTTGACAGAACTTTTTGTTATTGTTAGTTTTTGGAAAAAATCATAGAGGAGGGATTATGAAGAGCGAAAGCAGGGTTGCAAGGGTTACTGAGGTCATTGCCGGTTCTCCAAAAAGCTTTGAAGATGCAGTGACTGTGGGTTTCAAGAGGGCTGCAAAAACCCTACGGGGCATTACTGGTTTGAAGGTAAGTGATATGCGGTGCAAGGTTGAGGATGGGAAGATTGTGGAGTACAGGGTAACACTGGAGGTACTATTTATACTGGAAAGTTAATAAAGGCACAGAGGCACAGAGGGCGAAGGACTCTCTGGAACGATAACCGAGGACGCCTTGGGGACTCCCAGTTATGATGAGGTGGGTGTCCATGATACATCGAGTGAGCCGAATCTTACTGGGGTAAGGTGCCCGGAGTAAAAGAGTGGAAGACAGGCTTCGCAACAAAGGCAAGGCACAGAGGGAAGGGCGAATCACTATTTACGGGATCTATTAGAGCGGAGGCCGAAGCTATCGGGATAGCCTGAGAGGCTCCAGAGAAGAAGGCGGGCATAGTAGGAATAGCTACGACGAATCTTTTTATTGAAGAGTAGAAAGGGCAGGCAGGTTGTACATATAATAAAAATGGAGGTTTTGATAAAACGTATCCACTGGAATAGAATGTAGTAAGGAAGGGAATGATGTTTTTTTATAAACTTGTGTAATGAAATATTATATTCGATCCTCCCCTTCACCCATGCCTTTCGGACGGTTTGTCCCTGAAGGTGAATAACCTTCACGTCTGGTAAGAATACTACCCTCTGCCCCATGCCCCTTGCCCTTAAGCAAAGATCTGTCTCTTCAAGAAAGAAAAAGAATTGTTCATCAAACCCTCCTAATCTTTTCAGAAGTGATTTTCTTACAAGAATAGCAGCACCAATGAGGGAGGGAACATCTATGATACAGTGACTGGTGATTGATGACTGATGACTGGTGACTGGGGACCGGTGATTGGTGATAGGTGACTGGTGACCGGGAATTAGTAAAAACTGTGGAAGGAGTTCGGAGAGGAGGGAGGGGACTACTGCAAGGGAGCGCTGAAACCGCATATCAGGAAATACAAGCTGGGGACCGCAGATACCCACATCTTTGTGTTCTTCCATAAAATGGAGCATCTTCACAACCTCGCCATCTATGAGGCGTGTGTCAGAATTGAGAAAGAGCAGATAATCACCTTTAGCACGGGTAATTCCCATGTTTGCTGAAGCTGCAAATCCCTTGTTCTCATTGTTTTTCAAATATTGAAGAGAAGGAAATTTCTCCCTTATCATTACCTCTGTCCCATCTGTTGAGCCATTGTCTATTATAATAATATCCTGTATGTATGGTTTAAGGGATGTGTCCTTCTCAATCGAAAGTAGAAGGGATTTCAGAAGTTGTTCTGTATCTTTTGTAATGATAATGATTGAAAGTATAGAAGCCATTTCAAGCTTTTTGAATTATACTGGATGTTTTATGAAATAACTATACTAAAATTTTGAAGAACCTTTTTTCTGCCTCATCATATTGCAGACAATTAAACACATTCCGCACATTACGCAAATTCCATCATCTACAACAACCTTACGCCTTTCCTCATCGAATGTAATGGCCGGACAGCCAAAGAATTTTATACACCCTTTACATCCAATACAGTCCCTCTCGATTGGAAGGTCTTCAACCATCTTCTTTACTCTGCCCCTTGCATTAAGGAGGCATTCTCTCCGGGCAATTATAACAGCAGGTGAGTGGTGATTAGTGATTGGTGACCGGTGACTTGTGACCGGTGACTGGTGAGTGGTTAGGTAATCGTATGCCTCTTTAATGGTTTGTATCATGAGGGGGATGTCGTAAGGGTCAATGACCTTTACAAAACCAATACCAAACCCTTTAAGCACATTCTCAATGGTAATTGAGCGTGTATGTGTGCCGTCAGCAGTAATGCCTGTCTGAGGGGTTGGCTGCATACCTGTCATGGCTGTTGTGCCATTGTCCATGATAACAAGAATAAACTTTTTATTTGTAGTTACTGCATCGTAGAGAGGTGGCAAGCACGCATGAAAGAATGTGGAATCACCAACCGAAGCAAGTATGGGTGGCACTTTTCCATCCTGATGAAAGGTATTATAAAAACCAGAAGCAAGGGTTACACCGCTACCCATGTCAATGCAGGTATCCACAGCGCCCTGTAGTGTCCCGAGAGTATAGCATCCAATATCTCCGGGAAAGATCGCATCGGGAAAGGCATACCGCATTGCATAGAAGGAAGACCTATGAGAACAGCCTGCACAGAGTTTTGGTGGTCTTGGCTTTACCGCAACTGTCTTCATTGCTTCTTCAATGCGGCTATCGGGTACAAAACTCTTCTTTTCAATACCTGCCTTCTCCATTGCCCTTTCAATAACCCCTTTCACCACATCATAGGTAAGTTCTCCTTCTTTCGGGACATAACCATTTCTCCTTCCAAGTGCTTTTTTGCCCCTATCTATAAGCGCTTCAATCACTGCATCTGTCTCTTCGAGGACAAGAACGTTGTCAACGCTGTCAAGAAATGCCTGCAGGCCGGGAGTAGAAGAGCCGCGAAGGGTGACTGGTGACTGGTGACCGGTGATTGGCGAGAATTGAACTACTTTATAAATCGGGACAATGTCTGAAATACCAATATCTTGAAGCACATCCATAGCTATGGAGTAAGTCATGCCAGAAGCAACAATGCCAAGAGCCATGATTCGTGATTGGCGATTGGCAAGTGGTGATTGGTGATTGATTCCTTCATGGAGGGTGACTTTGCGTGTGCCTGGTGGATAAAGAGGGACTGCCTGACGGGCATGGCTCACCCTGTGGGTGGAACGCAAAATAACAGGGGTCTTATGCTCAAATGAGTACTTAAGTGCACAATAGGCAATGTCAGCAGCTTCTTCTGGAGATGCAGGGTCAAAGACAGGTATATAGAATAGTGTGGCAAGAAGTCTTGTATCCTGCTCTGTCTGTGATGATTGAGGCCCGGGGTCATCACAGGAGACAACTACAAGAGCGCCTTTTATGGTCTTGTGCATTCCACGCAAAAGGGCTGGAAAGGCAACGTTTAATCCCACCTGCTTCATCATACAGGCCGCCTTTTTTCCTGCTATAGCAGCCCCATAAGCAACCTCCATGGCACACCGTTCATTGACTGACCATTCAGTGTGAATCGCACACTTCTCTCTCCTTTTAAACTCAATAATGCCAGGGAGAATTTCTGAACTTGGCGTACCTGGATATGCAGCGGCTACCTGAATACCGGCTTCAACAAGTCCCCGTGCAATGGCGTAATTGCCCATCATGACCTCTGCCAGCACCTTCAAGATAGAACCTCCTTTGCTCCCATGTAGCCTGCCTGAAAGATCTCAAGATTCTTTTCAAGGAGTTTTTCTGAAACCCTTTTTTTAATCGTTCGCTCCACATTTTCCCGTGTATAGGGTTCAATGGATAAGAAGGCGAAGAATCCGAGGAGTGCCATGTTCGCTGCCTGAATCATGCCCTTTTCTTTTGCAATCCTGTCAGCGTCAACAAGATAACAGGCAAGTGCCCTTTCCTGTGCAAGGGAATAAATCGCATCAGGCAAAGTCTTTCTTTGAGTATTTACTAAAGCAATGCCTTCCCGTTTCAGCATTGCGATGTTTCTATAGAATTCACTCTCTTCAAAGGCAAGGATGATATGAGCCCTTTCCCTTCCTATAAGGGGACTCTTAAAATCACCCACCTTAACAAGGGATACTACAGAGCCACCTCTCTGGCTCATGCCGTATTCGTCCGAGGCAATAGCATTGTGTCCGCTGGCAATGGCAGCCTCAATCAAGATGGTCGAGGCAAGAAGAACCCCCCTGCCACCAATGCCTGCGCACACGATTTCAAGTTTCATCCATATACCTCATTCAGTATCAAGTAGTCAGTAGCCAGAATATAGAATAAAAAGGGGCTGTTCACTACATTCTGTACTCTGACTCCTGTATTCTATTGCTCATACCATTCCTTTATAGAAAACTACGGTCATTTCATCACTATCCTTGAAGCGTTCAATTTCATTAACGTCCTTAAGGTAAAAGATGTTTGTAAAACCCCATCCTTTCAATAGATTCTCAATCTCCTGTGCCCTTTTATTCGTCATAATGAGAAGCAAATAGGAAGAATTGTTGTAAAGCGTGTTAATGAACGCAGGCATACCTGAGTGGAAAAAGGCATCCTCAAAGGTAATGGCAAGGAGCTTCTTTTCAGGGCTGCTCCTTTTTATGCCATGTGCCATGTTGATGGATGATGCAGGTCCAAGAATATCACGTACCACATAAAATCCGTACATGGTCTCTTCGTGCTTTTCTTTTGAGTGACCCGCAAAGAAAGGCTCTTTTATAAGTTTTTCTCTATCCCCTATCTGGAGCTCAATCACCGGATATTCACCCTCTACTATGTAAAATGTATCCACCTCGCTAATAAATGAACTGACGAGCTTGCGGGGTAAAGGATGAACTGTAGAAAGGGTAAGAATGCTTTCATCCCCATCAGGAAATGATGAATAGACCATTCTCGTGGTTATAACGCCCCTCTTTCCCTTTATGACTTTCTTATTACCTTCATATGTCTCAAGGTCTTCCCGAATATTGTTTAGTTTGTCATTGAGTTCTTTGTGGAGAGAAAATCTGAATTGGGGTGTTGCTGCCCATCGGGCAGGATTCCTGACAAACCGTGCTTCGTGAGTGGTAGGTGGCGAGTGGTGACTGGTGACCGGTGGCTGGTGACCGGTGGCTGGTGATTCCTCAGGTGTGACCTGTATAATAACAGGTATTTCATATTTTTCAGAGATGGTGTAGCCAGATGTAACTGCACGGGTAAAATCATCAAGGGTCTCTGTCACAAAGAGTGGCATCTTTGAAAAGAGACCAAGGGGTGTCACTTCCTCAACGGTATCCCTGATTCCTATGATGAGAAGACCGCCAATAACACCTGTATAGGCAGAACTCATGATCGGGTCCAATGCCTCATATACCCTTTCAGCTGAAAACATACAGGTATTTCTCTTCCCCGCAATGCTTCCGGTTAAGGCAAGCTCATAGGCTACCTTTTCGTTGATGGGTATTTCTGTATGAAAGGATGGATACTCTGTTTTCAGTTTCTCAAGGGTGGCTCCAATAATTTTGTGTGTTGTGTATATAAACCTGGAGCCACTATTCAAAAGGACTCTGCAGTATGGCTCATATATATTGCTCATCTGGTTGCTATACCATGCTTCTAAGAATTTCAATGCCTTTTATTACGTGTTCCTCCGGTGCTGCAAAGGAGATACGTACATTTGATTTTTTCCGTGAAAAGATACTTCCCGGAATGATAAATAGATTCTTCTCCAAGGCTTTTTCTACAAAGGTATCACCATCACCATCAGGCACTTCTGGAAAGATAAAAAATGCACCCCTTGGCTTTACAACCCTGAATTTGTCTTTCAAGCCTTCGTAAATAAGGTCTCTCTTCCTTTTGTATCCCTCAATGAGAGGGGCAGTGCTGTAGTCAAGGGCAAAGAGCGCTGCCTTCTGGCCAATGGAGTTGATGCTGCTGAACACATATTGCTGCATGGTAACCATAGTCTGAATAATCTCTTTGGGCCCTGCAACAAAACCAACCCTCCAGCCTGTCATTGCCCAGGTTTTTGAAAAACCACCAATTGTAAGGGTTCTGTCATAGAGCTGTCCCATATAAACCCTTTCTTCACCGTCCTCATACATAAAGCGGTCATAGACATCATCAGAGAATACGAGCAGGTTCTTTTCCCTTGCCACCCTTGCAACCATTTCCATTTCCTTGCGAGAGTACACAATACCTGTGGGATTATTCGGGCTATTAATAAGAATTACCCTCGTCTTATCAGTGATTACCTCCCGTAATTTCTCCTCTTTTAAAGTAAACGCTGGATAGGTATCTACAAATACCGGTTTTCCACCAAGGAGAAGCACCTGATATTCATAGAGCACAAAGTATGGGTCAGGAATTATCACCTCGTCCATGGGATCCATGGTCACCATAAGGGCGAGCAGTATACCACCCGTTGCGCCTGCCGTGATAATGACATCCTCACATATGATACCCATTGATTGAAGGTCATGGAGGAGCCTCTCTCGCAAGGGCATGATACCGCCTGAAGGGGTATACTTATTGAATCCTGCGCGAATCCATTTTATGCCCTCCTCCTTGATAGGGTCAGGTATATCAAAGTCAGGTTCTCCTATACTCAGATTGATAGGATTCTGTACCTTCCGGGCAAGGTCAAAGATCTTTCTCACGCCTGAAGGTTTTATATTCTTTACCCTTTCTGAGAGGAACATGCATGCCTCCAATTATCCATAATGCCTCTGTTTCTTTATAAATACATCAACGATATACTATCAAACATTTTTTTGTCAAGCTATTTCGCCCTGTTACTCCTCATTAAATTTTAACAAAGAAACAGCAAAAAATATAATTCCACTTGACTTTTAGACGTTCCTTCTGTTACAAAAACAGCAAAAAAATAGGAGAATAATATGCAAAAACGTTATCTTCTTGCACCAGGTCCAACCCAGATACCACCTGAAGTACTGCTTGCTATGGCAGCGCCTATAATCCATCACAGGAATCCGCTTTTTGAAGCGATTGTGGAAGAGGTTCGTGGTGGTTTGAAGTACCTCTTCGGTACCAAAAATGAGGTTCTTATCTTTGCCTCATCAGGTACAGGAGCCATGGAAGGCGCTATAACAAATGTTCTATCTCCAGGAGATAAAGCCATTGTAGTAAGGGCAGGAAAGTTCGGTGAAAGATGGGCAAATATATGTAAGGCTTATGGTGTGGAGACTATACCTATTGATATCCCCTGGGGCGATAACCTCGATCCTGCTATCATTGAGAAGACCATTAAAGCGAATCCTGGTGTAAAGGCTGTCTATACCCAGGCAACAGAGACTTCAACAGGTGCCCGCTTCCCCATCAAAGAGATTGCAGAAATTGTTCAGTCCTATCCTGAAACCCTCATGGTTGTCGATGGCATAACAGGTATAGGCGTCTTTGAACTTCCTATGGACGCATGGGGTATTGACATTCTCGTTGGAGGTTCCCAGAAAGCACTTATGCTTCCTCCAGGTCTTGCCTTTGCAGGCGTAAGCGACAAAGCCTGGGAATTTACAAAGACATCGAAGATTCCCAGATTCTACTTTAACTGGACAAAAGAGCTTGATAACCTCTTCAAAAATCAGACTAATTTTACTCCTGCCGTCTCTCTTATAGTAGGCTTGCGTGAGTCTTTGCGTATGATCAAACAGGAGGGGCTTGAGAATGTATATAAACGCATCGATAGTCTTGCCAGGGCAACAAGGGAAGGTGCAATTGCATTGGGTCTTCAGATCTTTGCCAGGAACCCGAGCCCGGCAGTCACTGCCATATATGCACCACCGGGCATTGATGGTCAGAAGATTTATAAGACTATGTGGCAGAAGTACGGTGTCACAGGTGCTGGAGGTCAGGACCAGCTCAAGGGAAAGGTCTTCAGGATTGCTACCTTAGGCTATGCAGATAATTACGATGTCATAACTGCTATCGCTGCCCTTGAATTTACACTCAAAGATTTAGGTTATTCATTCTCCATGGGTAGCGGCGTTGCCGCAGCAATTAAGGCACTAAAAGAATAAAGAGGTGAATAATGAAGATACTTATTGCTGACCAGCTCTCAGATAAGGCAGTTAATATCCTAACAACCCAGGGATTTACAGTGGATATTAAAACAGGTCTTTCCCCGGATACATTGAAAGAAATCATTGGTACCTATGATGGCCTCATTGTAAGGAGTGCCACCAAAGTTACAAAGGATATTATTAATAAGGCAGATAACCTCAAGGTCATTGGAAGGGCAGGTATTGGTGTAGATAATGTGGATGTGGTAGCTGCAACAGAGAAGGGTATTATTGTTATGAATACACCCCAGGGAAATGCCCTTGCTGCAGCAGAACATACCCTTGCCTTAATGTTTGCTGCTGCCCGAAAGATTGCCATTGCAGACAGAACCATGAAAGAAGGTAAGTGGGAGAAAAAGGCATTCGTGGGCATTGAAATCTATGAGAAGGCTTTAGGTGTTATTGGTATTGGGAATATAGGCTTAATAGTTGCAGAAAAGGCTCTTGCCCTTGGCATGCAGGTCATTGCCTATGATCCCTACATACCCCGGGACTTTGCCGAAAGGAAAGGTATAACCCTCGTTGATTTTGATACCCTCCTGAAGGAGAGTGATTTTATCACCATCCATGTTCCCCTTGTAAAGGATACGAGAAACCTGATCAATAAAGATGCTCTTGATAAAATGAAGAAGGGCGTCATTATTATTAATGCAGCGAGAGGTCCTATTGTGAATGAGAAGGATCTCTATGAGGCGCTGGAATCTGGTCAGGTTGCGTGTGCTGCCCTTGATGTCTTTGAACAGGAACCCCCTCCAAAGGACAACCCGCTCATCTTATCTGATAAGACCGTATGTACACCACACCTCGGTGCATCCACAAGGGAAGCCCAGGATAAGGTTGCTATTGATATTGCCAATCAGATGGTAGATTTCTTTGTGAATGGCGTTATAAAGAATAGTGTTAATGCCCCTTCAGTATCAAAAGAGGTGGCACGAAAAATCAAACCCTATCTCTCTCTGTCGGAAAAGTTAGGTACCGTTGTTTCTGCTATCAGTGATTTTCCAGTCGAGGAAATAGATATACAATACATGGGTGGAATCTCTGAAACAGATACCCGCGTACTCACCCAGGCAATCATAAAGAGCGTTCTTTCCCAGAGAATGGAGGGCATCAACTATGTGAATGCCCCTGCCGTTGCCAAAAGTAGAGAGATAAAGGTAAAAGAGACAAAGATGGACGAACATGAAGATTTTACTTCCCTGCTTACCATTACCTTACGGGGTGGTGGAAATGAGAATACTGTATACGGAACGCTCTTTGGGAAAAAGGAGCCAAGACTTGTCAAAATAAAAAATATTTTCCTTGAGGCAGATTTAGGGGAACATATGCTTTTTGTCTACAACTATGACAAACCTGGTGTCATTGCAGGTATTTCCAATGTCTTCTTCTTAAAAGGTATAAACATAGGTGATATGCACTTTGGAAGGGAGAGTGCTGGTGGTCTTGCCATTTCCCTACTTGAAGTGGATGTAAAGATAGATGATAGTATTATAAAGGAGATTCAGGGGCTTCCAAATATTATCAGTGCCAAGAAGATTGACCTGCCTTAAACAGATTTTACGCTAAGTTTTTTGAGCCCTTTTGTTCATAACCATTATTCATGAATGAGGGGCTCATTTACTATTGACACATGATAGCTTTCCTATTATAAAAAGAGTATGCCTGGGTGGCGGAATAGGCAGACGCAAGGGACTTAAAATCCCTCGGGGCGCAAGCTCTGTACGAGTTCGATTCTCGTCCCAGGCATTTGGATATACAGTTCAGGCCTGCTCCGAAGGATGTAAATGAGGGAGTGGTATAACTTAACACCTAATTTGAGAAAAAGTAACAGGAGTTTGAGAAAAAGTTAACAGGTAGTTTGAGAAATTTTACCGCTCAAAATTAGGTATTTCAAACACAGATTTGCTCCTCTTTTTACATTAGCATGTTGACAGTGTCCCAACCATGATGATAATGAGCATCTTACATCGGAAAGATTAATTAATCCCTCTTTATATGCCTTTGAAAACCTTTTAAAACGCTTTGTGGCGCGAATAAGACTGCTCTTTCGTAAAAGTATATTATTATGCCATATTCTATAGCCCAGAAAATCAATACCTCGACTCACAGGGTAGATATCGCTCTTAGGGTTAAGGTTGAGCTTAAGATGACTGTTCAGAAACAGAGATATTTCTCTTTTAAGACGGTGCAGTTCTTTATGATCTCCATTAAATATAAGAAAATCATCCATATATCTGATGTAATATTTCACCTTTAAAACATGTTTTATGTATTGATCCAGCTCATTCAAATAAAGATTGGCGCCCCACTGGGAGATTAGATTACCAATGGGCATGTTCTTTGATTCAGGATCGTCCCTATCAAACGTATTATTAAAAACAATCCGATTAAAGAGCCACATGGTTTCTTTACATTTTATTTTTTGAGCGATGATCCGTAGCATTATATGATGGTTAATGGAAGGAAAAAATTTTGTTACATCGCATTTTAAACAATAGACCTTCCCCCATTCTTGCTGTGACCTTCTCAGAAATTCAACGGTTCTCGTGACTCCCGCATGGGTACCCTTATTTATTCTACATGCGTATGAGTCATAAATAAAGAAGCTATTCCAAATTGGCTCCACGATGTTCATGATTGCATGATGGACTATCCGGTCTTTAATTGGTGATACATAAATAATCCTTTTTTTCGGCTCGTAGAGGGTAAATGTCCGGTATGGACTCGGGGTATAAGTTTTATTAATCAGCTCCCCTTGAAGGTTAATTAAGTTTTCTTCCAGGGCATCCTTATATTGAAGGATATCTCCGTAGTACCGTCTGCCCTTTGAAACCTTATAAAGGGCAAGGTTAAGGTTCTCTAAATCACAAATCTTTTCATATAGGTTACCATATCTCCTCATTATATTGCCGCCGCTCCAGATGGCTTTCGGGACTCCCTACTAACCACCTGGGCAGCATTTTTATTTTTGCCGATCCATGCGGATGCGACAAGGATCATAACCTGTACAGATTATGGACTGTCTTAATAGGCAATGCCTATTAAGCTTCTCCCGATATCTGTGCTGCGCGGGCACCGATGTTCCAGTTGTAGTTCGACGGCGTGTTGTTCAAGTTCAACGCGCCAGGGCATTGAGCACCGTTGTTACAGTTGCCCCCGCGAAGGTTTCCAGCTATGACCCTGAAATCTTCTTGATCCATCCACCCACCATCTTGCCCAGCTCGATAACCATTTTCTCCCAGTTTTCGTATTTATTAAAGGGGAGAAATCCCAGTTCCTTTGCCAGGCGTATCTTTGTCTTTAAGTGAGCGATCTCGATATCCAAATCCTGTAGGGTTGTTTTTTTAAAATATTTCTTTTGCGACCTGATTATCAGCTTATCGATCTCGTACATTGTGAGGCGTATCTCTGCCGATAGGGTATGCCGCTCACTTTTTGGGAACTGCTTTAGGCAGATATACCCATATTTCATCATGTCTTCATGTTTTTGTTTAACAATAAGCGGTTCCATACCCATTGATTATTAGCACCGACAAAAGAGAGCTGTCAAGTTATTTAAGTATTTTTTGGGGTAAAATTCATGATCAGGAGTTCGGTAGCTCTGACCTTATTGCTTGCACCCGCGCATGAATATGTAGTAGTGACCTCTTCGATGGCAAATTCTTTGTAAGTCTCCCTGATTTCAGGTGTATCGTTAATGGACATGATAAATTTACCCTGAATGGCATTTAGAATATTTCTAAGCTTAGCAAAATCATCTCTATGAAAAATTCCCTTACCATACCAATCCTCGCGTTTATAATAGGGAGGGTCGAGGTAGAAAAAGGTGTGTGAGCGGTCAAAACGTTCAATAAATTTTTCATAACGCATATTTTCTATGTAGACCCTGGAGAGTCTTAGATGTGCCGCTGAAAGTTCCTCTTCAACCCGGAGAAGATTGAAATTCGAACGTCTGGTGGTGTTAATAGAAAACGAGAAGTTGTCGATCCGGCTGGAATAGCCATTTTTGAGCAAGTAGTAAAACCTTACGGCTTTTTGGATGTCAGTGAGCGAGTCAGGATTTTCGACTTTAAAGCGTTCAAATTCATCTCTGGCCACGAGGATCCACTTTAAGTAACGAATGAACTCCTCAAGATGATTTTTTATTACCCGATAGAGGGTAACCAGATTAGAATTAATGTCATTAATGGTCTCAATTTCCGATTCTTCCTTTTTGAAGAGGAGCCAGGCAGCGCCGGCAAAAACTTCACAATAGCATGTGTGCTGCGGCACAAGCGGGATAATTTTGTTTGCCAGTAATGATTTCCCCCCGAGATAACTTAAAAAACTTTTCATGGAAAACCCTCCTTCGTTACATTGATTTTGTGGGATTTTCTTGCTACACTTTAGCTGCCCAGATCTCGGTCGGGGAATAGGCGGCGGATGGTAGCGGGTTATCCCGTCATCTCGTAGCATGGGATGGTTAAGGGAGGGCTTTCTCCCTGAACTACTGTCCGCTGGTCTTTAACTAATCTATATCATGTATGCTCACCCCTGACCCCCACCCTTTCGGGCGGGGGTCAGGTTTCAGTTACCAGGGCTCAGGGTACAAGTACTGCGCGGGCACCGATGTACCAGGCGTAGTCCGAGGGCGCGTTGATCAAGGCCAACGCGCCAGGGCACCGAGCACCGGAGTCACAGTTGCCCCCGCGAAGGGATATTCTTTCATCGGTAGCGACATACCAAAACCCCTGACCATCGAATCCTCCTTGACCAGAGGGCACAGTGCTTGCAGGGATTCCATGTTTTTTTAGCAGGTTTTCAGTGCGTAGAGATGCCACGCTTTGCCCTGATGTAACACCATCGACAGTCAGTCCTGTATCTACGAATGATGCATGTCCGTATCCATCTGTTGGATCTGTAAAAGGATTTACTGTTTTCAAGGCAGTATATATACCATTGGCATTCAATCTCAATCCGTCAGCAAATTCCCATCGGTTTCCACAAAAATCGCTTACAGGAATTTCCCATAGTTTGCTCCCCCCACCTGCAAGGGAGCCACCCCAAGCAGCGTCCAGCGTGGGGTCTTTTAGCCCTATATCGTTAGGGTCAAGATGCCACTGCGGGATATGGTTAGAGGCATTGTAACCATTGGTGTTGCCTCTCAATAGCCAACGATTGATACGTGTCCACAGCCACAACTCATTCCAGTGTGCGTCAGTCATCAATCCACCTTTGCCTGCCCAACCTTCATAAGCCGCTCCTTGTCCTAAATGCAAAAATCCACCTTTATCAAAACGGGACTTTAGATATTGTCTGAAATGAGCGATTGTCTGGGCTACCCTCGGCACTTTCAAGGGCTGGCTAATATAACATTTTCTTCCTGTGTCACTCCCATTGCATACATCCCCAGCAGCTATCATTGTAGCATTACTGCTTGAGCATAGATACATGTCAACCCAATACCCTCCCATCTCATTCTCCCATAAGACAGAAGAGTGTTCCCAATGAGTAGGAGTATCACCTGTAGCTATAAAGCACTGTCCAGAGGCATTTTGTGGCGCACCTACATTTGTGAAGTCATCATCAGCTTTAAGTTCCTCAATCCTATAATGCCTGCCAACAGTAAGTGCCCCTGATGTCAAGCGTAGCCTTTTTCCAAGAACCTCATAATCTGTGTTTTCTGTCCATCCAGTTTGAATCTGTTCAGGATGGAAGAAGTCCCCTACCGTGCCTGATGGAGTAGCAACTTTTGCATTATCAGTCAATGCCCTACAAGCAGTGAATGGGGGTATCCACTTCATGTAGGAATAGAAGCCGTCTACGTCAACGAAAATACCGATAAAGGTATCAAACTTACTCATCTGCTCTCTTATCCATAAGCTATTTCTTTTAACTATTGCCATGTCTATGCCTCCTTATATTCTTCTAAATCAATCAAAACTGCCTCTATTTGATTTTCAGGTATGCAAAAAGACAGCCAATCTTCGTTTGCATACTCGCCTATAAATTTATCTGTTTTTTTATACTCTTCAGGCACGAGGCATACCTTTATGGGCTGGCATACTTTCAGTTCAAAAAATCCATTCAATTCAGAATCCCTCGTAATAACAGGAGCGTCTTGATTACATTTCTTCAATTTTTCTATCAAGTCTTTTACCTTCATCATGCCTCCTTTGGTAAATCAAAATATCTTATTTTTATTTTATTTAAATCCAACGGTTCAGGTTCGCTTCTAATCTCTTCACCTGATTTTTCATTAATGTTAATATCAGCTTTAGGATAAGGGATTTCCATCTCGCATAGATGCCAATAACAGTCATACATGGGGTTCACAACCAGTTTTAAATCATTATCAAGATATATCCGCACCATCTGACCTTGATATAACGATAAGTCAATTTCCTGTGCAGAAACTATGCCCTTCTCACATTCAAATCCATCAAGTTGCAATTTAGAGCCACTTAATTTAAGCATTTATACCCCCTTTATGCTATGTTGGATAGCTCAATATCTGCTGTAATACCACCGATTCCGCTGTTATAGATGACACATGTATTTGCAGATTTGACGACAGATATTTCTCCAATCATACCAAGTTTCATATCTTTAGGCATTACCTTGATGAGATAGTTCGTATCCCCCTTATTATGTGTTACAGTTGCACCATTCTGCCCATCGAGCGTTACCGCCCCGGTCATAAACACTTCTCCATTACTTCCAGGCACTGCCGAGGGCCATGTAGTCTTGCCTACTCCTCCTAAAAATATCTGCATAAATGCGCCCTGTGCATATGCCTTTGAAGGACTACCTACACGGCCCGTATTATGTGATGATGGGTCCTGGATGTTTTGTGTCTGATGCGCATTAGCATTCTTATCATGGATATTATTAATGCGTTCATCAAACAGGACATATAAAACTGTGTTAGGAAATATATCAGGCATAATTACCTCCTTTTAGGAATATACTTCATCACGATATACTATTCCTCTGATTGTTGAGAACATCGTCTCAGCGCTTCGTTTAATGCTTTTTGTCCTGTATATCGTGTTGATTTCGCTCGTTTTAGCGAGGATATAATTGCATTCATAAGGTTTATTATTATCTATTGTTAACCCTGTCGGTTTTGGAACTTCCGTAATGCTGTAACCCGTAAGCACACCTTCCCAGGTATAGACAACCCCATCAGCCCCCCATACACGAAGGCGGTATGTAACACCGCTTTCTATTTCAATCGATTTGTCGAGTATAACCTTATCTCCTGCATCATTTGTGCCCAGTATCCTTCCACTGAAAGCAAAATCATTAACCTGTGATTGGAAGGCAAAACAATTGCCAACTTCAACCTCAATGGATTCACTGCCTGCGTCAAATTCTATCTCATGGTCAATATAGCGGTTATACTTAAGGAGTCGTCGCAAATATCTTCTTGCCTCTGATTCACGTGTAATGCCCACAAGCGGAGAGAGGGTTTTCACGATTGGATATTCTCCGGATTGTATATCTTCTTCACTTATTGTTTTTTCATCATAATTCAAATTTTCATCCAGATAGGCAACCACAAGCACATTTGCCCTGTCCCGTTGCGGTATTGGATAGACATGGACATTTTTGGTGTTCCCTTCACCGAATACCTGGGCAGGTGAGCTAACCGGCTTATCTATAATGATTTTATATTTATCTCCATATGGGATAATCTGAGCTGATGCCTGCTGTACTATTCTTGTTACCAACCCCCATAAATCTTCGCTAAAATCAATCACTGCATCGAATTTATGGCGCTGTTCGCCATCTACAAGTTCATTGCAATCTGCATCAAGTTCCGCGAATGATTCCCAATCAATATGATTTGAGGTAATCCTGCCATGAGAGCCTTCAATTAATACTTTTGCGATTGTCCAGGCATAGCTATCCGTGGGCGCATAGTTTTCATAAAAGACCATAACCTGCGTATCCGCTGGTATTTCTTCCGTTGACTGCAAATATAACCTTGTTCTTGCGCCGACGATCTCCCAGGTGTGAACACGGTTGAAATATTTTGTGAGCAGCCTATCGGGCTGTGCAAAACCAGGCGAATCCATTCGCACAAGCCAATAGTAAAAAATTGACGGTGCGGATGGGTTAGGAAGTTGTGCATCGATGAGAATCTTTCTCATACCGTCCACAAGGATATTATTAATCGTATTACCTGTGCCTGTTACTATACCTTCATCGGCATAGACCGTTGTATCATATCTATCCCCTACTGGTGGGACTGAAAGGGGCTGTCCTATGCCGATGGCAGTGATTTTAGGACGTGAACCTGACAATCTATCTGTTGCCATAGCGGAGACGCCAATCAGGGCGTGATTTGGATATGCAAGTTCATCGGTTATGATTTCAGAATAAGTCTTCAGGAATATGTCATCACACCAATAAATGGATGTCTGGTCTACGGTTGTGCGCCATATTCTAAAGTTATATGTATCTTCTTCTAAGTCCAACAATTCAATTATCTTTGTTACCGCCTCAAGTGGATTTGAGGCATTGCCGCTAATGGTGACTGATTGCGCCTGTACTGAGAGATAGAGAGTATCTATTGCGAAGGCGTTAATATTATGTGTACCATACGGATTCGTACAACAATCATTTGCCCAATCAATTCGCACTTGATATTTGCCGGTCGCAAGTCCTGATATGACAATATCCCATGAACCGTCTGCCAAATATCCATAGTAACAAGCGCCAACCTCATAGGTCCCATGCAATATCCAGGAAGATGCTCCTTCTCTGCGGTAATAGACTCTATAGCGAGACCACGTGAAGGTTGTAGTCTCGTCAATTGTATGATAACTAATCAAACGAAATCTGATTGCATTTGTATCTATATTTGTGTCAAAGCCCCTCCAGATTCTTCCTGAAAATCCTGATGTATTATCTGTGACATTCCCAGCTTGCCATGAAAAATCACCCAGGACGAGATTCCATGTCTCTTCAGTATGTTTTTTATATTGAATACGAAAGACAACATCTCTCGCCTGCGGAGAACTGCCTACTATTTCGTATAGACCACGAGGCGCAGATATAACTAATCTGCAACCTGTGATGTCTTTTTTCGATGTGAATGCAATATAATTTGTGGGGTTATCTGCGCTGGCATCATATTGGACTTTAGCGCCCGATAAATATTGAGTATATATTTTTCTGAATGTATCGATAATGGTCTGCTCATCATCTCCAGGGCGCAAAGCAACCTGTACCTGGCCATAATATTGACTTTCTGTATCATTAATACAAACATCGTCAAATCTTGTAATGCGATGCGCTACAGGACATATAAGCATATTCAGATATTCATTATTGTTTGCATCGTACGATACATGCTCGGATATAATCTGTCCGCCCACTTTCATTGTCCCGAATAGCCAGGGCTTTGCAAGTCCAGGTCGATGGTCGTTAACAACGCCATCCCAGGTATAATGGCGCGAATCCTTGAGGTTGTTATCCCAGCCTGAGAGGGAAGGCATTTCAGGGGATGGTATAGGAAAAAGCGAATCAACAACCATGCTGCCAACAATCGATATTGCCATAGATGCGCCTATGGCGCCTGCAAGCGCCCAGCCTCCAAGGCTTGCAAGGTTTGCCCATCCTGCAATGCCTGCACCAGCCAGCATGGGTGGAAAAACAAAGGCAGCAACAGCAGTAAGAAGTCCGCCAATTGCCCTGCCAACACTTCCACCGCCTGCTATAGGAAGTATTTCTCCTCCGTCTGCCTTATATCGATAAAAAGAGATTATTACATGATCATATTTTTTTAGTTTTGATAAGACTACTCCTTTATTTTCATCACATCGCAAAAGCTGCATATCAGGCGTAATTACTCCAAGATGCAACCCTATATTAGAGCGCATCAGGGCAACCGCATATGGTTCAGGATTAACAATCTTTTCCCAGTTTGCTCCTTCCTTTTGAACCAATTCGGCAGATAATTCCATTTCATTTCTTATTGGAAGGGTAATATTAATGCCTTTATAGACCTCACGGACAAGACCATAGCAGTTCAAGCCTTTTGAGCGGGCCTGGCCGCCCAAGGCATAAGATATGCCTATGAGATTTGCCCAATCTTTATGTGTTTCGGCTATGATTTCACGTCTATACATAGCCCACGCCTCCCGGTATGCCGGGAAAAGAGTTCAATCTCAAGACATTCCCGTGCCTTTTACAGTCCACTCTATTATGATTGCATGTATCCGGACTGCCTGCTACAAATCCTACGGGCTGAATATATGTGCCGTCTGACTTTTGAATCCAGCAGCCCTTGCCTTTATAGCGGTTCCAGCAGAAATCAGTAATGAATTTTTCATGCAATAGCTTTGCAAGAAATGGATTGAATATACCGACGCTCAGGGCAATTGACTGTTCTGAAATATCATCTATCCCTATGATCTCAAGGGTCTCTTCATAAATTATTGTATCGTTCTCAATGCTGTATTGTTTGAAGGTTACAGAGTATCCTTCTACCTCGCGGGAGGTTTTGAATTTATCGGAAAGCATTCCTTCTATGTTCGAGATTATCAGCCTCATTGTTGAAACCTGGCCGCTTGAATCTTCCCGAAGCTCCTCAAGCATCACAGGGAAAGGTATATATATATTGCCATTGACTTCAATTTCTTCAGGGTTTGGACTAAGATAATATGTGCCATCATCAAGGGTGATTTCAAATAATGCAACCCATGTGGATGGCTTATTGAATTTGAGGTGCTCATTGTCTGGAATTGTGCGTGGCATATTTTTCCTTTTTTAATCCGTTGGAGGTGTCCCAACGACTTCTGAACCCATGGATTCAAAGGTAAGGCTGCATGTCCATAGGAAACCAGGATGTTTGGGGTCCTCTGCCATTTCATCACTGGTTATAAGACACAGGATGCCAATCGGATATATCTTACCATCTGGTTTTGGTTTCATAGATGTAGGAAAAATAAAATAGAAAGTCTCTGATTTATACTCATCGATAAAGGCGGCCAGAAGGTTCTTTTCTGCATCTGTAAGCATCTCAAATTCTATCTGTATTTTATATTGTACTGTTGGGGATTGCTCTCTTTGCTGTATATAGCCCGCTGGCGTGCGAAGCCTTACCTTAGGCATAACCTTCGTAACTTTATACCCACCAAATGGAATTATGGGCAATTCATATTCTATATTATCAAGCACGCCGCTCATGATTTGCCTCCTGTTTGTAGAAAATTCCTAAATTGTTTATCCTCTTTGACCTTACGAACAACGGTAGATATGACAAGCTGGTCAAGGTCAAACTTGACATCAGGATTTTCATCTATCTCAAGCCTTGTGCCTGATTCATTCTTTAATTCAACCTTCACATTCATAGGGCTTGCTCCACGTGCCATGAGACCTAAAGCCTTCATCTGGTTCTTGGTAAAGATTGATTCGCCTTTTTGCAGGATGGCTGCATATTCATCCGAGGCCAGGCCAGTATGATGGCGGGGGGCATGAGCAAAGGCAAAATTAGAAACAATCCTATAGAAAGTTGGATTATCATGGCCTATTACACCACCTTTGTGATGAGCGGGGGCAAGAAATGAAAAGGTCTTTCCAAAACTTTCATACGCAGCGGCATTGGATGCACCTGTTGCACCTGTTGCGCCAAAAAGGCCGCTTATACCGCCTATAATCGCACCTGATACCTGCTGACCTAATGCGCTTGCTATCGCCCTTCGGACACTTTTTGAAAAACTTTCTATATAATCAGATAGGTCTTTCAATTTTGCATCAAATGCATCAAAGAAAAAATCAGTAAATGCCTGTTCCATAGCCTCTGCGGTTTCTTTCGCAATCTCTTTTGCGGTTTGGAATGTTGAATTCAAGTTATAGAGAAATTCGTTGAACCCCCTTAAGGCGCCTTCGGCAAATGTACCTGTCAGCTCTGTCAGGGTTAGATTGAGTTCGTTAAGATGAGTATTTATATCACTGATCTTATCCTCTGCCTGAATCCTTGCTGTAATGTCTCCAATCTCTATCGCACGATCCCTTATTGATTCGTAATATGTAAGAAGCTTTTGATATTCTGCAATACGACCTTTTGTAATGTCCGTTTTTGATAAAAACATCTCCTTTTCAGCCATGTCAAGGATGGCAAGCCGGCGTCTGGATTCAGATTCAAGAATGGCGAGATTATAGTCCTCATTAATCTTTTCTCTTTCGCGAGCGCCTTTTTCTTCTATTTCCGTAAGGCGATTTTGGTATTCCTCATATGACATTTCAGTTGTTTGCCATATCTCAAGAAGTTCTTGCGTCAATTTTGTTTCTTCCTGAATGCTTTTTTGAATTCTATTCAGTCTTTCATCAGCTGTAGATGTTTCGAGTTCGTTCGCAAGCGCTGTATATCTTTTCTCTCCTTCCTCCCGTTTTTTTAAATATTCTTCATATTCCTTCCACTGTTTTTCCCATTGAACCTGTTCTGTCATCTTTTGTAACCAGGTATTAATTTCTGATATTGTGCCAGGAATATTTTTAAACTTTTGTTTCATATCCTCTGCTTTATTTGTAATTTCAAGCACTTTCTGATCAAATTCATCAAGCCCTGCTTTTGAAATATCAGTTTGAAGATCGCGCCTGGTTTTTCCCCACTCTTCACCAAGCTTCTTCAGGTTGTTTTTCACTGCGTCAATATCTTTTTTCCCAGTAGGCGCTATAGTGTTTGTAAGCCTGGCAGTCTGGCCTGCCGCACTCTGGATAGCACGCGTGCCCATATCGCTTAAATATTGCTCCGAGGCTTTGTATCGGGCTTCAAGCGTTTTGTTCAATTCATCCATCCGCTTGCCAAACGATGTGAAGGGACCGCCCGAAACAACATAACCTATGGTCGTCAGCGTCCCTCCTACCTTATCAAGAACCATACTGAACGCTACCAATATTGCAATCGCACCTCTGACTGAATCTGCAAGCTCAAATGCCCACTCTGATGAAACTCCCGACCTGGACATGTCTGCAAGTTGCCTATCCAGTACCTTTAGACTTTCCGTAAATTCACTCACCACAACCCCTAACGCAGGGGAGATCATGTCGCCTAATTTTAGTTTTACCTCTTCGATATATCTTGGAAGCGATGTAAGCTGTTTCCCTGTTGTCTCCATAGCGGCTTCATATGCGCCCTGTATATCCTTGCCCCTTTCCAGGACAGCATTCATGCGTATCTGAGCCTTTTCATTCTCTGTCAGAGCTTCTGTAGTCTTCCCCATCTGTTCAGCAGCTCTGGCATAAGCATTTTCAAAATTGACATTGATGCCTATGGTTCGGAGCATTTCTACTTGAGCAGATTGGATGCCGTATACCATGCGCTCTAAGGCTTCAGAAGAGTTAACGTTGCCTATCACAGCCGCGTCCTGGGCAACACGAGCCAGTTCAGATGCCTTTGTAAGGTCAAGGTGCGCCTGTGCCATGCGAATAATGCTTTCCCTCGATTCCTGTGTCGTAATCCCCATTTTTCGGACTTCTTCAGAAAAGGCTGCAACCTCTTCCTGCGAATATCCTGCATTTCTTCCCACAACACCCATGACAATACCAAGGGTTTCTACTCTTGCGGATAGTGTGGCTATATCCAATGCTTTATAGACAGCAGCCATTGCGCTTGCTATTGTGGCTGTCAATCCGAGCCAATGGCTTTTTATGCTGGAGACAACGCTGGCATTTACACCAGAAAGCCTTTGCATTTCGCCAGAGACGCTTTGGAATGCCTGTTTAGTGTTGTTAATTGCGGTAATTGTAAGCTGTACTTTATTGTCAGCCATGCGTTATCCTGTCCTCACATTCCTTTCGGCATATTGCACACACATCCGGATGGTGGCATCTTTTATGCTTTTCCTTCTGTCCTTTATCTTCCTTCACAAAAAACCCTATCACTCCCTCTCTGAATATTACATCCCGTCTTCTGTACTCGACATATTTTTCGCATTCTCTGAAGGTATATCCCCATTCGATTTCGTCTCTTTTTGTGATGTCTCCTCCTGCGAGAAAACAGACGAACTCATCGATGATTGAATCGCCTGACTCTGTATCTTTACGATTGCCCCGGTCAGCCTCTCCAAAACTGAGGCTATCGGGTTCAAGTCGAAAAAATCTTCTACTATCTGAATTGCAGTTTCTATATTGACCGCTTCTTCAAACTCTTCGGACAGGGCATTGATGTCTTTATCTTTTAGCCTCATCCCCTCTGGGGTCAAGATAATTGCAAACACGCCAGGAAGTTCTTCTGCAAGAAGGGAAACTAATTCTGGTATATCAATATTGCCTGGAATTTTTAGATGACCTATAGCATGTGTTAACTGTTTGATCTGTCCTATGACAAGAGGCTTCAGTATCCATCTCTTTCCATTAATTTCATATACATATTTCATAGTCCCTCCGAATTTCTTATGTAAATACTATTGAAAGTTCATCATCTCCTGCATTTCTATTGAGCTGGCAGGTAATTCCGAGATTTCTTAGCCCTTCTTTGACATCATCAGAAATAGCTGTATATTGAACTTTAGGCGCTGTGATGGTGCAGACGTTTCCTGCCGAGCCCGTTAAAGCAAGGCTGAGGGCGCCTTCATTGCCTGAACGCAGCTTCCCATAGAAATCATATGTAGCCACAAGCACAGCTTCAGGGTCTATTGTCATGGATGGTTTTCTATTTGTGATGACTGCGCTCTTATAACCGCTTGCGCTATTTATGTCTTTTCTCAGGGCCACTGCATTATTCATATTAATTTCGAGGGCGCCGATTAAGGCGGAATAGGAATCAATCGTCAATGTTGCAGCAAGAAAGGCAATGGGCTTTGTGGATTCATAGGTTACATCTGCAAGCATAGTTACATCTGTAACAGAGAAATCAGCGCCTGTGAATTCAAAATGCAGCCATCCAGGGGCGCCATCTTCTAATTTAAGGCTTACGTTCCCCCTCGCCCCCCATATCTTTTTCATAATCCCGTCTTCATACGATGCGATGGTAATAGAACTTATGCTTGTGGAGGCAGGTTTATATGTAACTGATGTGTTTGCCGAAACGGTTTCGCCAAATCCACATGCCTTCAATAACGCGCCCAATGCCGGGGCTGTGCCTTTAGTTCCTGAGCCTTTAAGCTCAACATCAAATTCCATCTTTGCAGACCTTGCGCCAGGTATGGGTGCCCAGGGGGATAAGGATGCTGATACATTTGGCCTTTCTCCCGCTGGAGTATCTGGCGTAAATTTAAAATTAGCCGCAAGAAAGGCTTCTGTTTTGGTAAGGGCCTCTGCCTGTCCTTCGGTTCCTTCAATTTTTGCTGCTAATTGTGTTCTCGCCTCTATCATTTGTTACCTCCTTTTTATCCTGTTTTTTTGTTTTTGCCTTGTAATTCTTATATTCCTCTTCTGTCATCTCTTTACCATCAACGATATATTTTGTTTCGCCTGTATTCCATCTATCTTCCATGTTACCTCCTTTTTCTCCTTACTTTTAATCAGGGACAGGCACACTAAGATAGCGCCTTGTCTGTATCTTGATGCTGTATGTAATTAATCCATTGTCATAATCCACAAAATCTCTGGACATACAGGTCCATGGTTCAATATCATCTATACCTAATCTCTTGCCATTTATCGCCTGCTCAACTGCTTCAAGCAAGACATAGGAATCACGGGCTGCCTGCTCTTCTGGCCTTAGAGATAGATTGCGGCACATAATGACTATCTCAAAATTAAGAGTATAAACAGGGCGGGGCTTTGACCTTGTGTTACTGTCTCCAACAAAATATACGAGAGCGCACGGATACGTAAGGGGAGTTGGTGGACCTTTTCTTCCCAGAGAGCCTACATAAGTAAACAAATTTATCCCATCTTCCTTCAATGCTTCAATGGTTGAAATTAATTTATCTTCTATGTCTGCTATGTTCATTCAGCCCCCTTGTTACCTGTGTTACCTGTTCTCAAGTATCAGCATATATTGCATAAGCTTTAGCATGTCTTCGTATACCATACAGCACAAGCTCCGCTCTTTCTCATCTACTTCGGCAGTAAATCCGCAGTGCCAGCCATATTCAAGGGTTGGTCTTTCTAATTTCGCCCCACTTCCCCTCAGGCTTGCGCACCCTGAAAGGAGCATTAGGGTTATCAGTAAGACTATTAAGCTCCTTTGTAAGTTCAATGAGCCTCGCCTCCATTTCTTCATATATCTCCTCTTCTTTCTTCTTTGCGCCTGTCTCTTTGCCTTTTTTGTAGATAAAGAAGATGAAGACAGCAATCAAGATAACAATACCGAAACAACCTGATATTTTCGCTATCCCTAAGAGGCCTGCAATGTCCATGATTACTTTACGCCTTCTATCTTCTTGACCGCCCTAACCCTTCCATAGATTGCAATGCCTGCGCCGATAAGGGCAATGATGTCGTTGACGAAACCTTCTGTGTCGCCTCCTATATCGTAGCCTGCAATTTTCAAGGCTGTGGCTGCAATTGCTATGATTGCGCCCCAGATTGTCTTGCTTGTTAATAGCCCTTTAGTTTCCATTTATACCTCCTTGTGTGTTTGTTCCTCTGCATAGAATTCATGATTGCCGATGATGGCAACCAATTTCATTTTATCTGCCCAGGAAGCTATACATTTTGCAGTCTTATAATGGGTGGCGCCAAAGACATTATCCTTAAAGGCAGTTCCTTCAATCGCCTTTTCTGCAACATAATAACATTCCCTGAGCGCTTTATCTTTTTGGAAAAAATAATCCCAGTTTTGAGCAATTATGATTAATCGTCTTCTGTTCGGGTCTTTTTCGTTGAAGCAGGAAAATTGTTTCGGCTTCAAAATTACCTTTTTAATTGTTGAGCCAAACCAGCCATTTTTTTTGACGCGATTCATGATAACGAAGGCAATTCCAATCTTCCCGGAAAGGGGTTCGCCCCTCGCTTCTCCATAGAGACATAAAGCCATCAATTTTTTATCATCCAACCCCTCAAAAACCTCAAAACTGCTTTTTTTGGTCTCAGACATTTTTTGCCCTTTTTCAAAATCCTTAAATGGTCATTAATAGCCCTTTAATAGCCCTTTAATAGCCCTTTAAAAGTCCTCAATCTCTACCCCCTTCCAAAATGCGCTACATTGCATTTTTTTATATGGGGGGGCTACATTACTATTGTTTTCAAAATACCCCTTCTCAAAACGAAAATATGGCGAAAATAGAGGCATATCGCTTTTTAACATTTTTTGCCCTTTTTCCTGCCCTTTTTCATGTCCTTTTTTTGCCTTTCAGCCATCACCTATCGCCAATCAATAATCACTATTTCCAGTATCCATCAAGCACATCTTTTGAGAAGATCCTATCGTCTGAAGTTTTGTTCGATTTATACTCGCCTGGGCCTGGCAAATCTTCCCCCGAAACAGCATCGCCAAGGGTAATTTTTCCAGCCTGAATCTGCTCCAGTATTTTCAGGGTATTTGTATATTTCTTCCCAATATTTTCGTTTTCAATTTCAGGCCGTCTGCCATAGAGATAAAAAATGACCAGGTCAATGGACAGCTTTTTTAAGAAGGATGGCACAGTGGAGAGGGGGAGCGTATATCTCCCCCGTAAATATCCATCTATGAGCTGGTCTGCATAGGCAATGGCGTCTGCAACAACATCCATATCTACAGTGCCTGTGGATGCATCGTTTGTGAGCATGATGATATCCTGCTCAGGTAGCATCCTTTTTATATCATCTATAGTGCAGTAGGACATTTACGCCATTCTCCTTATGTTGCAAAGGTATCCTTGAACATATAGCCGAGGTCAGCCCCGGTCTGAACAATGTCCGTCTCTTCAGCCACTTCATAGACATCCTGATGCCTGGATGGTTCTCTCCATGTTGTGGTACGACGAGGCTGTCCATCTTCATAGGCAACCCTTGCCTGGTATCCTGCCGAAGGCACTTTGAGCCCCGGAGATGCCGGTCTGTAATATACAAATCCCATACCGTGACCAGCATTAACTTCCCACACATAAGAGGCGGTGAATTCGGTTCCTGCCTTAGTTTCCTTTGCCGTATTGACGATAGCTTCACCGACGATTACCTCTTCGAGGTCAAGCAGTGCGGCAAGAATATCCTTTGTCAGGACGCCTCTTTCGGTATATTTGATTTTATCCAGAATAGCTGCGACCTGCTTTAATGCCTCATAGGTTGCATAATCTATCAGGAGCGCATTTGGGGTCACGCCTGTCTTGCTCTGGATTGCCTTTTTAGCTTTGGCGATGTCTGCAAGGAAAGTGTTTGTATCTCCTACAGGAGACCATAGCCCTTCTGCATCTTCTCCGCCTGCGCCGGCGCCGTCTATCCAGGAACTTTCTTTTACGATGGCTGCTACCCTTCGTTCCTTGGAGAGGTCTATTTTGTCGGCGCAGAATTCAATGGCGTCCTGGTCGGGTTTAAGAGGCGGCGCCATCTGCGATGCGGCAAATCTTCTATCCTCATCGGTCACCTCTTTTGCAAAGGCATATTCCTTCGTTGCAATCGATAGAAGGTCAACCTTGTATGTTCCTCTTGAGGCCTCCCCCCCGGGTCCACGGATAGCCGCTTCATCTCTGAACCAGGAGCCCTTGAGGTACCTGGCTATCTTTGCCTTCGGATCAACCCTGTCGAGAATCGGGAAAACTCTGTCTGCTATGTAGCTCTTATTCCGATACGCGATGCTTACATTTTGTAACGGTCCAGCTATCAAAAGTTCTTTTACTATTGGATCTGGCATATTTTGTTACCTCCTTTTTTTTATGCGAGTGCTCTGAGCACAATGTAGTTTATGATCGTATCTGCTCCCGGATTGCCGGAGAACGTGCAGGTAATGTTTCCTCCGCCTGCCTTTGCCTTCGACTCAAGGAGCGTCACGTTATTGGTGCCGTTATCCTGGACAGTGACAATCGGCACGTCTGTTTGGAGCATCCCTGTCACCTCGATGTCTTCCGTTGCAGCTCCACCGGTGGTTGTGTGGCTTCCTGCCGCCACTACGCCGTAGAGGGCTTCTGTTGCTTTGTTTGGCAAAACGCCGAGGCTGTAAATGGTCACTGCTTCGGTGCCCGAACCTGCATTGGTTACAACAGCAAGAAACCTTCTGGAGTTGTATCTCTTGACGGTCATATCGCCGGAGAGCGTCACCTTTGCATCGGTGGTGGTCAGGGTAACCGTCTCATCTCCGTCTGCGGTATTGCGTATCTCAAATTCAAAGCAACTGCTTGCAACAACACCCTGAATGGCTGCAACAATTGATTCTGCTGTTGGGGTTACATCGGAACGGTTTGCCCCACTCGGATCACGGAGAATGAGACCGCCAAGTAACTCCTCGGCTGTATACGTTACTGCATCCGCGGTGTTTTTTGTGGTGACTGTAGCCTGCTGCCAGGGAACTGCGGTAATAGCCGGGACAGGGCCACACAGCAATACCGTTGCCAGGTCATCTTCGGCGTCTGCGGCTTCAAGTACAAAGGCCCGCGCATAAGCCAGGGCAGCAGAGGCATCTTTCCCCTTGCCTGCGTCAGCAGCATCAACGTATTCTGCTTTTACCCAGGAACCAACTCCAATTGCGTCGTTCATTTCGAGCTTGCTGACTCCAAGTTCCATTACTACAGCCGCTTCTCCTTCAGCAGGTGCGTTCTGTAAAATCCCCAGGCAAATCTCTGTCTCGCTGTTGGGACGCCTGACCCCCGTGGATGTAAGCACAACAAACCTGTACTGGTCGTTGCTTAAATCTTCAATAGCCTTATAACTTTCTCTTAATACGGGCAATTCTTTCGCCATTTTATATACCTCCTTATCCTTTTATTTCTGTGGCATATTCCTCTGCCAACTGAAGGTTCTCTTTCTGCACCAGCGTGAATGCTTCATTGTAATTTAAAGTCTTATCTGCTTTTAATTTGTCCTGAATCAGGGCTTCGATTTTCTCTGTTGCCTTGCCGGTGAGGGAAGAGGCTTTATCCTTTCTTGCCATTTCCTTGAATTCCACTTGTACGGGAAGGGTAGTCAAGAGCCCTTTAAAGGCTTCAAGCGGTGACTTTTTCACCCTCCTGTCTCCCTCAGCAAATTCATACTCAGTAACCACGGATAGGATTTCCATGAAGTCCATAACCAGCGGTTTCTGAGCAGGGGTAAGCCTGCCATCTGTAACAAGGCTATCGCAGAATGCATTGAATTCTGCCTGCCTTTTCTCTGCCATTTCCTTTTCAAGCGCCTGTTTGAGCCCTGCAAGCTCCGCGTCTTTTGCCTTTTCTTTCTCGGCATATTCAGAGAGAGAGCCTTCCAATTGCTTGATTTTTTCTTCAAGCTCCACAATTTTGTCCATATCTTCCTCCTTTTCTATAAAATTCCATTTTTCTTCATCTATTTCGATGCCTGCCTTTTTCGCTGCCCTGAGTATCCTTTTAGTGATAGCCTTCACCTCCTCAGTTGTGTATTGTTCCCTGTTTTTCGGCATGCCCCAGTACGAAAGGGCTGCCTTTACATGGGCTTCATCAATCGGGTAGCGATAATTCACGGGGTCAGCAAATTCATCATCTGGAACTGTTTCATACTCTGATGGTTTGGTAACATTTCCTCCTTCCTTGATGGCTATGCCATATTTTTTCGCTCTTGCCTCCTGTGCCTTTTTTGCCTTTTCCCTGTCGCCTTCGGCAAAAGCCTTTATTTCGGTCGGTTGAGAACGCTTAAGCTCATCAATATCCCACTGGCCTACAACACGGTCCGCAGTTTCAGCGCCAAATTTTTCGATGAACCATTCCCTGAGCCTCTGGAAAATGTTGCCGAGCAGAGACATTTGATACTCATCAAACTCAATTGAAATCGCATCGCCCTCGGAAAACTGCACGTCCGCAAGTCCCTTCACTGCCGGCGGCATAGCGCCTAAAAATCCCACATGACGCAGGGTCAGATCAGGATACAGCGACACTGAACGCTTTTTGAAAAGCCCTTTATTTACCATCTCCTTGAATTCGGGTACTATATCTTTTGCCTTTGCGAGGAGTCTCCCCCCTTCCCGCTTGATTGCTTCAACCCAGCCAAAGGCAGGGGCATTGTCTTTCGGGTGGCCAATCACTATCGGAGCTTCATGCTGCGATGGGTCATATCTTGATACAATAGTATCAAGATCGGCCTCGGTCCATGTCCTTGTTGCGCCTTCTGAATCTGTATGTGTGCCTGTCTTGAATATCTCAAACCACATATTAGCCTCCTGTGCTAAAATCAGGGATTGGCTCCCTGTTCTTTTGAGCCCTGTAACATTCTCCGATGAGTCTATATCTATAAAAAATATATTTCTTCTGATTATTTCAGAAGAATTCTAAACAGAAAAGTTTTAAAAGTATAATAGACTTTCGGGCTAAGGCTAAGGAGCCTGATTCAATAAGGGGGAAAAATGCCAGATGCGAGCTTTTTTATAGAAATATTAAAACAATTAGGCGTGGCAGGGGTTGTCTTTGTTATATTTTATATATACCACAAAAGCCAGGTTAAACTCTTCTCAGACATTATCGATACACAGAATGAACATGCAAAACGCAATTTTGAAATACTCCAGAGCTTTATTCAGACTCTTGAATATCATGGGGCCTGCCTTGCGCGTATGGAAACAAAAATAGACCAGAACCAATTCTGTCCTGTGGCGCGAAAGGAGAGCGGGAAATGAATCAGGAAATTATGATGTTGAAAGGACAGCTTGCGGATTGCAAACACCGGCTGAAAGAATTAGACCTTGAGGCATCAGGACTGATTATCTCAATCAGAGCAACGCTTAACCCCTATGAAGATGATATTACAAAATTAAAAATCCCCGAAGCAAAGGCCTCGATGAAGCGGCTCTATGCCATCTACAACGAGATGATTATTCTCAAGAATCGCATTACCGATATGGAAGAAGACTTAAATGGCTAAAAAACAGCTCTATTTCAATGAGGCTGAAAGGCTTTATGTGGTCGAGCAGTGCACGCTCACAGAGATTGCCTCCCGCCTGCGACTTGCAGAAAAGACTGTCCGCCTCTGGAAGGATGAAGGGGACTGGGAGGGCAAGCGTATGCAGCATCTGAAAAGCAAAGAGGCATTTCACGAAGAATTATATGAATTTGCCCGCAAGCTTATGAAAACTATCAAGGAAGATATGGAAAATGGCGAGAGGGTAGACCCTGGCAGGATGTATGCCTTTACAAGGCTCCTGCCGTTGATTATTAAGGTAAAGGACTATGAGGATGTGCTTTCAAAGAAAGAAAGGGAGGAAGATAAAAAGGGTCTTACGGATGATGTGCTGAAAATTATCGAAAGTGAAATTTTAGGCATTAGATGAAAGAAGATGAAAAATATTTTCTTCCCTATCAGATTGCCTGGCTCAAGGATGAAAGTCCTGTAAAAGTATGGGAAAAATCACGCCGCATCGGCGCCACATATGTACAATCTTATGAGGATGTAAGAGATTGCGCAAGAGGCAAAGTCCCTGCTGTGTGGTTCTCTTCTGCTGATGAATCTGCTGCAAGGGAATATATCAGTTATTGCGAGCAGTGGACAAGGCTCTTCAATGTTGCCGCTAAATCTCTCGGCCAGGTGGTTATAGATTCTGACCGCAATATCAAGACTTTTATCATTGAATTTGCAAACGGGACAAAGATACATGCCCTCTCCTCAAACCCAAAGGCATTCAGGAGCAAGGGCGGGAAGGTCATCCTTGATGAATTCGCACACCATGAAGACCCGGAGAGGATGTGGTCAGCCGCAAGGCCTGTCATTACCTGGGGATTCCCATTAAGGGTGCTTTCCACACATAATGGAAAGTCATGCAAATTCTACAAGTTTGTTGATGCCGTCAAGAAGGGCCGTCTCAAGTGGTCTCTCCACACAGTTGACATATATAAGGCAGTTGAAGATGGTCTTGTTGACAAAATTCTGAAGAAAAAAGCCACAAAAAAAGAGAAAGAAGAATGGCTCAAGGACCAGCATGATAACTGCTTTGATGAAAATACATGGCTTCAGGAATATTGCTGTGTTGCGGTCGATGAAGCGGCTGCCTTTCTTACATATGAAATGATTGATAAGTGCGAGCGTGACGGCATTTTAACCACGCTCGATGCAATAACCGGCGACCTCTATGCAGGCGTGGATATAGGCAGGAGGAGAAACCTCACGGTCATCTGGGGTGTTGAAAAATTAGGGCTTGTCTATTATACGCGGATATATAAAGTCCTTGAAAAGGCAACATTCAAGGCACAGAGAGAGGCTCTGTATCAGATTCTTGAGCATCGCACCATGAGGCGGTGCTGTATTGATGAGACGGGGCTTGGTATGCAGCTTGCTGAGGAGGCTCAGGATAGGTTTGGCAAGTTCAGGGTGGAGCCCGTAACATTCACCAATCAGGTCAAGTCTGATCTTGCCCATACGCTATATACATATATTGAAGATATACAGCTCTATATTCCTGCCATGCCGGAGGTAAGGGAAGACCTTCATTCGGTCAAGAAGATTACCACTTCGGCGGGCAATATCCGTTTTGATGCGGCAAATACTGATGATTCTCATGCTGACCGTTTCTGGGCAGCAGCCCTTGCCATGCATGCAGCTCACAATCCTCATTCGGGGCCAATTGAAGTAAATATAGCGTCAAGGAAAAGAAGGGAATCAACTAATATATTAAGAGGATACCAATGAAAGAAAATGAGTGCTGGAACTGCAAAGGGACTATGAAACTAATCGCTCATGATACTTTTTATTGGTTCTACAAATGCCCTGATTGCGGGAAAGAGAAGGCTTCCCCGCGGGAAGACAGGAGGGTTTATGACAAAAAAGATATGGATCAATGAACGGGAATATATCTCTCTTGCAGAGAAAAAAACTACATTTGCTGAGGAGATTGCTACCAGGAAGCGCTCTATAGATTTTTATTCCCTGGGCATGTATCTGCCCAACCCTGACCCTGTGCTGAAAAAGCAGGGGAAAGACATTACGATATACAAAGAGCTTTTATCGGATGGCCATCTGGGCGGATGCGTATCAAGCAGGAAAGCAGGGGTAAAATCTCTTGAATGGGGAATTGACAGGGGAAAAGCAAAATCCAGACAGACGCGCCTTATTGAAGACCTTTTCAAATCTTTGCCCATCAACGATATTATTGATACGATTCTCGATGCTGTATTCTTTGGATACCAGCCCATAGAAGTGATGTGGGAGAGGGCAGGAAATTACATCCTTCCAAAGGACGTCGTTGGCAAGCCGCCTGAATGGTTTGTTTTCAGCCAGGAGAATGAACTCCGTTTCAGAACCAAAGATAATTATATCAATGGCGAAGAGCTTCCTGATAAAAAATTTCTCATTCCAAGACATTGTGCAACATATCAGAACCCTTACGGATTTCCTGAGCTGTCCCGGTGCTTCTGGCCCATCACCTTCAAGCGCGGGGGCATGAAGTTCTGGGTCATATTTACTGAAAAATACGGCATGCCCTATCTTATCGGCAAAAAACCGAGAGGCACTTCAAAGGAAGAGACCGACGCGCTTGCGGACGTGCTTGAAAATATGGTTCAGGATGCTGTGGCGGTCATTCCTGATGACTCTTCTGTAGAGATTAAAGAGGCATCAGGCAAAAGCGCATCTGCTGATATATATGAGAGGCTGCTTGAATTTTGCAAGACAGAGGTGTCAATCGCAATTCTTGGACAGAATCTTACAACAGAAGTCAAAGGCGGGAGCTATGCCGCCGCACAGTCTCACATGGCGGTAAGACAGGACATTGTCGACAGCGATAAAAAGCTGGTAGCAAATACCTTGAATGAACTTATACGATGGATATTTGAGATTAATTTCGGCTCAGGAGAGCCCCCTGTCTTTTCTATGTGGGAAGAGGAGGATGTAGATCTTGACCTGGCACAAAGAGATAAAACGCTCACAGAGGCCGGCATAAGATTTACAAAAAATTATTTTGTGAAGGCATACGGCCTTGAGGAAGATGATATAGAGATTGGCGCAATTCCTCAGCCACAGCCACAGCAGTTTGCAGAGAATCGAAGGGCGCCATTTCCAGACCAGAAAGCCCTCGATAATGCGATGGACGGCATATCTCCTGAAACACTACAAAACCAGGCAGAAGGCATCTTAAAGCCCATTATAGAGCTTATCAAGAAGGGCGAATCCTATACTGATATTATGGAAAATCTTGTCGAAACATTTCCTGATATGGACGCATCAGTACTTGAAGAGATGCTTTCAAGGGCGATATTCGTCTCCGAACTATGGGGAAGGCTGAGTGCAGAACAAGAGGCATAAAACATGGCGAAGAAATTACCTGATTTATCTTATGCCATAGGGCTTCCGCCTGAAAGGGCGATAGAGTATTTTAAATCAAAGGGTTATGCCTTTTCATGGGACTGGCATGATATATGGCAGGAGGCGCACACAAAGGCATTCACTGTGGCTAAGGTAATGCGCATGGATATCCTTCAGGACGTCAGGGACATGGTGCAGAAAGCACTTGATGAAGGCAGGACGTTTCAGGATTTTGAAAAAGACCTTGAACCACGGCTCAAGGCTAAAGGATGGTGGGGGAAGGTTTATGTGGGGGACGAAGAAGGCGCTCAGGCGGTACAGCTTGGTTCTCCCTGGAGACTCCGCACAATCTACCAGACCAATATGCAGACTTCCTATATGGCAGGCCGCTATAAGGAAATGATTGATAATGTTGATGACAGACCTTACTGGCAGTATGTGGCGGTAATGGATGCCGTAACAAGACCTGCCCATGCTGCCTTAAATGGCAAGGTTTTCCGTTATGACGACCCTTTTTGGGACACACATTATCCGCCCTTAGGATATAATTGCAGGTGTCGTGTTCGTGCTCTCTCTCCACAAAATATTAAGGATAGGGGATTGAAGATTAGCTCTGCTGAAGGTAGAATTGAATGGCAGGATACGATTGTATCTAAAAAGACAGGCGAGACAAAGCCTGTTGCCGTATACCGTGACCCGGCAGGCCGTGCTATCCCGACCGACCCTGGCTTCAGCTACAACCCGGGGAAAGAAGCCTGGCAGCCTGACTTAACAAAATACGATAAAGATATAGCGAAGTTGGGGACATGATTGATATTAAAGTAGACGATAAAGGCGTAATCCAGCTTCTCAAGAGGCTTGAGCAGAAGATGGGGGATATGACGCCTGTGATGCGAGCCATAGCAGGAATCATGCATGATGCTGTCGAGCAGAATTTCGAGGAAGAGGGGCGCCCGAAGTGGAAACCTCTGTCGCCTGCCACCATTATGCAGCGTGAAAAGAAGGGCCATTGGCCAGGGAAGATTCTTCAGGCAAGCGGACAGCTTGCAAGTTCTATTAATTCGAGAGCAACGTCTAATTCTGCGATAGTGGGAACAAATAAGAAATATGCTGCAATACATCAGCTCGGAGGGAAGACAAAGGCACATATCATCAAACCAAGGCATAAGGCAGCGCTCTTTTTCCCGGGGCTGAAGCACCCGGTAAAGTCTGTCAATCATCCCGGATCAAAAATCCCTGCAAGACCATTTTTAAAGCTCGATGATAGGGCTTTAGAGGCGATTAAAAGGGCGATTATGGAGTATATGGTGAAATAAAAACCCCCGCCCGAAGGCGGGGGTTGGCGGGTTAGGGGGTTGTACGTTGTGCGATTGCATCCGAGAGCATGTCTGAATAGCCTTTTATCTCATCAACTATATTTTCTATGAGCCAGCCTGTGCTTGAAATGGATTCAGCTGTCGGGTATATCGAGCTGTCCACAAGTTCGCCCTGGGACATGAGCAAGTCCGCAATGCCCTTCAGCCAATCAAGACGCATGTCTATTTCAGATAGCCAATCAAGGGGCACGTCTACTTTTGTATCCATCACTTTTGTATCCATCACAGTACCTCCCTGGGGATTGCAGGCAGATTCGTCCGTGCAGGTGGCACGAGGATGTCCCAGAGACCGGCCTTTTTAACCATATTCTCTGCCCTCTTAATCGTGTCTTTCGAGCAATCAAGGAGCTTGCCTACTTCCCATTGATAGAGGCCCCGCCTGCGGTACTTGATGAGTCTTTCTACCCAGTCCATGTTGCGTTTTTTGGAAAGCGAGTTTTGAAATTCAATGAGGGCAATGGCAGTCTCCTTGCGGATAGCCTCCATCTTGCGCTGGCGGATGTCTTTGAGGAGACGGGCAACCTTCTGCCTGAACTCCTTTGCCTTTTCGGTGCGGGCAAGCATGGAGATGATATAGATGCCTTCTTCGGTATAGTAGAAAGTCAAATTGACTTTCAGTCTATACGGCTCAATTTCATCAACATGCCTTTGGGCTATCTTATTAATAGATTCTTCTGGAAACTCATAGCCAAGCCCTCTCCCAATGTCTTCTGCTGTCAAACAGAACTCGCCTTGAATCTCGTGAAACCTGATTTCTCCATTCCCTTGAAACACCATTGGTACTGCTGATTGTGCCATGTGGCACCTCCTTGAATTTTAGTCTCCGGGCTTAACAAAAAGCCCAGGTGCGACCGTGGCTTCAAGGAGGCCACCCCCGTCCTTACGGTCCCGGGGACACCTGGGTTTTCACCAAATAAAAATTCCCCGAAATCAGGCTGGGGATAACCCCTTGAATACTGGTCATCTCCATTTTCCCCCATCCTGAAAAAAATGTCAAGAAAATTTTTCAAAATAATTTATCCTGCCTCGCTTCGACAGGGCTTAAATCGCTGACCGCATCATAGATAAATCGCTCTGAGACCTCCAGCAGCGAACAAAGTTCTTTAATATTCTTCCTGTTATAATGTTTTCTGATATATCGTTTCTTTGCCTCAGTCAATGGTTTTGTAGAGATATAGAGGCTCATGGATGGAAAGTGCGTGAGAAGCGTAAGGAGTGTATCAAGCCCGCACCACTCGTACACAAGCTTCAAATCCCCGTCCAGCAGGTCTTCTATCCCGACTTCCCTGACCCATTCCAATGAGTTCTTTTGTATCTCCTTCATTTTAGACCTCGTGACCTGCGGACTCTTTAAACTCCAATCTCCCCTGGTTAAATATCTCTTCCAGCGTGAGTTTTTGCAGCTTCGCCGCCCGCACCAATATTGATATTCCTCTGTGCCGCAAGGACTTTGTTGCTTGCTCCACCTCTTCTTTGGTTTCGGGGATATAAAATCCAGGTGGATTTGATACAGCGCTCCCAATTAGAATATTATGGTCTAAAATAAGATGCCTGATGGTATTCCTTATCTGCACATCATCATAGCCTGTGGATTCCGCAATCTGCCTGACAGATATTGCGTTGCTACGGCCATATTTCAAAAGCTGGTATATGCGGCGTTCCTCATAGTTCAGTTGTGGAGAAAAATTAAGTTCCATTTGCATCATCAATCTCCCATATGATTCGTCCTTTTCCCCTTTATGTGGAAAGTATTTTCCTTACAGAATAATTTCTCCCGTCTGCATCTTCTACTGCCTTAATAAGCGCATTATCTAAACATCCAATAATGGCTTGTCTCAATTTCATAGCTTTTATAGCTACTTTATTTCCGTTTTCGGCCTCCACCGCACATGGATTTGAGTAGCCACCGTCGGATTTAAGTACGCTTTTCGAGAGATAAAACCTCAAGAGGTCTGCTTCCTCTATGCCCATTTCTATTATTACTGCCTCTGGTCGAATCTCTATCATACCTTCCTCCCTTTTTTAAATTTCTTTACGATATTTTCTATTATATTCAAGGTCGTACTCCTTCTTCGCAATTACCCTGCAAATAAGGCAGCGTCTTGCCCGTGTCCATGCCTCGAATAATTTTCCACATCTTTCACATGGACGCATGTTCCCCTTTGTCCCTTTGTGCCTCTCTCCCTTTGTGCCTTTGTGCCTCTGTGCCTCTGTATCTTTATTCTCTTCATCTTCCA
Organism: Deltaproteobacteria bacterium UBA4796; assembly: GCA_002402795.1. Classification (GTDB taxonomy): domain Bacteria; phylum Desulfobacterota; class Syntrophorhabdia; order Syntrophorhabdales; family Syntrophorhabdaceae; genus UBA8905. The sequence continues at coordinate 47,763 of DHGO01000123.1, forward strand.
TTCCCATTTTCCTCTTTATCCCTTTATACATCCTGAATCCGCATGTAACACAGGCAATAGCTTCGGTCCCGTTTTGCCTGTCATCGTCTCGGCACAGGCTTGTGCTACCGCATTTAGGGCAGGTGATGTTTGGTGATTTTTCTTTTACCATCATATCACATCAACAATAAATCTAAGCGCCATGGCCCCCACCTGGACAGCCTCTTTTTTCATCTTCTCCGTATCTCTCTTGGATGCTTTCCTCCATACCTCGGCCTTCAACTCGTCAAGCTCTTCGAGAATCACCGCATAGCCTTCGTGGGCTGAATGAAAGGTCCCGTTCGTCTCTGCCGCCCTATCATATTCCCGGGCAATAAGGGCTAAGGCTGATTCCTTTTTGGCAAAATCCTCTAAAATAGTGCCCTCATAGGTCATCGACATCTTTTTTATCATGCTGCCTCCGCTTCTTCGTTGTCTTTGAGCAATGCCTCCACCAACTTATCCACTTCTGAATCCGTGGGCCTGATTATAATCACATCGCCTGTTTCTTCCACGGTAACACCTATCTTTTTGAGGTCAGCCACAGATAGATTTGCCAGGGCTTTTTTAACTGGCTTTTCTATTCTTTTTATCAAAACTTCTTCCTGGTCGGGGAAGTGCTTTTTTATAAGACGCACAACCTGGTCATCGCTTTCCCATTCGATTCTACCTTTGCTTTTTTCGTAACCTACTTTAATCCCTGCAAAAATTACTGTCCTTGGCTTGACGAAAAGATCAGGACTTTCTTCAATTGCGCAGAATAGATTTGCCTTTTTTTCTTTTGCGATGCCGACCTGGCGCTTAATGGCTGGCAAATATTGGCGTTTTATCGTTTCAATCTTTGCCTCAAGCGTCCGAACAGTATTTGCCAGGCTGCTGCGTGCGTCTGCATATTCCTTTGTTAATTTTTCAATCTTTTCTAATGTTGCCATGATTTTCCTCCTTTTTTATTGTTTCTTGGGTCTTCAGCCATGTTTCAAGTTTTGTATCGAACATATCAGCAACACGGTTTTTTGTGGCTTCTTCCCCTAATGCAAGCCCGATATTCATATATGTTGTACTGCAACAGCGAGGACATGCCCGCTGTTCTACGCTAAAAATAGTTTCGCAATTCATGCACAATACCCCTCTGTCAAGGGGGATTGCCTGTATATATTCATCTTCATTGTTGCCGTTTCCTGCCCATACAAATCTTCCAAAAAACCATGCAGCCAAAAAACTTATTGTTAAACCTCCCATAATCCAACCCATATTCACCTCCTATAAATTTTTCGTTTCTTTGTTTTTGACTCATCGCTCATCACTTGCCACTTATCACTCACCACTGTAGTTCTCATATTGCCAGCCTCCTTCTTGTTGCCGGGTGCTCCTTCATCTCCTGAAGGGCCCGCATAATCTTCCTTGCCTGCCAGTCCTCAAGAAATCGTATATTTGAGACGTGAAAGAACCCATATATGAATTTATTGAGCGCCCTGAGCTTTGTTTCCTGGTCGGGTTGATAGGAGACATCGCACCACATCGCCTCAATCTTTCGGAGCTGTCTCGGCGATGCAAAGCCCTCTCTATCACCAAGGTCATCATATTTTGCTTTGTTGCCCTCGCTGTGCTTCCATTTGCCTGTTTTTTCAGCAATATAGCGCAGTCTTTGGATCATTACTTCTGCCTGTCCGTAGTTCAATTTCAGACATGTATCAACATCAAACCATCGCCTGAGCAACCCCCGGTAGTCCTCATCCGGCATCTTTAAGGCACCGGTTAATACGTGAATTAGCTTTTTTTGTCTATTATTAATCTCCATTATAGCCCTGCCTTTTTCGCTTCTTGGTCCAGTTGTAAACGTTGGCCGGGGGAATACCCAGGATGTCGGCTATTCTGTTGGGCGTTATACCTTCTTCTGTCATTTTGAGTGCCCTTTCCCGATTTTCCCTGTTGTGTGCGTGCACATAGCCGTCCCTTGGCTTTTCAAGGGGTTTGCCTGCTTTTAGTTTGTTGACCATGCGCCTAACTTTGGAATTGAGCTCTCCCTTGAGGCCCATAGCCTCACCGATTTCTATTCGCTTCGCCCTAATTCCACGCGTCCAGGGCTTGACATTGATGAGGGCGATTAGCGAGGCAGGGGGCTTCTCCATCGTACCCATAGCCAGAGCTACGATAAGATCGTTGCACCACAAAATAGCGGCGACCTTATGGGGGCTATTTGAAAAAAGAAGAACCTTCTGGTACCCGTAAGGAAGAGTAAAAAAACGCATTTTCATGAGCCGAGAAAACTTTCCATCAGTTTGAGAAACATGACATTCAGTTTGAGAAGTTTTTGAAGGAGATGCAGGGACAAATTGTCCCAGCATCTCCTCGTCTTCCATCCCAACATCTTCACGCCTGAAGTAAACAATTGGCGCCTCGGCGAGAAAGGTATCCTGGTCGGTAAATTCTTTCTTATGGCGTTGATAGATTTTGTTTACCATAGATACCGGGTCTTTTGATTCGGGATTGATAGCTCGGCCCATTGTGAAGGAATCAACAGCCTCTATTTTGAAGCCCCCGTAAATATTCTCTTTTCTGTAAACTCCTATGGGTACGATATTATTCATCGTAATAGGCATTTAATGCCCCCTTAAAGAGCAGTTAAGACACATTTTATATAGCCTTAAGGTTTCTGGATTTCCCGCCTTCATGCCTATTTTCTTTGCAAGATTCCACTTCTCACCGCATTTTGTAGGGGTAATTTTACCAAGAATGGGGCAATTGATGCCGCCGTTTCCATAAATCTTTTTGATTCTCCTCAACATATTTTCAAGATTCCCTGGATATTTTTCGGAAACGAGCAGATTGACAGACGAAACACTAACCCCCAACTCAGATGCCACCTGCTTTATGCCCTTTGTCTCTATTTCTCTTTTTAATATCTCAATTTCATTCATCTTTTTCTCCCTCTATGCCTTTGTGCCTCTGTGCCTCAGTGCCTTTGCTCCTCTGTGCCTCTATGCCAATGGGCCTATCGGGCCCCGGATCCTTGATAAGTGCCCATACAACGCCTCTCCCGCCATGCCTCGACGGCTGTATATATCCTAATTTTCTGTAATGCTTTGTAAAAAAGGCAACGTTTTCAGGATGTTGATCGCATATCGTAATGAGATCGTATCTTGTGAATCTTCTCATTGCCCTGATCGCCTTCCACATCTTGTCCCAACCGTTTTTTTCTGTCTTGCGCTTAACTTTCCATAGCTCTTTTGTATTTCTGTATGTGATTTCTTTGCCTGGACGGCCCTTTTTGAAGGTTGGAGTGGCCCCCCCTTCTGCAAAGCGCACAATTGCGCCTTCTTTTTCAAGCTTCCAGAGGACATGGCGCACCCTGGAACGATTTTCTTTTACAATATCAGCGACCTGGCTCACTGTATAAATGCTTGTGCCAAACGATTTACACGCCGCGATGATTTCTATTCTCATCACTGCCTCTTTCCGTCCAGATGCGCCCTTGTAACTTCTTTCAGGCTATTGACCTTTGCAACTGCCTCTGCCCTGTACATCCACACCACCACCCGTCTGAACCTGTTAGCCTGGCTATGGATATATGAAATGGCATCGTTATGGAGTTTTGTCTCACACATATTCTCTGCAATTATCCTTACGTCCTCTTCGGTCAGTGGATGGAATCTGACTATTTCCGAAAACCTGTCATATAAATGCTTGAATCTCATTAGTTTTTTATCTGCCTGGTCCATGCCTATAAGCACCAGCGGGCTTCCTGTGGTATCATATAGGTCCCTCAGGGTCTCGATGATTTTTGCATCGTGAGCAAGATAGTCCGCCTCATCAATAAACAATGCCCGTGGCCTTTCAAAGAGCTGTTCCACTGCCTGACGCCAGAGATCAGATGTTTTTCTCATGGGCGCCTCACCGAGCTCTGCTACAATCTCTTCAAGAAGCCACCGACCGGTCATCAGCTTTTTTGTCCTTACAAACACCCCATCGTTCTGAAGCCCCCACCATAAGGCGGTGCGGGTCTTGCCAACCCCTGGCTCGCCATATACAAGCGCCATGCCAGGGATTCCTTCCTCCCTCTTTTGTAGCCTTGACATGGCTGTAATAAAGGCGTTGACGTTACTCGTCTTTACAAATGTTCTTTTCATAATCCCTCCTCATTCATAAATTTCTTTGATATAGTCCAGCAAAACGAATTTGTTTGCTATCCTGTGATGAAAATGAAAAATTATGTGGGCAAATATCCCGGCATTGATGCTCCCCTCCGCAACAACCCTGTTTTCAAAGAGAGTATAGTGTTCGATATATGGTTTGTGCCCTGGTTCATTTGTTATTTTTTTCAATATGTTATGCTCACGCGGGGTTAGATTATGAAGCCCGCAAATGCAGATGTAATTCTCAAAAAAATATGAGCGATAAAGGGGCATATCAATCTTTGGCACCCCTATAAATGGAATATTTTGCTTATAAAAATTGATTATTTGAATGTCGATATTAGAATCAAAAGGATAGCTTTCTGCCTGCTTTATCTTTTCATATATAGGGCTAAACATTTATTCCGTCTTCCTTTATTGTTTCTGTTGTTTTTGTTGTTTCTGTTGTTTGAATCTTTAAAAAAGGCTTAATCATCCTGAAATCATTAGAGTTTTCAAACTCCTCCTTGAACACAAAGTCGCTTGGGCTAACAAACCCGTTAGCCAGATGCCATTCGTATCTTTTTATCGCATCGAGGCCGAAGAATGGTCTTTCTGGCCTGTCTGATTCGGGAGCGGTGGCGGGGTTTTCGTCTTGCGGGTTTACAGGGCTGCATGCCTCTTCCGGTATGTGCTCTTCTATGCCTGGAAGTTCTATGTTTTCCGCTTCAAGCTTCTCTGGAAGAGAAGGCGCGGCTTTAATAACCTGCTGCCAGTCCATCTCAATTGACTTTCCAATGCGAGCGAGCTCTTTAATGCCTTTTATGGTTCTTTTTTGCAGATTTGCCTGGAGAGAGCGGGCTTTCTGAAGGGCTTCCATGTCAAGCTTTGTTCCTGATACTCGTGCAATTGGATGGACGTCTTCAACTCTCTTTGCTTCGCAAAGTAATTCGCCGGACAAGGCATAGACCTTAATGGATGCGAGGTCAAAAAGACTATATCTTATGATGACCTGTTCTCTTAATCCATAGAGAGCATCATCATAATAGTCGGCGCCAAGAAATCTTATGCCTCGCTGTCTGATATTGGCTATTTTCGTACTCAGCATGAGATCATCAAGTTCATGTGGATCAACCCCGCTGCCAACTCCCTCATCAAAGACCTCTCCAATTGTTTTGCCTTTCACGTGCGGGCATGGTTGCGAGCGTAAGAAATCATGCCACATATCAATCAACTCAATGGTTTCTTCGATAGTTGGAATATATTGTTTATGAAGGGCTTTATGAAATTTTTCATTTCTCAATAGATGGGCTGGTTTATCCTCTATGGATGAGCCGGTATATGATGGAAGAAGGCGCTCGAATGTGTTGGTGAATTCCTGGAACCACCGCTCGATGACCTTTGCCCTTGCATTATAGGGTTTTGCAAATATAGGTATTGTGCCAAGACGGGCAAAAAGTCCATATATGCCCGCCTCATTGAATGTGTCTATTGAGGTGAAGAATTTTGCTCGAAATGCCTTTCCATTGTCGAGATAGATAACTTCAGGGTATTTTTTGAGCCGAAGAATCGAGTTTCTGAAGGCACTGGCGATGCATTGGGTGCTTTCTTCAACCATGACCTCATAGCCCACAAGGTCCCAGCTCTTCCAATCAAGATACCCGACAAGAACTGCTCTGCAGGGCTTCCCTGTGAAGGGATTTATTACCTGGAAATTGAGTCTGTGCCCGTCGGCAACGAGGGCTTGGCCCACCTCTAAGAGAGAGGCATCTCTTTTAATGTAAAAATTCACCTTGTCCGTGAGGGCTTTCTGCCCCTCACGCATAAAAACCCACCTGTCGTAGAACTTCGATTTATAGTCTTCTGCAAACCTCCTGAAGGTCATATGGGATTTGTTGACCGTGATTCCTCGCTCATGAAAATAATATTTGAGGAGGCGAATTGCAGAGCCTATTTTGATTTTATTTGGATGGAGAAGCATGCCTAAAAACACCCTCTCTTCAGAGGAAGAGAGGCGGGGCCTGTCTGAATTTCTGTGATATTGGGGAATAAGACACGCCCAATCCTCGGTCCCCTCTAAAAACGCCTTCCAGCGGTAAAGAGTCTGGATTGATGCTTCGCCAAGAATGGCGTGGATGGCAGGATATAAGTTGCCTGTATTATATCCTGATATAAATTCGGTATCGGCATTGGTGGCCCTGTCGTGTGTGGAGCGGTATTCTTGCCAGATACGAAGCAGGTCCATGCGGGCGAGGGCAATGCGACGGGCCTTCTCGGTGGTTGCAGCTGGGAGAACAGGCACCCGCTCAGGGAGGGTAGGAGCAAGCGCCTGTTCCGGGAGGGTAGTTATGTGAGATGGAGGGGTTATAGATGCTAATGATGTAGTAGATTGCGAAGTTAGATAAAGACGGGTTTCTTCCGGGAGGGAGGAGATGTGGTATTCACGGCCTCCGCCTTTATCGGTGCGGGGACGAGATTGCCATAAACATTTTTTTGCTTTTATTTGTATTGCTCGTTTTGTCCCGGGCATCCCTGGCGCCCCCGCCAGTTCCTTCACCGAGTACCATTCCTTCATGATTGCCTCCCGTTTTTGATTTTTGTATTGTAGATGACTTCATACCCTCTCTATCTCTTTGAGAAAAAGCATTCTCTTTTGCTTCTCAATTTTTAGCCTTTGTATCTCTTCGTTAATCTGTTGGATCTCTGACCTCAGAGCCTCTGGGCCTGGCAGCATAAAAAGCCCGCTGTGCCGTGAAATCGCCTCCACAGCCCTTCTTTGGCCTCCTGTTGCCTTAACGAAGGCAGGAAGATAATCCGCAGGCATGCTGTGCGGGTGGCTTGTCGCTGTCCAGTTGTTGAGGACAGAAAGCGTAATTTCTTCTCCAAGGTAATCTGTCATTCTGGCAGCGACCTGAGCGCGGGATATTTCTCTACCAAATTCATCGTGTGCGTGGTGAATATCACCAGAAAGGGCAGCCTTAAATTCTTTTTCGATTGAAAGGCTGCCATTCGTTATATTTTTTGTTGATTCCCTGATAAAATCAAAAAGGGATGGTTGGTTGTATGACGATTGTTTTTTTCTTTTAGTCATTTACAACCTTATCTTTCTTTGTTATAGTAAGATTATGATTACGTTCATGGTGCCATATTTTTTCAAAGGGTTTATTAAGTGCATTAGCAATTGCTTCCTGAATTCGACGAGATTTTTTAATTGGATAATAATTAATAATTGTTCCAACTGTTTTAGGCGAATTTCCTGTAATTTTTGCAATGTCTCTGATCTTGATACCCTTCATAATGAACATAATTTTAATTCGCCTTGCGTTTTGTTGATTCTTTTTCATTTTTATATCTCTTTATGTAAGGTTAGTATTACCATAATGAAGTTTATAAACTACACAATGAACATTTGTCAAGAAAAAAATTCGTTTCGCAGTTATTTTTTTGAAGAAAATAAAGTAATTTTAAAAATGTATAATAAAAACAATAAGTTTGAAAACTGCGAAATGAATTTTATTATTTCGCAGTTATTTCGCAGTTATTTCGCAGTTATTTCGCAGTTATGATGGTAAGCTACGAAACGAATTTGAAAAATAGGCTTGCAATACTTATGGGTAATAAAAAACCATTCAGGTGGGCCAAAGAAATAGGTATAAATGCAGCAACATTCAATAGAATATGGAATAAGGGCGGTCAATTAAAGTCTGACCATGCAACGTTAATTATTAAAAAAACTGGTGTTTCCGCGCTGTGGCTTATTACCGGGGAAGGGCCTATGTATGAATATGAGCGTCAAAAAGGAAGAATGATGGTTGCAGAGAATATAGAAAAATATAATATTCCCCAGGATGAATTCGTTTTAATTCCTGTCGTGCAAGGTAGAATAAGTGCTGGCGGCGGGCTTGTGCCCGATAATACCGTTGAGATGAAATGTGCATTTAAAAAGGAATGGATAGCAAAAAAGGGTGATTATAAAAATATGTCTATGATACGCATTCAGGGAGATAGTATGTCTCCTACGCTTCTTGATGGCGATGTGGTTCTTGTTAATCATAATATCCAGGTCGTTGGTGCTGCTGGCGGGATATATGCAATTACATTTCAGGATGAAATCATTATTAAACGTATTAATAAGGTTTTCCCGACAGGTCAATTAAAAATTCAAAGCGACAATCCATCTTATGAGTCCTTTATTGTTGATCCTGCGCAGATTATAATAAATGGAAAGGTTATCTGGTATGCCAGAAATCTTGAGTAAAATAGGGGTGTAAAATGTTTGGATCAGAAGGTGTAAGTACTATAGTTTTAACTCTTTTTGTGATTTTAGGGGTCTTTTTATTAATAAGAAAAATTGTATTGTGGTATTTTAAATTTGATGTAATGGCTGAATATCAAAGAGAAATATTGGAACAATTGAAAATTATGAACGGTCTCGCCACGCCAGGGCAAAAACCCTCAGCCACTGAAAGAGCTACAGTAAAAGTATTAAGTGCCATCGCAAACTTTAAGCGTAATTTTATTAAAAAAGAGCGGTAAAATTTCTCAAACTACCTGTTAAAAAAACGGTAATTTCGGTAATTTTTCTCAAACCTCGATGCGCGTCGTACAAAAACAAAAACCCTTTATATATTGATATGATATATATACTTCTCCTCTATATTCCCATTTCTCAAATTACCTGTAAACTTATAAGTGGGTGAATAGGAGAATGAGGAG
>DHGO01000023.1 GCA_002402795.1 Deltaproteobacteria bacterium UBA4796
AAAGGATGTAGAAATCAAAGCCAACATTACTGAAGTTAAAGGGAGAAAGCTTCTCCAGGGGATATTCCGTGACATCACAGAACGCAAACAGATGGAGGAAGCACTCCGTGCATCGGAAGAAAACTTCCGCAATTCTATGGACAATTCTCCCCTGGGCATACGGATTGTTACAGAAGACGGCAAAACCATATATGCCAATAAAGTAATGCTCGATATGTATGGATACGATAGCCTTGATGAATTAAATGCAATACCGGTAAGAGAGCGATATACCCCTGAAAGCTATATAGAACATCAGAAGAGAAAGGAAAAGAGAAGACGGGGAGAGCCGGTGCCATCGAGCTATGAGATTAGCATCGTGCGCAAGAATGGCAAAGTCCGTCATCTATTAGTTTTTCGCAGGGAAGCCCTCTGGAATAGAAAAAAAGAATTCCAGATAAAGACCTTTGCAAAACTCCGACTTCCTATGTTTTTTATCTCCATGTGCGTTTTTATACCTTTTGTATCCTGTCAGTAAACAGGATTATGCTTTGGTTTGTATCTCTTAGTTCTCCATTTCCCTTCTTTTACTCATTTTTTTGTTCTTTTCTCCTTATTCCACCATAACTACTGCCTTTTTGAGATTGAATGCCATTGAATTCAGTATAAGTTCCATGTTTCCCTTTGCAAGCCCCTTGTATCTCATGCGAACAAAGTGGTAACAACGCTTTAATGTCCCTATGCTTTGTTCCACCCTGTACCTTAAGGAGCTGATAAACCTGTTGATGATGCGCTGGGTGGAATTAAGTGGTCTATTCCTTGCTGCCCTGTGCATGATGCCATCCCCAAGGTTTTTCTGTGTGAGGATATCTCTGTTTCTGGCAGATGCATATCCTTTGTCTGCAAAGACATATGATCCTTCAGGAAGGAAAGATTCATCTATAACCCTTTCAAACTTAAGTTGTGTCAGCTATGCCAGCAGGGGTGATGTGGCCTCCCAGGATGAACCCTTCTTTAGCATCAACAGAGAGGTGACCCTTATATCCTTAAGTAGGCCTTTTTCCCTTTCCTTATCCAGTTGGCATCGGTGTTGTCTGAGTATGCTATGGAAGAAGACGATGTTTCACCTTTGTTTTCTTTCCTGTCTTCGGGCATGATATCCATGACCTTTCTTGGCCTTCTTGAAGACTCGATTATTGTTGCATCTACTATGGCACCACTGGTTTCTTTCACTATGATCTCCTTCTTCTCAAGCTGTCTACCTATCTCCTCAAAGAGCCTATTATAGATGTTAAGTTCAAGCAGGGCATTCCTAAACCTGCATATGGTGGAGTGATCAGGTAAGGAACTCATAAGGGGGAAGCCACTGAAACGGATAAAGGATATCCTGTTGTTTAATGCCTCTTCCATCCCGGGATCGCTTAAGTTGTACCATCTCTGGAGCAGTAAAAGCTTGAACATGGGTAATGCAGGATAAGCAGGTCTTCCATCAGCGCTTGCCTGTTTTTTGTACTTCTGCTTGTGACCCCTGATATCAATATTGGGCACGAACATATTCTCACGCTGCACCTCTCACCTCATAAAATTGTCTCATATAGTTAGCAGGGGATAGATACCTTAAGCCTCTCCTGTATACGCTCTTAAGTTATAGAATATCTCTATGTATTTAGTAATATCCCTCACCGCCTCTTCCCTTGTAGCATATCTTTTCTGATGGATAAGCTCATTCTTTAATGTTCCAAAAAGGCTCTCCATAGGTACAACATCACAAGCAGTTGCCCTTCCCGCTCATAGAAGGCATCATACCTCACGTATCAAGATTATACCTATGATTGACACTATGTTTTTTCTCCCCGTGTTTTTCATGATTGCAACTCTTTCAATGACAGTAGAGCGAGGATTACCTATAAACCTTCCTTACGCTGCCACTGCCCATTATGATATCCAGCAGTTAGTTACGCTGACCCTTACTAAAGATGGCAAACTTTTCTTTGAGAAGGAAGAGGTCAATTCTCTATCTGAATTAGGACAAAGGCTTTCAAAGCAGGGAAAGAGAATTCAAGGTCTTTCAATTGTGATAAACGCTGACGGGGCTGTAGAACACGTAAAGGTAATCGAGGTGATGGATATTGTACGGCAGAGCGGTATCAAGAAAATTGCAATTGCTACAAGACCTAAAAATGTTTCTGTAAAATGAGAAAATATAGTTTCAAATTTAATAATATAGTAATTATTACTGTAAATTTGCAATATATGGTTATAATTATTTATCTTTTCAGCTTGAGTTTTCTGAAGGGTCAAACTATAATTACCAATATTGATTATAAAATTCTTTCCATTTTCTCTGTGCTGAAGGTTAGAGGGAGAGAGGAAATAGGTTTTTGGAGGGTGATATGAAAAAATTATATAATATTCTTTTTCTCATTATTTTTCTGTTGTTACCAACTCTGGGCGTAGCTGATAATTTTATTCTTGTGTCAAGCACAATAGGACCTATTGATTCAGGGATTGTGGATGCTCTGGAAAATGCTTTTGAAAAGGAGACTGGCATAACGGTACGTCATGTAGGGGCAGGGACCGGGGTTGCTCTTGATATTGCCAGAAAAGGAAATGTAGACATTGTAATGGTACATGCGAAGCCCCTTGAAGAGAAGTTTGTGCAAGAAGGGTTTGGAACGGAAAGGATTGACCTTATGTACAATGACTTTGTGATTGTCGGTCCTGCTGATGACCCTGCTGGTATTAAAGGAATGAAAAAGGTAGATGAGGCGCTCAAGAAAATATCCGAAAAAGGTGTCACCTTCATAAGCCGGGGAGACAAATCAGGGACTCATGTTGCAGAGATGACACTTTGGGAGAAGGCAATGATAAAGCCCTCAGGTCCATGGTATATAGTTTATGAAAAAGGTTCCTTAGGGAATGTTCCCACTCTTCGTTACGCAGATGAAAAGAAAGCTTATACAGTCATTGACAGGGCTACCTTTCTTGCCCTGCAGAAAGAGATTAAACTCGTTATACTTGTAGAAGGGGATAAAGCAATGCTGAACTATATCAGCCTCATCCCTGTTAATCCAGAAAAATTCAGCAGGGTGAATTATAAGGATACAATGACTTTCGTGAAGTGGCTAACAGACCCTCAAAAGGGTCAGCTCATTATAAGAGATTTTGGAAAAGATAAATATGATAGCCCCCTCTTTTTCCCCAACTCGCAGGAGTGGAGAAAATTACATGGTAAGAATTAATAACTAAAATATAGGAAAGGAGAGTTGGTTATGAAAAAAATAAGTTCCATGCTGGCAATATTTGTAGCATTGTTTGTTGTATTATCTATTCCCTTCCCGGCTTTTGCACAGCAGAAGAATATCATACTTGCAACAACAACAAGCACCCAGGATACGGGTCTTCTTGATGTGCTTATCCCTATTTTTGAGAAAAAGACAGGTTATTTCGTAAAGACAATAGCCGTTGGGTCAGGACAGGCAATGGCAATGGGTCAGAAAGGGGAGGCGGACATTCTGCTTGTTCATTCACCAGAGGCAGAGCAGAAATTCGTGGCAGAAGGTTATGGAGTGAATAGAAGGCTTGTTATGCATAACGATTTTATTGTAGTGGGACCTCCTGCTGATCCAGCAAAAGTCAGGGGTATGAAATCTGCTGTTGAGGTCTTTAAAAAGATAGCATCATCAAACAGCCTTTTTATATCAAGGGGTGATAATTCAGGAACACACGTGAAAGAAAAGGCAATCTGGAAGGCAGCAAATATCAAATATGAAGGGGAAAAGTGGTACCAGCAGACCGGTCTTGGAATGGGGCAAACCCTCAATGTTGCCTCTGAAAAAAGGGCATACACCCTTGCTGACAGGGGAACTTACCTGGCATTGAAAAAGAGGCTTGACCTTGATATACTGGCTGAAGGTGACGCAATTCTTTTGAATATTTATCATGTCATTGAAGTGAATCCAGCAAAATTTCCCAAGGTAAATGCAGCCGGTGCAAAGGCTTTCGCAGATTTTATGGTATCCAGGGAGACGCAGGAAATTATCAGGACATTCGGGGTTGATAAATACGGTTCACCCCTTTTCTTTCCTGATGCAGGGAAAAGAGTGGAGAATTTAGGAAAATAGATAGAGGTGCAAAATAGATGGAGCTATTGTTTGAGGGGATAAAGAAGGCATTCTATCTGTTATTCACACTCGATTCAGAGGTTATGGGTATTACCCTTCTTTCCCTGAATGTCTCTGGCATAGCAACCTTTATAAGTCTCTTTATAGGGGTTTCAATCGGTACAGTGGTTGCCCTTTCAAAATTTCCAGGTAGAAAGATAGTGGTGAGCCTTATAAATACCGGTATGGGCCTACCGCCTGTGGTGGTAGGCCTTTTTGTAACTATATTTCTATGGAGGAGCGGACCATTTGGTTTTCTCGGTCTTCTCTACACACCAACAGCAATGATTATTGCTCAATCAGTAATAGCAACTCCAATAGTTATGGGTATTACCCTTGCCGCCATGCAACAGCTACCAAAAAAGCTAAGGCTTCAGATACTCGCCCTTGGCGCAACCCGCCTGCAGATGGTCTGGACACTTATCAAAGAGGCAAGACTTCCCCTTCTGGCTGCAATCATGGCAGGATTTGGAGGTGTCATTTCTGAAATTGGTGCATCCATTATGGTGGGTGGTAATATCAAAGGGTATTCCCGTGTTTTAACCACAGCAACAGTTATGGAGACGGGTAAAGGAAATTTTGACATCGCCATTGCTCTGAGTATAATTCTTCTTGCATTAGCGTATTTGATTAACCTCATTCTTACATATGTCCAGCAGCGGGAAAGACCACGGTAAGTAGGGAAGAAAAAGTTCTATGTTCTAAGTTCGGGGTTCGGGACATCCAATTACATAATATCAGGAATTATGGAAAAGAGTAGCAACACACCAATACTTGAAGCGAGAAATTTACATGTAGAGAGGGCAGGGGTAACCCTGCTCGATGTCCCTGATTTGGTGATAAATGAGGGAGAAGTATTATCTATTATAGGTCCCAATGGGGCAGGTAAGACAACGCTTCTTCAGACATTATGCTACCTGATGAAACCCACTCAGGGAGAGGTTTTCTTCAGGGGGGTGAAGGTAGGTTTCCAGTTACCACCCTTTGAATATAGAAAAAGACTAACAATGGTCTTTCAGGAACCTCTGCTTTTTGATACCACTGTCTTCAATAATGTAGCCTCTGGCCTTAAGTTCCGCAAGCTCAAGGGAATGGAAATAGGAAAGATTGTTATAGAGAATCTTGAGCTTTTAGGCATTGCACACTTGAAAGACCGTTCTGCCCGTACTCTATCAGGAGGTGAAGCACAGAGGACAAGCCTTGCCCGTGCCTTTGCCATAAGGCCGGAGATACTCTTTCTCGATGAACCATTTGCTGCCCTTGACCCACCGACCCGTGAATCGCTCATGGAAGACTTAGAACACGTGTTGAAGAAGGCAAATACAACCACAATATTTGCCACCCATGACCGCATGGAGGCGCTCAGGCTTTCTAATAGAATTGCTGTGATGAAGGGAGGCATGATTCACCAGATAGGTTCTCCCATGGAAATTGTGAATCATCCGGTGAGTGAATTCGTCGCATCTTTTATAGGTATTGAAACGATTCTTAGTGGGCGGGTTGTAACAAAAGGAGCAGGTACATTTATTGCTTCCATTTCAGGACATAATATAGAAGCCATAGGAGATGCCAGAGTAGGGGAAAATGTAATGTGTTTTATCCGACCTGAAAGTGTCGTGATCTCACTTGATTCCGCGAGGGGGTTGACAAGTGAGAGGAATGTCTTCTCAGGGACAGTTGAAAAGATAATTCCCGTTGGTCCTTATTATAAAATACATATCGATTGCGGCTTTCCTTTAGCTGCTTATATTACAAATGATTCATGCAGGGACCTCTCTCTGGAGGTGGGGAAAAAAATAAAAGCCTCATTTAAAGCAACTGCTGTCAGGATAATCGGAAAAAACAAAGGTATATCAAAAGACAGAGAATAAAGATAGCATGGAGAACAGAAAATTATTTTTTGGATTGAATGAATGTATGTCTATATAGGTTTTGATGATACAGATACAGTCGATACTGATCTTCCCCCAAAATAATGGACACACCGAAAGGCTTGGGTATTATAATACAAGACCAGGAGGATGGGTTCAGGGGAAAATCGTCAATGCTTCCGAATACAGTCTGGGTATTGGATATCACCTAATATCAGAACCTATGAAGGCTGGCTGTTATTCTTGATGTGTTTCCTGGTCTATTGTCGGCTGGTCCATAAGTGAGAGAATAACAGATGATGTGACTGTCCGTGCTCTCCTTCAGGCCCTTATGAAGAAGAATCTTTCCGGAGGTCTTCTCTTCCATAACATCCTTTCTTCTTATGGTATTGTTCAGAGCATGAGCGGCAAGGGAAACTGTTATGATAATGCATATGCTGAATCCTTCTTTGGTACCCTTGAAGACAGAACTCAAGATACCGCTATGAATCACGATCCATTGCAAGACAGACCATCTTTGAATATATCAAGGTCTTTTATAACAGAATCAGGAGGCATTCGGCATTAAATTATGTATCTCCTCTGGAATACGAGAGGAAACATATGGTAGCCTAACTGTGTGTCCACGAAATCAGGTGAAGAACAATCAAAAGTGAAATAGTTACCAGACGATGGTATTAAACACATCGGTTTCCCCGAAAAAACGAAAAAAATAATAGGGATTACCTGTTTCCTGAGCAAAAGAGTTTGACAAACGTGCCTATTACATTCTCCATGAATCCTAAGTTATCTTTACCGTGTATTGTTATTGTTCCCCCATCCCTGCTTATAACAACCCGGAATTCATTTCCGTTTTGGTCGGTTGATACTATCTCGTATCCTGTCACTTCAATCCTCAAGAGTTCACTGTTACTAAAGCAAATCGTTGATGTTATCCAACAGTACCCTTCATCTTTAAGGTATCTATAAAGGATGAGCTTCCTATTACTAAGCTCAAGAAATATGTCACAAGATGGGTCAAATGGCATTCTGAGCCAGGAACAGCCATTGTATCGGGCAAAGAAATCCTCTAAGTCGTTTTTTTGAGATATTCCCTCAGATGTATTGCCAGATGATGTGGATGGTGTTGAAGATTTAAGATCCTGAGAGAAAGCAGATACTGGAAAAGAAACAATACAAAGCAAGCATACAAGCACCACCCCTAAAAGGAGGTAGTTTCTTTTAATATTATTCATTTGTTATCGCCCCTCCGTTATTGTTTTTTAAATAGAATATACTTAAAATAGCCTTTTTACAAGCTCTAAATAGCCAGCGAAATCAAGGAAGAAGAGGTAGCAATGTGATTTTATGCATGGTAAGACCTCATTTTCTCATTGAATGCAGGTAGTACAAGTGGTATATAGGTTACGTTCAGCATTCCAACAATGAAAAAAGATATTAAGACAATTATTGACAAGCTTAAAAAGATGCATGGAAAGCCACGGTGTGAACTTAATTTCTCTAATCCCCTTGAACTTACCATTGCCACTATTCTCTCTGCTCAGTGTACAGACGAGAGGGTTAACAGGGTAACTATAAAACTTTTTAAAAAATACAGAACATTGAAGGATTATATTGATGTACCTATCGAGAAACTTGAAGAGGATATAAGGCCTACAGGCTTTTACAGGAATAAGGCAAAGAGTATTAAAAATATTGCTACCGAGATTCAGACGAGATTCGGAGGAAAGGTTCCTGATGACATCGATGCCTTTGCAACAGTCAAGGGCATAGGTAGAAAGTCTGCAAACATGATAGTAGGTCTTGCCTATGGGAAACCTGCAGTCATTGTTGATACCCATGTGATACGCCTTACCCAGCGTATAGGTCTGACAACAAATGAAGACCCTGAGAAGATAGAACAGGGTATAAAAAAGATAGTGCCTGAAGATATGTGGACAGCCTTTTCCCTTCTTATGATCCTGCATGGAAGATACATCTGCAAGGCAAGGGCCCCGGAATGTCCGCGATGTCTTTTACAGAAAGAGTGTGATTACCGATCAGGAGGAGAAAAAAATGCTTGAGAGAGAACAGCTTACAGAAGAGGAGCTTGAAAGGTTTCGCGAACTATCAAGGCTTGCAAAGGGTGATATTCTGACCATGACGACCCTTGCAGGGTCCGGCCATCCTGGTGGCTCTATCTCCTCCCTTGATATATATCTCGTGGTATTTACCTTTGCTAATCTCACCGGGAAGCCACGGGACAGAATTGTGGTAAGCCATGGACATACATCACCTGGTGTCTACTCCGCTCTTGCACGGCTTGGCTATCTTTCCATTGATGAGGTGATAGCATTCTTTCGTAAGGCAGGGAGCCCCTATGAAGGCCATGTGGTAAAGGGTATTCCCTTTATAGACTGGTCAACAGGAAACCTTGGACAGGGTTTATCCGCAGGGTGTGGGTTTGCGCTTACCTCCAGAATTTGCAAAGAACCGTTTCATGTGTATGTACTCATGAGCGATGGGGAACAGCAAAAAGGGCAGGTTAGCGAAGCACGAAGGTTCGCAAAGAAATATGGATTATCAAATATAACGGTTGTTATGGATTATAACGGCATACAGATAAGCGGAAAAACCAGAGATGTGATGCCCCAGATGGTTATAGAGAATTTCCTTTCCGATGGGTGGGATGTGCTTGAGATTAATGGTCATGACCACAATGAACTCTATAAGGCGCTCAAAAAGGCTCATACCATTGATAACCCTGTGTGTATCGTCGGTCATACGGTCATGGGATATGGTATTCCCTTTATGGAACATAAGGAAAAATATCATGGCAGTCCGCTCAATATGAGTGAGTATGCTGAGGCGCTCAAAATTCTTGGAATAGAAGATAGACTGTCTTATTATAAGGATAAGAGAAAAGGTGTATGGCAGTGGAAACCTTCCCTTGAAACAAATAAAACTGTTATTGAATGCGGTGTACCATTTATCTGGCGTGATGAGGATAAGATAGATAATAGAACTGCCTTTGGTCGCGCTTTAAAAGACCTTGGTGAAAAGAATATTCCTCATGGTCGCTTCATATGTGCCTTTGATTGTGACCTTGCAAGCTCAGTAAAAACAGGAGATTTTGCAAAGGCCTTTCCTGAGTATTTCTTTCAGGGAGGCATACAGGAACATAATACAGCAACAATTGCTGGTGCTCTCTCCACAACAGGGATTATCACATTCTTTGCTGATTTCGGTGTTTTTGGTATCGATGAGACCTATAACCAGCAAAGGCTGAACGATATAAATAAAACAAATCTCAAACTTATCCTGACACATGTAGGACTTGATGTGGGTCCTGATGGGAAGACACACCAGTGTATAGATTATATAGGGCTTGCAAATAATCTCCATCACTTCAAGACCATTATTCCCTGCGACCCTAACCAGACAGACAGGGTTATAAGGTATGTGGCAAAGACAGAAGGCAATTTTCTTGTCGGAATGGGGAGGAATAGATGGCCTGTGATTTATAGAGATGATGGAGAGGTATTCTTCGGAAAGGGATATGAATTCGAATATGGAAGGATGGATAAACTGAAGGATGGAAAGGATGGGGTTATTATTACCTATGGCGCTATGGCAGGAAGAGCCATTGATATAAGGAACGCTCTATTGAAAGAGGGAATTGAACTCCGTGTTATAAATATGCCATGTGTTAATGAAATTGATAAAGAAGTTATGGAAGGCGTTTTAAAATTGCCTTATATCTTTACCTATGAAGACCACAATTTCAGAACAGGGATTGCCCCTTTACTTGCTGATTATCTTTTGAAGCATGGATACAGGGGAAGGATGGAATCCTTTGGTGTGAAAAATTATGGAGCCTCAGGCGAGACCGAAGAGGTTTTGAAGGTAGAAGGACTCGATGTTGAATCGATGACAGACATGCTTTTAAAAATTATGAAAGGGTAAAAACGGGAATAGGGGAACATGGAAGTTATTTATTGAAATAAAAAGGAGATATTGGGTATATGGCAGAACTAAAGGAAATGTACAGGAAGGTTGTGAAGGATAATTTTCCAGATACTATCAGGATTGATATGGGAGGAGAAATCCTTCTTTTCAGAAAAAAGGTCTGGAGCATCTTTGATAGTGATGAAAAATGTAATGTAGAAAGAGGGTTGAGGTATGGAGAGAATCCTGACCAGGCTTCAGCCATGTATGAATTAATAAATGGTAACATCACCCTTGGAGGTGTAAAATTTTTTGACTCCTCAAGTGGCCTTGTTAGTAGAATCAAGGAAGAGGATATGCTCCAGGTAGGTAAACATCCGGGGAAAATTAATCTCACTGATGTGGATAACGCCCTCAATATTCTCAAATTCCTTGATAAGAAACCTGCCTGTGCCATCATGAAGCATAATAATCCCTGTGGTGCAGCTTACGGTAGTACAACTGTTGAGGCTTTTGAAAAAGCGTTCTGGTGCGATAGAATTGCTGCATTTGGTGGGGCAGTGGTCTTTACAAAAACCATTGATGCAGAGACTGCAAAGGCAATGGTGCCATACTATTTTGAGGTTGTCTGTGCACCTGATTTTGATGGGGAGGCACTCGATATTCTGAAAAAATGGAAAAACTTACGAATACTGAAGATAGATGAAATCAAGAGGCTTCATGATTATAAATTCAAACGATATATTGATATAAAATGTTTGATGGATGGTGGACTCATCATACAGGAATCACAACCCTTTACTATAAAAAGTAAGGAAGATTTAAAACCTGCAGAGGCAGTTTATAAAGGACAAAAATATGCCATCAAGAGAGCGCCAGCAGAAAAGGAATATAGAGATATGCTCTTTGGCTGGTATGTGGAATCAGGGGTAAGTTCCAATTCAGCACTCTTTATAAAGGATGAGGCAACTGTTGCCATAGGCACAGGAGAACAGGACAGGGTTGGTGTTGTGGAAATAGCAGTCTTTAAGGCATATACAAAATTCATGGATAAGGAGGTCTTCAATAGATTCAATGTACCCTATGCTGTCTTCAGGCTTGAGGCATCAAAGGGCTTGAGAAAGATGGGGGATTTAAACGAGATAGAGGTGTATACAAAGGCGGAAAAAGCAGGACTTAAAGGTTCTGTTATTGTCTCTGACGGGTTCTTTCCGTTCAGAGATGGTGTTGATGCTGCAATAAAGGAAGGTGCAACAGGTGTCATACAACCCGGTGGTTCAGAAAGGGACTATGAAGTGATAGAGGCATGCAATCAATCGAATGTAACCATGGTCTTTACCGGGCAGAGACTATTTAAACATTAATAATGTTTTCGCGTCTCCTTAATCAAAATATTATATAGTTTTATAAAGTTATAGGAAATGCACTATTAATATTATTAATGAAAAATATCACAAACTAATTTTTATAATTCATTTTTATAATTTGCATTGACAAAGGCATAAATTTAGTAGTAAAAATAATTGTGAAAATAATAACAAATCAATAATTACAAAATAAAATAAAGGCCTGGAGGTAAAAATGAGACCCTATTTCCAAAAAATGACAGATTGGGGCAAAGCCGTTAAGGTAAATGCAGCCAATGCAGAGCAGATTAAGAAAGTGGAAAAAGAGATTGAAGAGCTTATTGAAACCAAGAAGAAGGCAGGACTTCCTCAGGAAACATTGAATAAGAGAGGCGAATGGACAGTTTATCAGAGACTTGACTATATCCTTGATCCGGGAACATGGGCACCCCTTCATATGCTCTATGATCCCATGGAGGAGGAATCAGGCACTACAGGTGTGGTGGATGGACTTGGTAGAATTAATGGAAAATGGTGTGTGATTATTGGTTTTGACAACAAGGTTATGGCAGGCGCATGGATTGCAGGACAAGCTGATAATATTTTAAGGGTCACAGATATTGCAAAGCGGTTGCACGCACCTCTTGTATGGCTCGTAAATTGTAGTGGTGTAAAACTTACAGAGCAGGAAAAGGTATACGCAAACAGACGTGGCAATGGAACTACATTCTTCAGGCACGCAGAGTTGAATAAATTAGGTATTCCTGTGCTGGCAGCCATATACGGGACAAACCCAGCAGGCGGTGGATACCAGGGAATAAGCCCCACATTACTTCTTGCTCACAAGGATTGTAATATTGCGGTTGGTGGTGCAGGTATTGTAAGTGGTATGGCACCAAAAGGNNGCAGTGCCTCCTGGAAGGGTTGAAATCCATTATGATCATACAGGATTCTTCCGTGAAGTCCATCCTACTGAAGAGAGCCTTCTCGATTCATTGAAGGCATGGGTTGCAAAGATGCCTGCTTATGACCCAGGATTTTTTAGAGTTGCTGAACCAGCAGAACCAAAATTCCCTGCAGAAGATTTATACAGCATAGTTGCCTTCAACCAGAAGATGGTCTACGATGTGGAACAGTTTATGGCACGTCTTGTTGATAATAGTGAACATATGGAGTTCAGGCCCGATTATGGTCCAGAACTTTACACGGGTCTTATAAAGATTGATGGCTTCCTTATAGGCATTGTGGCAAACAGGCAGGGCATGATGCCAAAAGGCTACCCACAGTACGCGCCATATCCAGGTATAGGCGGCAAGTTCTACCGTGAAGGGCTTATCAAGGTCAATGAATTTGTAACCCTCTGCGGTAGGGATAGGGTTCCCATGATATGGATTCAGGATACAACAGGCATTGATGTGGGTGATTATGCTGAGAAGGCTGAACTCCTTGGTCTTGGACAGGCTCTCATATACTCTATAGAGCAGAGTGACCTTCCCATGATGGCAGTTGTTTTGAGAAAGGGTACTGCAGCAGCCCACTACATTATGGCAGGTCCTCAGGCAAATAATAATAATGCCTTTACCCTTGGGACAGCCACAACTGAAATTTACGTCATGCATGGTGAAACAGCAGCGGTGGCAAGCTTTGCGCGGAGACTGGTAAAGGAGAAAGACGCAGGGAAATCTCTTGAACCTGTTATAAAAGCTATGAATAAGACTGTTCAGGAATATTATGAAAAATCAAGGCCATCATATTGTGCCAAGATGGGTCTTGTAGACGAAATTGTGAAGATGAATGATCTCAGAAAATACTTTGTTGCCTTTGCAAATCTGTGTTACCAGAATCCAAAATCCATGTGTCCTCATCATCAGATGATTCTGCCAAGGGTTATAAAAGGCTAAACAGGGAAGAACAAACTTCAGGGTGGAAAATTCCACCCTGTTTTTTTACAATTATAGTTAACCATTATTTTATAAAGTGTTGACGAATTATATTATCAATTCCTTTTATGATTGATAGGCTAAAAAGGTCATTACAGGAATTTAAGGATAAGGGCAACTATAGAACTATAAAATATTTGAAGCCTCTATCGGATACGAAGGTATTATATCGTTCAA
>DHGO01000069.1:0-1298 GCA_002402795.1 Deltaproteobacteria bacterium UBA4796
TGCCCTTCAATGCACCAAAGGCATGTTCTACCATAGTTTTCTGGAAGACATCCTGAGGCTGAATAAATTGAATTTCAATTGCTCTGGACGGACATATCATGATACACTCGCCGCACCCTATACATTTTTTATCATTGATAAATGCCTTTTTATCCGTAACGGAAATCGCACCGGCAGGGCAATAACCTGTGCATAATTTACAACCCTTACAGTTTTTCTCATTAACCCTGGGGGCAACCATACTATGCTGAACGAGTTTTCCTTCCTTTGTTGCGCATCCCATGCCTACATTTTTTAGTGCACCACCAAAACCTGAGAGTTCGTGTGCCTTGAAATGGGTAACAACAATTAAACAATCCGCATCTACGATATCCTTAGCAATGGTTACAGTCTTTAATATATCTCCATTAATTGTTACCTTTGAGCCATGAGATCCGTGAAGACCGTCAGCAATAATAATAGGACAGTCAACTATGGCATAATCAAATCCATTCAGGATTGCTGTAGTTAGGTGGGAGACTGCATCACTTCTTGAGCCTTTGTAGAGGGTTGTTGTATCGGTGAGAAAAGGTTTTGCTCCAATGGCTTTGACTTTATTCACTACAATGCGTAAAAAAACTGGCCGTATGTATGCAGTATTACCCCGTTCACCAAAATGAAGTTTTATTGCAATAATAGAGTCTTTCTTGATAATTGTACTTATTTTGACCCTGTTTAATAAATCATCAAGTTTCTGGAAAAGGTTTCTATTGGGTGATGTTCGTAAATCAGTAAAATATACATTGGACATGGTATCTCCTTTTTTATTTTATTTATGATGAAATTATGTTAGAAAAAGGAGATTTTTGTCAACAAAAAGGAGGTTGATTCATAATGCTGGCACTGTCTGAAAAACATACAATGATTCAGATGATTGCAGAGAAAATAGCCAGGGAAAAGGTTGCACCGAGGGCTAAAGAGATAGATGCAAAAGGCGCCTTTCCCTGGGACCTTGTGGATCTATATAAAAAGCAGGGTTTTCTCTATCTCATGATGCCAGAACATTTTGGTGGACTGGACGGCGATATTACATCACTCTGTCTTATAATAGAGGAGATTGCCAAGGTGTCCGGTGCTGCATCTCTCATACCCCTTGCGCACAATGTAGGATTGATGCCTGTAATGATTGCAGCGAATGACGAGCAGAAGGAATATATTTACAATAAAATAAGTGAGCCCGATAAATTGTATATTCTTGCCTTTGCCCTGACAGAACCGAATGCAGGTTCTGATGCATCTTACATGACAACAGTAGCAGT
>DHGO01000069.1:1316-22746 GCA_002402795.1 Deltaproteobacteria bacterium UBA4796
GCCAGTACGAATCCACGGAAAAGGACTCAGGGTATCTCTGCATTTTATGTTGAAAGGGATTATCCAGGAGTCACAATTGGTAAGAGCGAAGATAAGATGGGGATGATAGGTTCTGATATAACAGAAATCATTTTTGACAATGTAAGACTCACAAAAGAGAACCTCCTCGGGAAAGAAGGAGAGGGATGGGATATTGCAATGTCAACTTTGAATCTTTCAAGACCGGCTGTTGGTGCTCAAGCAGTTGGCCTTGCTGAGGGAGCTTTAAATTTTTCTGTTGAGTATGCATGGAAAAGGGTACAGTTTGGACAAAAGCTGGCAGATTTCGAAGGCATCCAGTTTATGGTTGCTGATATGGCAACGCAGATTGAGGCAGCCCGTGCCCTTGTATATGATGCTGCCCAGCTTCTCGATATGAAAGTATACGAGAGAGATAAGATGAGTGCCATAGGTGTTGATAAATTATCGGCTATGGCAAAGGTTTTTTCGGCGGATGTTGCCATGAAGGTCACGACAGATGCTGTTCAGATTCTGGGTGGCTATGGGTATACAAAGGAATATCCTGTTGAGAGGATGATGAGGGATGCAAAGGCAACCCAGATTTACGAAGGAACCAATCAGATTCAGAGGATAGTTATCGCAAGGGATATTTTCAGAAAGTTTATGCCCTGAGGTTTCAAATCATTTTTTCTTCATACTCTGGTGGAGGCACAGATGACTTTCCTATGTCGCCTGCCAGAGACGATGTGCCTTCCATTTTTTCTATGAATTCGAAAACGGGGGTTGCAGCAAGGGTCATTAACTGAATAGTTCCCCTTGAGCCAAGCTCTATGGATACCCTTGCTATTGTTTCATTATCAGGAGCCTCCAGAATATTAAGGAAGTCATACATTCCTAACAATGCAAATTGGGCAAGAACCTTAGCTCCCATCTGTTCAACCTCTTTGTCTACTTCTTTTATTCTTTCAGGATTATTTTTTATTGTTTTTCTGCCTTCATCAGTCAAGGTACTTAGAAGAATATATATTGGCATACTATCACCCCCTTTCATCTTCTATTATATCGCCAGGACTTTTGTCAAGAAAATCTTTGGAGCTGATAATACCTCCACCAATAATAATATCATCTTTGTAAAGAACTATTGATTGACCCGGTGTAACAGAGGAGATGGGTTCCTGGAAATTGGCCTTAAGAGACCCATCTGAAATTGTATAGGTACAGTGTGTTTCTTTCTGCCTGTAGCGCACTTTGCCTGAAGCAGTGCCATGGGTACAGGAGATAAAGAAATGTAATGCCCCTGCATAAACCATATCTCTTTTGAGTTTTTCCTTTGTACCCACGATGAGTGCATTGTCATCAGGAATGATTTCAATCACGTATAGAGGCTCTTTGTATGGAATGTTAATCCCCTTTCTCTGTCCCACTGTATAGAGCTGAATCCCATCATGGTACCCCATGAAGGTTCCATCGACATAGTAGATAGGGCCCTGTTTTAGGGTGATAAATCGGGAAAGAAAAGACCTGTAGTTGCGATTTTTGATAAAGCATATATCCTGACTTTCTCCTCTATAGTCTATATTCCAGCGTATGGAACGTAGGGAGTCCCGGATGCTTTTTTTTGTATATCTGCCAAGAGGGAAGAGAATTAGATTGAGTAACCTCTGTTGTATGCGGTATAAAAAATAGGATTGGTCTTTTGCTTTATCCACACCCTTTTTTATGAAATATTCATCCCCTATTTTTTCAATAATAGCATAGTGACCTGTGGCAACCTTTTCACCACCCATTTCAAGGGCTTTTGTGATGAACGAAGAGGATTTTATATATTCATTACATAGTATACATGGGTTGGGTGTTCTACCATTCCTATAGCCCTCTACAAAAGGGTCAACCACATGGTATTGAAACTCTTTTCTTAAATCAATGACGTGGTGGGGGATGGAAAGTTCATCTGCCCTCTTTTTTGCCCTCTGCATAGGCATGGATGAAGGGTCGGAGAAGAGTTTGAAGGTAATGCCCACAACCTTATAGCCCTGTTGTTTGAGAAGGTATGCTGCATAGGAACTATCGATACCTCCACTCATGGCAACGAATATAGTTTCCACGAAAAAAGGATAGCATAAATGAAATATGGAAACAAAACCAAATAAGGTTATGGAATGGAATTGAAAGTTTATGCATAATTGTAGTATTATCAGTCAAGAAGGAGGTTTTTAATGAATAAAAAGATGAAATTATTACTCTGTGGCACTCTGGTCTCCATATTTATCCTTGGTTTTCTTATGGGCGCTCATGGTAAGAGAATATCAACAGGAGGAGATAATAAGGAGATTTATGAGTACCTGAAGACATTTTCTGATGTTATTGACCTTGTAAAAAAGAATTATGTTGATGAGGTTAAAGATAAAGAAATTGTCTATGCTGCCATAAAAGGGGTACTTGAATCGCTGGATCCTCACTCTTCATTTTTACCACCTGATATGTACAAGGATATACAGACAGAGACCAAAGGGGAATTTGGTGGTATTGGCATAGAGATTACTATCAAAGATAGTTTTCCTACGGTCATTACTCCTATTGAGGACACACCCGCATTTAAAGCAGGAATAAAGTCTGGTGACCTTATAATGCGAATTGATGGAAAACCAACAAAGAATATGAGTCTTATGTCTGTGGTAAAGCTGATACGCGGCGCGAAGGGCAAACCTGTAATTCTTACAATAATGAGAGACGGTTTTACAATACCAAAAGATTTTACAATTGTAAGGGACATAATAAAGGTCAAGAGCGTGAAATACAGAATGATGGATGATCAGTATGGATATATTCGCATAGTTCAATTCCAGGAAAATACATCAAAAGACTTAAACAATGCACTGGATGAACTGCAAAAAAAGAATAACATAAAGGGTATTTTACTGGACTTAAGAAATAATCCAGGAGGACTTCTTGAACAGGCTGTTGAAGTATCTGATAAGTTCCTTTCCGAAGGGATGATCGTATATATAGAAGGAAGAAACAAGGAAGACAGTAAGATGAAATTCTATGCCCATAAAAAGGATGATTACATCGGGCCTCTTGTCGTACTTGTTAATGAAGGGAGTGCAAGTGCCTCAGAGATTGTTGCAGGGGCACTTCAGGATTATAAGAGGGCAATTATTGTGGGCACGAAAACATTTGGAAAAGGCTCGGTTCAGACGATTTTCCCGCTTGGAGATGGTTCTGGTGTCAGATTAACAACGGCAAAATATTTTACGCCCAAAGGACGCTCCATTCAGGCAGAAGGAATTGTTCCTGACATAGTAGTGGAAAGCAATATTGTGAGAAGTAAGGAGAGGCCCCTGCCTGTTCTTGAGAAAGACCTTGAAAAACATATTAACGCTGAAAAAGAGATACAGAAACCAAAGACAGATGATGTAAAACGGCTGGAGAGCGAGGATTTTCAGATATCCATGGGTCTGCAGATATTGAAAAGCTGGAACGCCCTGAGGGGAAAATAACTTTCTCCAACTTATCTATATTTATGATATTCAAGGTTATCTGTCTTACATTAAAGATTAGGTGACTATACAATCACTTTATCTTTAAAGGAGGAGGCTTAATGAAGGCAATAGAAATTAAACCGAATATATTCTGGGTTGGAGCAATTGACTGGGCTGTTAGGGATTTTCATGGCTATATTACACCAAATGGAACAACTTATAATAATTATCTTATTAATGATAAAAAGCTAACCCTTATTGATACAGTAAAACATGAATTCTGTAACGCAACTATTGGAAATATAAAAAACATTGTTGATTTATCTAACATTGTCAATATTGTCATAAATCATATAGAACCAGACCATGCAAGCAGTATTGACCTTATTATGAAGCTTGTGCCTGATGCAACTATCTATATAACTGAAAGAGGAAAAAAGGGGCTTGACAGGCATTATGACACGTCAAAATGGAATTTCAAAATTGTGAAGACAGGGGATACCCTGAATACAGGTAAATATAATCTACTATTCCTTGAGACACCTATGCTGCACTGGCCTGATTCCATGGTGACCTATGTGAAAGAAGCGAAGCTACTCATCTCACAGGATGCATTCGGGCAACACATGGCAACAGCAGCTCGTTTTGATGATGAGTTCATTGAATGCGCATCTACAGGTGAGCTTGAGGATGCTGTGGTTGATTATTATGCAAACATCCTTATGCCCTTTGGTCAGCTTATAAAGACAAAGATAGAAGAAATAGTGAAACTCGGGCTTGAGATTGATATGATTGCGCCTGACCATGGTGTAATATGGAGAAAAGACCCGGGAAAGATACTGAAGATGTACCTCGATATGGCAGGAGGAAAGGCAGATTTAAGGGTAGCAATCATCTACGATACTATGTGGCATAGTACTGAAAATATGACAATCCCCATTATGGAGGGGATTAAGGATGAAGGTGTGGATTGCAGGATTATAAAGCTAAGGTCAACACCGATGAGCATAGCTATTAAAGAGTTCTGGAAAGCCAGAGGATGTCTCACAGGCACGCCTACCATCAATAATGTCATGTTTCCTTCCATAGCAGAATTTTTATACCATCTTGCAGGTTTACGTCCGAAGAATAGAATTGTGAGTGCCTTTGGAAGTTTTGGTTGGGGCGGTGGAGGTGTGAAAGAGGCATTCGAGTTATTTAAGCGTATGGGTCTTGAGATTGTGGAGCCAGGGATTCAGTGCCAGTACAAACCTTCGCCAGAAGATGAAACAAAGTGTTACGAATTTGGTCGAAGCTTTGCAATGAAGGTGAAGGAATACCATAAAAAGTTTTGAAGATGAATGGGCGTGTATCCATTCATCTATTTTACTGAGGAGGTACATTATGTGGAGATGTACTGTCTGTGGATATGAATATGACGAGAAGGCTGAAGGAAAACCCTTTGAGAAACTTCCAGAAAGCTGGACCTGTCCTGTATGCGGAGCACCGAAGGATGCCTTTGAGAAAGTAAAATAAAGGAAGGGCATGTCAAGGACAGAAGAAAACCTTGTAGATACCTGAAGGAATATATCCTTTATGAACATAGTCGCTTTCCATGGAAGTCCACGCATAGGCGGTAATTCTTATATACTTCTTAATGAGGCCTTAAGAGCCATAGATACATCACAACATTCGATTCATCTTTTCAGATTAAACGAAATGAATATCAAACCATGCCAGAATTGTGGAGGATGTGAAGAAACAGGGGTATGTATGATTAAGGATGATATGGAGGTAATCTATCAAGCCCTCAGACAGGCTGATAGGGTCATCCTTGCCTCCCCGATTTTCTTTTTTGGTCTCTCTGCGCAGACGAAGATTATGATTGATCGATGCCAGGCTTTCTGGTGTGAGAAATATCTTTTGAAAAGGGCTATCCCTGAAGGTAAGTATGGAAAAAAAGGGCTCCTCCTCCTCGTTGGAGGGATGAAAAAAGAGATAGCAATCCAGTGTGGAGAGGCTTCTTCAAAAGCCTTTTTTCGAACTATCAGCGTACCACAGCATGAGACATTGAGCTTTCCTGGTATTGATAAAAAAGGTGCTATTCTTGACCATCCTACAGCCATGCAGGATGTTTTTTCAGCAACAGACAGATTAATAGGTTGAGCAAAAATAGCTTTTAAATGGCATAGTTTTACAATGCCACAATTGACACCTTAAGGTGAGACATAGTAGAAATTAACATGCCCGATGAACCTGTACCAATAGTCTTCCTTGAAGAGGGAGAAGAGGGGACAATCTTTTCCATCAGCGGAGGAAGGAGACTTTTAAGCAGACTTGCTGGTATGGGAATAGTTTCGGGCATAAAGGTAAAGATGCTCCGCAACAGCGGAGGATTGATCATCATACTTGTCTCAGATACGAGGGTAGCCCTGGGAAGAGGACAGGCTGCCCAGATACTTGTAATAAGAGAAGAAAGTAAAGAAAAGAAAGACCATAAAGAGGCACGCAAAACCCTCTATGTAGCCCTTGCAGGTCAACCGAATGTAGGAAAATCCACAGTATTCAACGTACTTACAGGGTTATCCCAGCATGTAGGGAATTGGCCTGGAAAGACCGTGGAGAAGAAAGAAGGAACTCACATAACCGATGAATATGATATTCACATTGTAGATCTTCCTGGTACATATAGCCTGAGTGCATTTTCTGAAGAGGAAAAGCTTGCAAGGGATTTTATCATTAAGGAACACCCTGATGTAGTCGTTTTGATAGTTAATGCTGCAGCCCTGGAAAGGAGCCTTTATCTTCTTGCAGAGTTGCTCCTCCTTGGCTCACCTGTTATTCTTGCAGTAAATATGATTGACGTGGCAGAATCACAGGGTATCCATATTGACATAGATGTTCTGCAGAAGTCTCTTTCTTTACCTGTTATTCCCATGATTGCCACAAAAAACAAGGGTATTAAAGAACTTGTATCTACAATTGTGAAGGTAGCAAGAGGGGAGATAGTCTTTCATCCAGGGATACCTGGAGTTTCCGAGGATCACAGAGAGATTTTTCAAAACATTGTAGAACTGGTGAGGGAACACATTCACGAGCCCTATCAGGATGTATGGATTGCCACAAAGCTCATGGAGGGAGATACAGAAATATTAAAGACTGTCGAAGATTTGATTCCGGTGAGTGTCTGGAATAATATCCAGTCCCTTCTTGTAAAACATGAGGATGCCCATCGTTCTGTAGTTGGTGGGAGATATGACTGGATTGAAAATGTAACCCGTGCTGCTATCTCGAGATTCAAGAGAGGTCAGGTTCTCATCACAGACCGTATTGACCACATTCTTACCCGGCCTGTTTTTGGCATACCGGTACTGCTTGGTATTCTTGCCCTTATTTTTCTTTTGACCTATCGCGTGGGATTGCCGTTTCAGAAATTATTGGAGACATTCATGACAGGTATCAGTATGTGGATTAATACAACCCTCCTTAATTTGCCCCTCTGGATAAGGGAGTTGCTTGTAAATGGTATCATAGGCGGCGCTGGTGCTGTACTTACTTTCATACCCATACTTGTTATATTTTTTGCAGCCATGGCTTTACTTGAGGATGTTGGTTATATGGCGCGGGCTGCCTTTGTTATGGACAGATTTATGCACATCATTGGGCTTCATGGAAAGAGTTTTCTCCCTTTATCCCTTGGTTTTGGGTGTAATGTGCCTGCCATATTAGGTGCAAGGATTATAGAATCAAAAAGGGCGCGTCTCCTTACTATTTTTCTTACGCCATTTATTCCATGTGCAGGAAGGCTTGCAGTTATAACCTTTATTACAGGAGCCATATTTGGTGAAAAAGCATTGGTTGTTTCATGGTCACTAATCGCACTGAACATAATTGTTCTTTCTTTTACAGGCATTGTAATTAATAAATTTTTCCTCCGGGGGGAACCTGTTCCTTTTATAATGGAGCTTCCCCTATATCATAAACCTGATATGAGAACTATAGGTATCGTGGTATGGAATAGAACCATCGCATTTGTAAAAAAAGCAGGATCAGTGATATTGATTTTTTCAGTTGTTCTCTGGATCCTGTCAAATATACCGGGAGGTACTATAGAGAAGAGTATACTTGCATGGATTGGCCGTTTATTAGAACCCATTGGTTTACCCCTTGGCCTTGACTGGAAGATGGTGGTTGCCCTTCTGTCGAGCATTGTAGCAAAAGAGAATTCCATTGCTGCCCTTGGAATTCTTTATAATGTGGGTGAGCATGGTCTGAGAATCGTGCTTCCAACCGTTATAAACAATGCATCATCCCTTGCCTTTCTTGCAATATTGATGATCTTTATACCCTGTATGCCTACCGCCATTGTCATGAAACAGGAATTAAAAAACTGGAAATGGTTTATTGCCTCTTTTCTTACTATGGCACTTGTGTCGTATGCATGTGCCTTCATTATATATCGTATCGCCCTTTTGTTTGGAATATAAAGAGCATTTAGATACATAACATACAAAAAAATCCTATGAGCCTTTTTCTTACCACCTTTTTTCTCCTCTATGGGGGCCTTCATACATATGTGTTTCTTAAAGTAAAGGCTGTTTTTCCTTTAGCAACGAAAACGCACATTATCATTATTCTTTTCATGCTCTTTATGGTCCTTGCACCTGTGTTTGTCAGGCTCCTCGAGAAGGCACAATATGAATCTATAGCCCGTACCATTGCATATACAGGATACACATGGATGGCTGCTATATTTATACTGTTCGTTATCCTCTTAATCTTTGACATTATCCATCTTTTTATATGGATGGGTTGCCTTATAGTCAGGAAGAATATGCTATTTTTTGATTTTGCTTCTCTGCATATTCTCATAATAGCAATTATTTCAACTTTATGTATAATCACATACGGGTATTTTGAGGCACAAACAATTCAGATCCATAGAATATCAATAGAAAGTAAGAAAATAGCAAAAGAATTTAACGGTTTTACCATAGTCCAGATAAGCGACGTACACCTTGGTTTGATTGTGAGAGAAAAAAGACTGCAGGCAATCATTGAAAAAGTAAAGGAAGCAAAACCTCATATACTTGTTTCTACAGGAGACCTTGTGGATGGTCAGATAGACAATCTTTCAGAGCTGATAACCCTTTTAAGGGGAGTTAGCCCGTCTTACGGTAAATATGCAATAACAGGCAATCATGAATTTTATGCAGGTATTAACAACGCGGTTACGTTTCACAAAAAAACAGGATTCAAGTTATTGAGAGGTGAAGCTATTACGATTCCAGGCATCATGAATATTGCGGGGGTGGATGATCCAGCAGGAAAAGCCTATGGTCTTTATAGAAATATCTCAGAGAAGGAGCTTCTTTCCAATCTTCCTGAAGAGTTATTTACGGTTTTTTTAAAACATAGGCCCGAAGTAAATAGTAACTCAACAGGCCTTTTCGATTTACAGCTTTCAGGA
This sequence comes from Deltaproteobacteria bacterium UBA4796, assembly GCA_002402795.1. Taxonomy (GTDB): domain Bacteria; phylum Desulfobacterota; class Syntrophorhabdia; order Syntrophorhabdales; family Syntrophorhabdaceae; genus UBA8905. The sequence continues at coordinate 10,248 of DHGO01000069.1, forward strand.
CACACCCATAAAGGACAGATATTCCCGTTCAGATATATTACCTGTATTTTCTTCCCCATGTATTCAGGTTTTTTCAACCTTGGTCAGGGTTCATACATGTATGCAAGTAAGGGTTCAGGTACCTGGGGTCCTCCCATACGGTTTTTAGCACCGCCTGAGATTACGGTTATTTATCTTACCCGCAAAGCATCGTAGAAAATTTATTGACAGAGTTAAATTATTTAAGGTAATTGAGTAATATTTGGACTAAAAGTAAAGAACGGGAGTAGAGGGTTACACCATATTCCTGTCTAAATTTATAAAGGGAGGGAAAAGAAATGGCAATACTGGAAGAGGTAAAAAAAGATTATGGTAGATTGAAATTTTTTATAAATGGAGAATGGATCGAATCTAAATCTAATATAACCCTTGAAGATACAGATCCAGCAACAGGAGAGTCTATTGCTGAAATACCTGTGGCTTTAGAATCTGAAGTGGATCAGGCAATTGATTCAGCCTTTAAAGCATTTAAAAAGCGGAGCGACATACCATTCAGGGACAGGGCCGATTACATTAACAGGCTGAGGGCAAGATTTGATGAGCACCACGAGAGACTTGCGCGTATTCTTTCTCAGGACCATGGAAGAGGCCTGAATGACGCACGAGGTACAATCGACAGATGTATAGAAAATATAGAGTCTGCTTCAGGTGCCATGTACAGTCTTTATAAAGGTGAACACGTAGAACAGCTTGCATCAGGCATAGACTGTTACTTAATATGGGAACCCGTCGGTGTTTTTCTTATTTTGACTCCTGGAAATATCCCCATGCATGCGTGGTCATCATTTGTGCCATATGCTCTTGCATGTGGTTGCCCTGTAATAGTGGCGCCAAGCTGGCAGTGTCCTGTTGCATCAGAGGCAGTCTTTAAAGTTGCGGAAGAAGCGGGTTTTCCACCAGGTGTTATGAATCTTATCCATGTGGGGAAGAAATTTGAATTGAATTCAAGAATACTTTCTGACCCAAGGATTGCAGGTGTTGGTTTTATTGGTTCAACCATGGTGGGGAGGCAATTGTTCGAGTTATGCGGAAAATTGGGCAAAAGGTCATCCATAAATGGAAATGGGAAAAATCATATTGTTGTTGCTCCTGATGGAGACCTCAATGCAGCAACAAACTATCTTCTTAGAGGATGTTTTGGAATGACAGGGCAGAGATGCCTCGGTTCTGATAATGTGGTTGTAATAGGAAATATATACGATACATTGAAGGATAAATTTCTTAAGGCAGCCAAAGCAATGAAGGTTGGGTATGGAATGGATGAGTCAGTAGAGATGGGGCCTCTTACAGCACGTGAAAACAAGGAAAGGGTGGAAGCTTTTATAGAGAAAGGAATTAAAGAGGGTGCAAAGTTGATTCTCGATGGACGCTCCATCAAGATAAAAGGATATGAGAAGGGATATTTTCTTGGACCTTCAATTTTTGAAAATGTCTCCCCCTATATGGAGATAGCAAAACAGGAGTCATTTGGGCCTGTGGCAAATCTCATAAGAGCAGACTCCCTTGACCAGGCAATTGAATGGATCAATACAACAACAGAATTCGGTCACTCCGCCTGTCTGATTACAGAGAGTGGAAAAAATGCCCGTAAATTTATTCGGGAGTGTAATGTGGGAAATGTAGGTATCAATGCAGGTATTCCACAACCCTATGCATTCTTTCCACTTGGTTCAAAAAGGCAGTCGTTTTTTGGAAACGCAAAATCAAGGATGGATTCGGTGAGGCTATTTCTTGACCAGAAAACAGTTACCTTACGATGGGTATGATAAAAATTATTATTCATTGTTTTAAAAGGATTTAAAGAGGTATTATATAGAAATAAAATCAATCAAATAAAGGAGGGTCAATTATGTGTGAGGTGTGTAATGAACTATCAAGAAGGAATTTTTTAAAGAGCCTTTTAATTGGTAGTGCTGCAGCTGGTATGGGATTATTCGACAGCAGGCTTCTATTTGCACAGGCAACAAACATAAAATTCAGCACATGGCATCCACCTGTAGGAAGAGAGGTGAAGACTGTATGGATTCCAATGCTTGAAGAACTGAAAAAGAGAAGCAGTGGCAAGATGACTTATACGATGTATGCCGGGGCTGCCCTTGGTAAGGGTCCTGAGCACTTTGACATTGTTGCAAGGGGTCTATCGGATATGGGCTATTTTACTGCTACATGGACACCCGGACGCTTTCCGCTTACTGACGTCCTTTCTCTTGCTGTATGGGTTGATGGAAAGGATATAGCAGCTGACATTGGAAATGCAGTCTATAACAGGATTCTCAAGGATGAATTTAAAAATGTAAAGGTCTGTGAATTGAATGGTTGTATCCAGTCATTTATCTGGTCAAAGAAGCCCATTTCAAAGATGGCTGACCTTAAGGGAATGAAGCTCAGGTCTCCAGGTGGTCACCAGACGAACTACATCAAAGCTCTGGGTGCTGAACCTGTCTTTATGCCCCTGGGAGATGTCTATATGGCTATGGAGACAGGAACGGTTGATGGTATTGTTACCTGCCCGCCTCTTATACAGGGTTATAAACTCTATGAAGTAGCAAAACATGCAACGGTTCTTACCTTCGGGTGCGTCTCTGAAGGTGTAATAATGAACATGAATGCCTGGAACAAATTACCTGATGACCAGAAGAAGCTTGTTGACCAGGTCTGTACAAATCCATTCAAGGTTACAGGAGGCCTTACCAGGGATGATTACAAGGTGCTGATGAAAGAGATTACAGCTGCTGGTGTAAAACTCAATGATCTGCCAAAGACTGAGGCTGAACAGTGGTATAAGAGGTTTCAGGATGTAACAAGGGCATGGGTGAAAGACCTTGAAGTAAAGGGTCTTCCTGCACGTAAAACAGTAGCCATTATGAACGAGGAGTGTGAAAAGAGAGGCATTGCACTCGTGTCATGCCCGCCTGAATTCAAAAAAGTATAGCAATCGGGAAGCTTCATGAACACTTTGAACACGTTAAGGGGATTTATAGAGCGGATTATTCGTTTTTCAGGAACCCTCGGGATGATATTTGTAATTCCCCTTATGCTTATTACTGCCGGCGATGTTATTGGAAGGAGTTTTTTTAATAAGCCGATAGCCGGTACTTTTGAACTCTCAGAGTATATGTTGGCCATTATTATCCTGCTGGGTACTGCATATACCCAGCAGGTAAAGGGCCATGTGGCAGTAGATTTTCTGACAAGCCATTTCAATAAGAAAACCCGGTTGATTTGCCAGTTTATTACATTATTTCTTAGTCTTTTAATCGTTACAATAGTGGTATGGCAGGGACTGAATTTAGGAATAGAAGAAAAAGGAGTTACCGACCAGTTGAGAATTCCTCGAGCTCCTTTTAAAATCCTTGTAGGTATTGGTGGACTCTTTTTATGGTTTCAGATTTTTTTTGATTTAATAGACGTAACCATAAATTTCAAGAAGAGGAAATAGTTTTGAATCCTTTTAATATTGGAATTCTCGGCTGTGCTTTGATGGTGGTTCTTCTTTTTCTGGGCATGCCTATCACCTTTGCTATGATGTTTGTTGGCTTCGTCGGGATCTGGGGTCTTTCAGGACTGGAGGCTGCTCTCCCGGTTGTAGCAAGCACTATTTATGAAACTGCTGCATACTATCCATTTACAATAATTCCACTTTTTGTTCTCATGGGCGGTTTGGCTGATAATTCAGGAATAACAACAAGATTATACGATACCTTTGATAAGTGGTTCAGAAGACTGCCAGGAGGGCTTGGAATAGCGACAATAGTTGCTATTGCAGGTTTTTCTGCAATCAGCGGATCATCGGTTGCAACTTCAGCTGCATTTGCAAAAACTGTTATACCGGAAATGCGAAGATTCAAATATAATCCAAAATTTGCTGGCGGGATTGTTGCAGCCGGTGCTACTATAGACTTCCTGATTCCACCGAGTATTGGTTTTGTAGTGTACGGTATGCTTACCGAGCAATCCATTGGTAAACTCCTGATAGCCGGTATGCTTCCCGGTCTATTGCTTTCAGTTCTTTTTATTGGCATTATTGTTTCATGGGTGAAGATTGATCCATCGGTTGCCCCTACCTCGCCCGGAAGAACAACGTGGAAAGAAAAGATATTTGCTTTATGGGGCATGTGGGAAACGATACTTGTTTTCCTTATAACCATCGGTGGTATGTACCTTGGTTATATCAATCCTACGGAGGCAGGAGGCATAGGATGTATAGCACTTTTTATCATTACCCTGCTCAAAAGAGAACTTTCATGGAAGCAATTTGTAAATAGCCTTTATGAAACTACCAGGGTTACCTGCATGGTAATGTTTCTTGTTGCAGGAGCAAATCTGTTCAGTTATTTTCTTGCCCTTTCAACGATTCCGGCAGCAGTATCAACATGGATTGGTAGCCTTGGTGTATCCAGATATATAGTGCTTACAATTGTTGCAGTAATATATCTTATCCTTGGTTGTTTTCTTGATGCTGTATCGATGATGGTTCTTACCATGCCAGTTATCTTTCCAGTAATGGTTGGGCTTGGATTTGATCCCATCTGGTTTGGCGTTATTTGTGTCCTTATGATGAATGCGGGTTTGATTACCCCACCAGTGGGATTAAACGTTTACACCATTGCAGGTATTATCCGAGATGTGCCAATGAAAGAGGTATTCAAAGGAGCAGCCCCTTTTCTTTTTGCGATTCTTGCAACAACAGTAATTTTGACTTTTTTTCCTATAATTGCCACGATACTGCCTGCACAGATGGGACGATAGCAAGCGCAAATAGTGGAAGAGAAGATAGATATGGAAACCATTAATTTCATATTAAATGGAAAAGAGGTAACAATAACTGTTGATGATAGTGAGATTCTTCTTCATACACTACGAGAAAGACTCAACATAAAGAGTGTTAAGGAAGGATGCTCTATAGGCGAATGCGGTACCTGTACTGTTCTCATAGATGATGAACCCCATTATTCCTGCCTTACCCTTTCGTCAAAGGTCAATGGTAGGGATATAAAGACTGTCGAATATCTGGGTAAATCAGGAAAACTCCATCCCCTGCAGGAAGCCTTTATAAAATCAGGTGCTGTTCAGTGTGGTTACTGTACCCCGGGTATGTTACTTTCTGCTTATAGCCTTCTTTTGAAAAACAGAAAACCTGATTGGGAAGAAATTAAAGAAGCAATAAGTGGCAACCTCTGCAGGTGTACGGGCTATCACCAGATAGTAGAAGCCATAAAGGATGCTGCTGATATCATTGATACCCCTACCCATGAACAGCAAAAGAAGAGCCCCATCTCTATGGAAAAAAGAAAAAAAGAAGAGGTTTTTACTATCCTCACCTCTACTAAGGAAGCCAGGGTTTATGCCGGTGGTACGGATATTCTTGTGAATAAGAGAAAGGGTGAAAAATTTAGACCTTTCATTGACATCACTAATATTCAGGAATTTAGTGGTATCAGTGAATTTAACGGAACTATCCATATCGGTGCCACTTCAACTCATAGCCAGCTTACTGAAAATATCATTATCAGGGGAAAGGCGCTGAGCCTTTCGCTTGCCTGCAAAATGATAGGCGCTCCTCAGATTAGAAATATGGGTACAATCGGTGGGAACATTGTAAATGCTTCACCTGCTGCAGATACAATCCCTCCCCTTTTGATTCATGATGCTATATGTATACTTGAATCAAAGAAAGGGGTACGGAGAGAACCACTTGCCACATTTATTATAGCGCCTTATAAGACCTCTATACGAGAAGATGAGATTTTAACAGGAGTCGATATTAAAGGACTTGAAGGTTACAGGGAAGGGTACCGTCGTGTAACAAAGAGGGCAACGTGGGCGATAGCACGTATGTCTGTAGCATGGGCAATACAGGAAGATAACGGCCTGTTTAAGGACGTTAAGCTTGCAATAGGTTCATGTACACCCATGCCTTTTAGACCTAAAGAGGCAGAAACATTCCTTAGAGATAAAACAAAAGGTGATGAAACAATCAGGGCTGCTGTAAACATGATGATTCAGGAAATCAGACGTATAAGTGGGAAGCGCCCATCCTTTATATATAAGGTTCCTGTTCTTGAAGGTCTTCTTAACGCTATTTTACGAGGTTGATTCTGTGCCAGCAGTAAAGGAAATAGACAGGATTGATGCCCTTGAAAAAGTATTGGGGGCAACGCTCTACGCTGGTGATATGTATATTGAAGGTATGCTTTATGGAGTGATTGTAAGGAGTACCAGACCTCATGCTACAATCAGCAAGATAAATATAAAAGAGGCGCAATACCTTGAAGGCGTGGTGAAGATTCTATCCTGCAATGATATACCGGGCAAAAAGGAATTCGGCATCATTAAAAAAGACCAGTCCCTTCTTGCTGAAAAAAAGGTAAGGTATGTTGGTGAGCCTGTTCTTGTTGTGGTAGCTGAGACAGAAAGGCTTGCACGAAAGGCAGCAGAACTCATTCAAATTGAATACGATGACATAATCTCCATCCATGATCCTTTTACATCAGAGAAGGCACCGGTACTCATCCATGGCTCAGGCAATCTTCTCTCTCACCGCACTGTATTAAAAGGAGATGTCCAAAAAGGCTTCAGACAATCTGACGTGATTGTGGAACACACGTACAGAACAACATGGCTTGACCATGCCTTTCTGGAAACTGAGGCAGGCATTGGTTATATGGATAATACAGGTAAGCTTGTAATACTCACTTCTACCCAGAATGTACACTATAAAAGAAAGGAGATTTCACGGATTCTTGGATTACCTGAAGAAAATATACGTGTCATTCAGGCAACAACAGGTGGAGGTTTTGGTGGTAAGCTCGATATGACGGTGGAATGTTATGTAGCCCTTGCAGTCTACCATACAAAAAAGCCTGTTATGATACGATTTACAAGAGAGGAGAGTTTTCTTTCCGACACAAAAAGACACCCCCTTTATATTGAGTATAAAACAGGTGCAAGGCGTGATGGTAAGATTCAGGCTGTGGAGGTGAATATTATTGGAGATACAGGACCATACATCTCATACGGCGAGACTGTGTGCTTGAGGGCAGCCATCCACGCAACAGGACCCTATGAGGTTCCCAATGTCCACGTGGATAGTAGAATGTTTTATACGAATAATCCGATTTCAGGAGCCATGAGGGGATTTGGAGTTCCTCAGATTGCCTTTGCCCATGAATCACAGATGGATGAAATAGCCTATGCGCTTAAGCTTGACCCCCTTCACGTGAGAATGATCAATGGTTTGAAGAAAGGCTCAAGGACTGCTACATCTCAAATCCTTGAGGCAAGTGCCGGTTATATTGAAACACTGAAAAGATTAGAACCATACTGGCAGGGAAGGAAAAAGTTAAAGGGAAGAGGCTTTGGACTCGGCTCTATGTTTTACGGTATTGGGAATACAGGCATAACAAACCCTTCTTACGCACACCTTTCTATTGCTGAAAATGGTAAAATTGCCCTTCACACAGGGGTATGCGAGATTGGACAGGGGTCAGATACAGTTCTTTTGCAGATACTATGTGAATCTTTGGGTGTGGATGATAAAAATGTTGAACTCATCAGGGGAGACACGGATACATCAAAGGATGCAGGTTCTACATCAGCAAGCAGACAGACCTATATCTCGGGTATGGCCATATATAACGCAAGCATTAAGATGAGAGAATTTCTGGACAAAGAAGAATATTATAAGGGAAGGGGTCTTAAGGATATCTTCCTTACTTACAAAGAAAAGGGTGTACCTGTTTTTGAAGGGTTTTTTGATCCTCCTACAACAGCACTGGACCCGGAAACCTCAGAGGGTAAACCCTATGCGACTTATGCCTTTGCAACCCATATGACAGAGGTGGAGGTTGATGAGATAACAGGATATACAAAGGTACTGAAAGTGTATGCTGCCCATGATGTGGGAAAGGCAATTAATGTCAGGAATATAAAAGGACAGGTCTATGGTGGTATTGCCATGGGTATAGGTTTTGCACTCATGGAGGAATTTCGTCCAGGTGAAACCCATTCTCTTGATGCATATTATATACCAACCTCTATGGATATGCCTGATGTTGAGGTCTTTATCATTGAAGATGAGGAGCCTACAGGTCCATTTGGTGCAAAGGGTGTTGGTGAGCCTGCACTCATTCCACAGGCGGCAAGTATCGTGAATGCTATAAAGGATGCGGTAGATGTCAGGCCTTTTGAATTACCCTGTCATATAGAACGGCTTAAAGGACTCATTGAATCAAAAACATCAAAATAATTAATAAGGGAGGGATGAAGCATGAGTGATATGGTTATCAAAAATATTGGAATCCTGTTTACGGGGAATATAAACACACCTATTATTGAAGGACCGGTATCAATCATTATTGAAAAAGGCAAAATAAAGGGGATAGAGAGAGGAAATCCACCGGAAGCTCAAAAAATAATAGATGCAAATGGCATTGCAGCATGTCCTGGTTTTATTGATTCCCATACCCACCCTGTATTTGGTGATTTTACACCGCGACAGAATCAGCTTGGCTTTATCGAGAGCAGTCTCCATGGGGGAGTGACAGCCATGATATCTGCAGGTGAAGCACATCTCCCGGGAAGGCCTGTAGACAGGCAGGGAACAAAAGCCCTTGCGCTCCTTGCCCATAAATCTTTTGCGCGTATTAGACCAGCAGGGGTCAAGGTCTATGGAGGCGCCCTTATTCTTGAAAAAGGTCTTGTAGAAGAAGACTTTAAAGAGCTTGCAGCAGAAGGGGTATGGCTTGTAGGAGAAATAGGTCTTGGCAGTATTAAATCAGCAAACGAGGCAAAGATAATGGTTGAATGGGCAAAGAAATATGGTATGAAGGTACTCATGCATGTGGGAGGTACATCAATTCCAGGAAGTTCCACTGTCACATGCGATGATGTACTGGTTGCAAATCCTACTGTGGCATGTCATTTAAACGGCGGACCAACGAGCATTCCTTCTTCTGAAGCAATGCGTGTTATAGATAAAGCAGAGTGTGCTATTGAGATTGTTCACTGTGGCAATCCCCTCTCAGCCTTCGAGATAGGAAGGTATATGAAAAACAAAGGCATCTTAAAAAGACTCATAGTTGGTAATGATGCACCTTCAGGTACAGGCGTTATACCCCTTGGAATCTGGAGAATGGTCAATTTTCTTTCATCTCTTTGTGGTATTCCTGCGGAAATTGCCATATGCTGTGCTACAGGAAATACACAAAAGGTCTTTGGACTTACTCATGGCACAATTACTGAGGGAGCAGATGCAGATATACAACTCATTGATGCCCCCATGGGCTCAGCAGGCAGTGATGCAAAGGCAGCTATAGAGATTGGCGATATACCCGGCATTGCCATGGTTCTTATAGACGGTGCAATAAAGGCCCAGGTAAGCAGAAATACACCGCCTCCTGCAAGAAAGATTGCTTAAATGCAGTAGGGTATAGGGGATAGAGAAAATAAGGCAGCCATTGAGAGGTAGGGGCTATGAAGATTGATATAGATAAGTGTAAGGGATGTGGTTTGTGTGAAGAGGTATGTCCCCTCGGGGTTATAACAATTGAGGACAGAAAGGTGAGAATAAAAGAAGGATGCGTGGAATGCAAGACATGCATGAAAGTTTGTCCTGAAAATGTATTTATCCCTGAAGGGAGAGACGATAGCCCTGTCTGCGATTCGTGTCCAATTATGTGCAGGATACCTCCTGGTGCTTATGGTGCATGTATGAGGTATTATAATGAGAAGGGTGAAATCACAAGAAAGGGAAGGGTACTTACCTATGAAGAGGTACTGAATATTGTAGGAGAAAGAGAGGATGAAACAATATCCCGTCCTCTTCTTACAGGCATTGGCTCAGGAACGACCTATCCTGATTTCAGGCCATCACCCTTTATAGTTAGCGGCATAAGGGATGGTGTGGATATTATTACTGTGGTTACTGAAGCCCCTTTAAGCTATAGCGGGTTAAAGCTCAAGGTTGATACAGACCTTTTTATGGGTATAGAGGGCAAAAGGATTTTTGTAAAACGGAAGGGGAAAAGGCATATAGGCCATCTCTGCACAGAGGAATATGGTTCCAAAATGCTTTCTCTTGGCGGCGTTAATATCCTTACATCCAAAGATGGACTCTTTGTAGCAAAGACAATATTTGAACTTCTTAAAGGTGAAAGAGTAATTCTTGAGATAGAAGATGGAGCAACTGTCGAACTATCAATTGGCAAGCCTCCCACAGTGAACGGTATGGTAGAAGAGCATATGCGTGTTGGATGCGGGAGTGCAACAACAGGCCTCTTTGCCCCCTATATGTTTCATGCTGCTGATGAAGTGATTGTCCTTGACGGCCATATTACAGGTCTATTCAGTGAGCACCCTTCTGGAAGATACCTTAATAAGGAGAGATCCGGTATATATATAAAAGGTCAGAAGAGTACTGATGGTCGCTATTTCTTAAACAAAGGTACAGGATGGGGAGGAACCGATATTGAAAGACCACTTGATGTCATACATGAGGTAGATAGAAAGAGATTAAAAGAGGGTATGACATTACTCATAACTGAGACAACAGGAAGAAAGTTTGCCTTTTACAGGTTAAAGAACGGTCAATTTCAGGAGGATATACCAACGCAGGAGGCAATGAAATTCCTTGAGGTTTTGAGAGAGTCATGCGAAGAATCAAAGGTAAGTGCCATCTTTGCTGCAGGTGTGGGGGGTTCAGCACGGGCAGGTGTAACAAAAACGCCAATAAAATTGACGAAAGCTGTCCATGAAGGGAAGATTACCATTACCATTGGTGGGGCACGGCCATTCATATTTCCTGGTGGGGGAATCAACTTCCTTGTGGATGTAGATAGAATTAAATATGGTAGTATATATCTCTCGCCAACACCATCCTTCATATTGCCTGTAGAATATACCATGAGGCGAAAGACATTCGAAGAGATTGGCGGGCATATTGAAGCCATTAAACCAGTAGAAGATGTACTGAAGAAGTAAAGATGTTTATTGAGGTAGGTCCTGCAAGTATAGTAATAACAGGTGAAAAAGGCGGTTTACCTTACGAGTTTCACAGGGCACGTGTAGAAAAGGTATTAAAACAAATCCTTGAAGAAATAAAAGATATTTTACCTGTTCTTAAACAGAAGGCATACAGGATTAAGAATACAGTATCATTACCTCATGTGGCAAGGAAGATGGTGGAGGCTGTAAAGATGGTGGATGAAGAAACGCTTACGCCCATGGCAGCAGTAGCTGGTGCTGTATCTGATGAAATAAAAACATTCCTTGAAAAGGAAGATTGTGATTATCTTTCCATCAATAATGGTGGTGATATATCTATACTGAGTAAAGAAGGGAAAGATATTTATATTGGAATAGGTCAAAATAAGAAAAGAGAATCTATTCCTTATCGTGTTACAATCCGTGGCTTGAAAGAATTCGGCGTGGCAACAAGCGGTTTTGGTGGAAGGAGTTTTACCCTTGGCATTGCCGATGCAGTAACTGTGTTTGCAAAGACAGCATCCATTGCAGACGCTGCTGCAACGTATCTCTGTAATAAGACAGCCATAGAAAGTGATAGTGTGATTCGCAGAAAGGCTTCAGAGATTGACCCCCTTACTGACATCCCAGATGAACTTGTGACGTATAAAAGAAAGAGGCTTAAAAAAAGTGATATTCTGCAGGCATTGGAAAAAGGGCTGGTCTGTGCAAAGGGCTTGAAGGAATTACATTGTATCTATAATGCTATACTCCTTCTCAATGGACAAATTGTTTCGACCATTGGCGAAGGAGAGAAGAATATAGTCATGGAGGTGCAAAATGGAAGTAAGAAAGATAGTTACTGTCATTGAAGAGGTCTTTTCTGATGGAGAAAAAAAGGCGGAGAAACCAGTTAAAAAGGTGGCAGTTCTCGGGGTAATTAAAAACCCCTATGCTGGAAGATATGAGCAAGATCTGACACCTCTTGTTGATTTTAGCGAGGAATTTGGGAAGGTCTTGTCAGAGAAGGCAGTAGAAGCATTAGGGAAGAAGAACGGAGTTGAGAGTTACGGTAAGGCAGCAATTGTAGGAGAAAAGGGGGAACTCGAACATGCTGCTGCACTCCTTCATCCCAAATTGGGAACACCTCTCAGAAATGCAGTGGGAGGAGGAAAGGCAATCATTCCCTCAGTAAAGAAAATAGGTTGCATGGGTACATCAATTGATATCCCTCTTCATTATAAAGATGCTGCCTTTGTAAGATCCCACTTCGATGCCATGACGGTCTCCATAAACGATGCACCAAAAGCAGATGAGATTGTCCTTGCTGTTGCAATAACAGATGGAGGAAGGCCTCTTGCTCGTGTTGGTGGTCTGAAAAAGGAAGAAGCAAAAAAAGAGGATGGATTGAGATAGGCTGTAAATTTTATTCGTTGAAATAGAGAAATAAAGTTCATATAATCGTGTACTATAAATATGCCCCCGTAGCTCAGGTGGA
>DHGO01000116.1 GCA_002402795.1 Deltaproteobacteria bacterium UBA4796
ATACACAAAATTTGACAATTGCTCAAAAAATCTGACATACTTAGGTGCCTTATAGACAGCGAGGTTATCCTTACAGAATTTAATCACTTCCTCTTCAGATAATTTTTGTCCAGGTTTTAAAGCTATACACGCAACAACTTCCTCGCCCTTGAGGAGATCCGGGATACCCACAACCTGTGCTTCACCGACTGCAGGGTGTGTATATATGAGATCCTCAATCTCTTTTGGGTAGATGTTAAAGGCAGCACGACAAATCATATCCTTCTTTCTGTCTTTTACAAAACAATAGCCATCTTCATCATAATAGACCATATCGCCTGTATGAAGCCAACCGTTTTTTAATGCCTCAGCTGTTGCCTGTTCATTCTTCCAGTAACCCTTCATAACATTAGGTCCTCTAATTACCAGTTCGCCCACTTCTCCGGTCTTTACAGGTTTATCATTATCGTCAAAAGCATTAACCTCTATTTCTGGCACGATTGGGACTCCACAGGAATTGGCCTTTTGAACACCCTTCCCGGGTAGCGGATTCATGAAGACTACCGGTGCTGCTTCGGTAATTCCGTATCCTTCGCTCAGAGGTGTGAATTTCTGATTCCATGCCCTTAAGATCGGCTCCGGTGTCACTGCAGCTCCTGTCACACAATAGCGAAGATGGATTTGTTTTGCATATTCATCAACTTTCGGATGGTTCACCAATGCATAGTACATTGTTGCAACCCCATGGAAGACAGTGGCATTATATTTGACAAGAGCTTCAAGGGTTTGTGTTGCATCAAACCGTTTCTGATATACAATTGTTACTGCCGACATCCAAAGCTCACCCATGACGTGGCTGATGGCATAGACGTGAAACAAAGGAAGGGAAGCAACTTCTATGTCCTTATAGGTAGTCTCTGCCCAATCGGCACAATGTCTTGCGTTTGTCCACAGGTTTATGTGTGTAAGCATTACTCCCTTTGGACGACCTGTTGTACCGGAGGTATAGAGGATTAGCGCAAGCTCGTCTCCGTCAACGGATACCGCATCGAATTCATTAGAGTATTTTTTTACCCAATTCTCATAGTTGATTATATTGCGCCCCTTGTCACCTTCACCGTCGATGAGGATCATTGCCTTTATTTTGTTGCCTGGTTTGTTGAAAACCTTTAAGGGTGCATCAATGACTTCCTTGGCAGTTACAAGGATTACAGGTTCACAATTATCTACTATATACTCCAGCTCCCTCTCTTTGAGCAGCATATTTAAAGAATTAACTATACCCCCCATTTTTATTGTCCCGAAAAGAAAGAAGATCGCTTCCGGGCTATTCGGTAGAAAGAGCGTCACCCTATCGCCCTTTTTTACTCCAAGGTCAATAAGACCGTTTGCAACCCGGTTTATCATTCCATCAAGTTCCTTAAATGTCCACTGCCCTTGCCCATCAAAGATCAAAGCAAGCTTATCAGGATGGGCTAACGTCGCGTTTTCCAAATAGTTTGCTAAATTTGGTGTTCTCATATCAAAACCCTCCTTTAAATAAAATTTAGTTTATAACATAATTGCAATTTTACTCTTATCACCTCCCTCTGGTGAGAGAAATATGCTTCTATCACGCATGATGCATCTCTCTCCAACAACTCTATATCCTCTCAATAATTGTTGCAAACCCCTGACCTCCGCCTGCACACAGAGTGACAAGGCCTAAAGTTAAGAAGACCGTCCTTTTCTTCATTTTTAAGCATACCCTCCCCAAGGCTTGTTAAGGCCTTTATCAATTTTAGCAATGCTTTTATCCAATAAATCCCTGTTAATCTCCCTGGCGATGATATTGTATCCGTTCTGTAAATATAATTGAGCAATGCCAGCGCCTATTATACCACACTCGAATTATTCCTAATGTTTTTTACCACAATTTCATCTCCTTTAAAGGAACATGACCCACTTTTATCAGGCTCTTCCCAGTATTTCCCTGGCAATTGTGAGTTTCTCTATTTCTCGTGTCCCTTCATAAATTTCAACGACCTTTGCATCTCTGTAAAAACGTGATATATCATACTCTCCAAGGTACCCATATGCACCATGAAGTTGTAAGGCATCGTTGGTGACACTCACCGCGATTTTTCCGGCAAAGAGCTTCGCAATACTTATAATCATAGGGTCAAACTTACCTTGATCGATCATCCAGCAGGCCTTATAGAGTGTGTTTCTTGCCACCTCAATATTAGCTGCCATTTCAGCAACCATGAACTGCACGCCCTGAAAAGAAGCTATGGCTTTTCCAAATTGGCGTCTCTGCTTAATGTATTGTACTGCCTTTTCAAAAGCCCCCTGAGCAACACCTACGCCCTGAGCCGCAGCTACAAGCCGATTTATATTGAAGAGATACATAACCTGTTTAAAGCCGTCGTTTTCTCTCCCTCCGATAAGATTCTCAGCGGGAACACGTACATTATTGAAGGAAAGTTCGGAGGTATCTGATGCTCTTATGCCCATCTTTCTCTTCAGTTGAGAGGCCTCAAAACCCTTTCTTCCCTTTTCCACAATAAAAAAACTGTGCCTCTTATACCGATCGCCTGATTTTTGGTCTGTAAGGCAGAAAACCACTGCAAGGTCGGCTATGCTACCGTTGGTGATAAACATCTTACCGCCGTTAATAACATATTCATCGCCATCCCTCACCGCCGTGGTTGATGCCATGAGGACATCGCTTCCCGCATCAGGCTCTGTGACCGCGCAGCACGTGATGGCTTTGCCAGGAGGTATAAGAGGGAGATACTTTTTCTTCTGTTCTTCTGTGCCGAAGTTTTGGATGATCTCGGAACCAAATGACGTTAGGAGCAAATTTCCCATACCGGGGTCGACCCTCCAGAACTCTTCCATAATCATTGCACTCCCAGTAAATCCCAGACCTGGCCCCCCGTATTCTTCCTTGATAAATCCTCCGACAAACCCCAATTCACACGCCTTCTTCCAAACAGGCATTGGGAATTCTTCTTTTTCATCATACTCCCGCGCCACATCGGGAAATTCTTTTTCTGCAAATTCTCGGGCTGCCTGCTGTATATCCCTTTCAGTTGCACTGAGTTTAAAATCCACTATAACCCTCCTATTTTAAATTTTGTTAAATTTAATGTTTGTTTATACGCATATAATCTATAAATAACATGCCTCCCCATTCTCTGAAATTCAAGCAAATTACATGCCAGTATAAAATTAATCATTACCTTATTAGTGCTATTTGATTTTGTTGTTATTATATTTTTAGGTGAATTGGGTGTTTTAATAATCAAGCTAAAATATAATTCCACATGTAACATGATCCCAGATTCAGCAATAAAGA
>DHGO01000068.1 GCA_002402795.1 Deltaproteobacteria bacterium UBA4796
GCAGGTTTCAGCCTAAGTTTATGACATTGGGCATAGAGGGTCTATACAAAGACATGGTAATGACAAGACCTATGCAGAGAAGGTCATGGGCAAACAAGCATTCATAAATAAGAATCTTCCAGGGACAAAACATAAGTCGCTTTGTTTAATTCCAGAACGATTTGCAATTGCAATGACAGAAAGAGGGTGGATTCTGAGAAATACGATAATTTGGCATAAACCATCATGTATGCCTTCCAGTATAAAAGACAGATTTACTGTGGATTTCGAGAAACTTTTCTTCTTCACTAAGTCACAAAAATACTTTTTTAATCAGCAGTTCGAACCGCATAAACATGGTGGAGTTCCAGGTAGGGTTTATCCTGGCGAGAAACGAGAAAAACCGAGAAACCAAAAATGGAATCCGAACAAGAATGGAAGGAACAAAAGGGCTGTGTGGTCGATAGCGCCTCAACCCTTACCGATAGACCATTTTGCTACGTATCCGGAAAAGTTGGTTGAGATACCGATAAAAGCCGGTTGCCCAAAAGGAGGAGTAGTTCTTGACCCGTTCATGGGAAGTGGCACATCTGCTCTTGTAGCTCTAAAAAACAATCGGAAGTTCATTGGTATTGAATTAAATCCCAAATATGTTGAGATAGCCATGGAGAGAATTCGGCCGGAATTGGATCAATTAAGACTATTCGCTTTTAGTGATAAAAATCATTTTTATAAAGGCTCAATCTCACCACAGTCCCAATTCTTTGGAAAGTGATTTGGGATATTTCCATATTGATTAACAGCTTTGTCTATCTCAAAGAGCAACTGAGGGTTTCTCATTGCCGTTCGAGGCCTTTTAGAAATTACAGAGATGAACTCACTTGGTGGACAAATTTCACCTGGTTCTACATAGTGTTCAGGACTGTTTGAGAAAACCATTATATTGAAAAGGTCAGGATTTTCATCTGATGGGCCACCATCTTCATATACGTTATCCCATAGCTCTTGAAACCAAGGCTTATCTTGTATTCTACCTGGGATTGGAGGAATATTTATATCAATAAATACAGCGAATGGGTATTCTGGATTTTTGCTAAATGCCTTGTTCATTAATCTCCTGACTCCAAGCTTTAAAACAGAACTATTCTCAAACTGACCTAGATAATCTAATACCCCCGGCCTATGTCTGCTTTTTGCCTCTACAGCCATATATTCATCATATTCTTTATGATAGGCAGTAAACTCAGCATGCTTTTTTGATTTATCTGCTTCGTCTTCAAATTCTATTTTGAATCCTGCCCTAATGAATGTCGATGCGACAAATAGTTCATGCCGAACTCCTTGATATTGCTCTTTACTCTTTAAGCGTTCAACAATTCGTTCTTGAAGTGTGGCATGTTGTCTCAGAATATATAAGTCATATGCCAACCTAAGATATGCAGCAGTGCATCCATCCGGTTCAACACTTCTAATACCATTTTGAGCAGCATCACCAGCAGTACTCATAAAAGTGCAAGCGTGACTATACAGTTTAGCTATTTGATGCCTTTCATTATACGGCTTATTAAGCTCTGAGTTCCCCCATGGACTGCCAAATACACTTCCGATGTAGCTGATAAGAAAATCAGGAAATGTTTTCCACTTTTTTGAGTACATTAGCTGGTTGCCTACGGCAACAAACTTGTGTCCTTGAAAATCAGCATGAATTATATCTTTGACTTCGCCAAACCTTTCTTTTCGTCTCTGTTGATTGACTTTATGTATATGTAGTTTTCTGATTATTTCTCTTGGAATGGGGTGAGGGTATTTTAAGATTGTTTTTCTATCTTTGTCGTAACAGCAGAATTTATATTTTTTCCCACTACCGCAGGGGCACGGATCATTCCTTCCGATTTTCTTATTATTTGAAGGCATGGGACATCACCATCTTGTTAAAGTTTGAGGGAATCGTCCCCTATGCTGCCACAACCACTTTTTTCCTTCCGGAAAAGGGCTTACGCCTACCCTTGATCAGCAGGAAATGGTTGAAGCTGTTTGTCCAGGATTCAACAACCACATCAACCGAATCCTCATTCTCCTTTCCTATCTTGAAATTGTCTTGGAAAACCTCCGAACCAAAAGTAGCATCCAGAAGACCATATAAAGGATGGTCGCTGTAAATCTTAACCGGCCAAATATAACCATCGAATTCCTGAGCAAACTTTTCCGACTGAACCGCGTAGCAAACCTCGAATGGCACCTCTAACTGTCCTCTGTATTCTTCTGCGTAGCAAGCCTTTCGTAACACCATTAGACAGCACATATGGTCATGGGTGGCTACATAATGCCTCAGGCAGGAGTGGTAGGATGCACCGAAGTCATCAGCGAGCCTTAGAGCAACGCCGATTCCTAGTTGATAGTCACGAGCCTGCTTTTTCAGCCGGTCGCACTGAAACAATAGCTTTGACCCTAGTGTGTTTGCTTCATGCTCGAAAACTTTTTTAATGCTGGGGTCAAGAGTTTCAAAGTTGTCTTCAAAATAATCGTAAACCTCAACCTGCCAAGGTATCACCTTGTGTGAGACCTCATGAAATATCAAAAATGGCACCTGTTTTTGATGTGCCTTGGGGCTTATGTAGATTGTCTTTTCTCTTACATCCAATAGCCCCATGACTTTTTCCAGGCCAGAAGCAAGAGCCTTGCTTATCTTCCCAACACGAGACTCCCTGTATTCCTCAAGATCAATCACTCCGCCGTGAACAAGTTCGGCGCATCTGATCAAGTCTTCCTGGGGCGTTGGGAGTCTATCTCCTACATCAGCAGCTCTAAGCAGACCTCTTGCTATCTTTTCGAGCTCTGCTTCTGAATCAGGCGGTCTGACAGCAAGGCCCTTTCTCCTCACTATGCTTTTCTCCTTTTTGATCTTAGAAACTTGATGTACTCAAGTACCTGTTCTTTTTCCTCGTCAGTGAGATCCTCCAAGGCGGATAGGGCAATGCCCTCCATCAGGTTCTTGCTTGCCTTTTTACCTTTCTGTTTAATGTAGCCCGCCACCTTCAGTAAATCATTATAAGATGTGTTGTAGACTTCAGCAAGCTTATGCAAGATATGGGGCGAAGGCTGCTGAATCTTGCCGGTCTCAAGCTGGCTCAGATATGCGTTAGAGACGCCGCTCTTTTTCTCGACTTGACGTAATGACATGTTCTTTTGTTCCCGAAGTTCCCTGAGGACCTCTGATAAACTCATATTCTCCCATGCCATTGTCCCTCCTCGTCCTTGTCAGAATGGAGCAAGGCGAGCTGGCACCGCCTCACTCCGCAGTCCTGGGAAGTTATTACTTCCGGCTGCCGTTGCTGATCTTAATGCGGAAAGCCTTCAAGCCATACTGCCAGGCATAAAGCCGCCTTCCGTCTCTAGTGGTGATGTATTTCACGAAAATGTATTCCCCATCATCATTAGTTCTACTCAAGAGGCAATACCCTCCTTCCCCCGGTAGCGGATTCCCTGTTGCCAAGAGGACGAGAGGGTGTTATGTTTAAAAATCCTTACACAGCCAGCACACCCGCTGGTCTTGCTTTTTTGGCCTGCTACCGAGTAGGCCGATGGCTACAGGCTAAAGCCGATTGGCAGATCGGCTTTAGTTTGGGGCAAACCGCTTAGCGGTGCTTGCCCTATCAAGCAGTACCATAATAAGCATTGCCTGGTTTGTCAAGCGCAACCCTCCCCCTTTTCGCAAATATGTCGGTGATACGCCCTGCCCTGCCCACAAGATATGGTACTATCCCCTATGCTAAGGGCCACACAACTTATAAATCTGGTGCGGAGTTACCGGAAATGAGGGGGACTGTGACGAGGGGAGATAACGGGCGACGGACTCCAGTCTGGTGGGTCTATCCTTAAACTCAAGAGCAATAAGGTATAACTAATTGTAAATACAGAACTTTAAATACTGAATGCTGAATTTTCAAAAAGGCCAGGAATAAGTGGAAAAGCCGGTGAGTGCACAATCATTTTTGAAAAAGTCTCTCTCAAAGTTACTCTCAGGGCAATTGAGACGAAAAAGAAGCCTATATCGCGCTTGATCTAAGCATCTTAAATCATTTGATAAATGGCGCGCCCGGCACGACTCGAACGTGCGACCGACGGATTCGAAGTCCGGCACTCTATCCAACTGAGCTACGGGCGCGAAAGACGAATTGATGGCTGGTTTTTTATCCCAGGCCACATGAAAAGACAAGACCATGGTCGGCGCATTGACCATGGTCCCGGTGGCTTCAAGAGGTGGGGTGGATGATGGGACTTGAACCCACGACAACCGGGGCCACAACCCGGTGCTCTGCCAACTGAGCTACATCCACCACAAACA
>DHGO01000176.1 GCA_002402795.1 Deltaproteobacteria bacterium UBA4796
CCTGTACGTTCTCTTCGAAATGAATAAAATCTTGGCCTGCCTGTAACTGCGACTCCTTTGGCCCGCACGCCAGACCAATCCCCTTGACTAGGACATAATCGTTCCTGAACTCCTTTGCTATTTCGGAGCGCGTGATTATGGCGGCTGCAGCCCCATCGCTCACACCGCATGCATCGAACAATGCTAGAGGGGTGGCAATCATGGGTGCCTTTAGTGCTTGTTCTATCGTTATTTCTCTCCGAAACTGGGCTTTAGGGCTCATCGTTCCGTTATGGTGGTTCTTCACGGCTATTCTGGCAAGCATACGTCTGCCATCTCCGTAGTTCATACCATAGTCATGAAAATATCTCGTCGCTTTTAGTGCGAATTCCTGTGCAGGAAGTCCAATGGGTACTTGAGGAAATATATCCGGGTAATTGTATCGAGCCGTCAGACGTTCTGGGCCACCATCTTTCAGTTTCTCAAACCCGACTACCAAGGCAATATCGTATACCCCTGCTGCTATCGCGAAGCAGGCGTTTCGAAACGCATCTGTTCCGGAACAACACTGATTCTCAACCCTAGTGATAGGAATATAATTCAGCTTCAAAGGGATAGCCAATGCTGATCCGCGCATGGCCGTCCGCACATTTCCCAACCATGCGGCCTGTATCCTTTTAGGGTCTATCCCCGCATCTTCATATGCCTCATAGACCGCTTCGACAATTAGATCCTCTTCACTTTTATCCCAGAGTTCTCCGAATTGAGTGCAACCCATTCCAACAATTGCTACTTTATCCTTTATACTTTCCATACCGCCTCCTTATTCTGCTGTGATAGCTGGTTTCACCTTCCAGATATAGTCGGGTATAGCCTGGCTATATCCTCTTCGGAGTGTAAATTCAACCGGCAAACCTACCTTAGCCTCATCTTGGGAAGTATCACAAAGGAGGCAAAATGCTCTTCCCCCTCCTTCCACATCCACCATAGTCGGGATAGGCAATTCCAGCCCACCAGCGCCAAAATCGGCGCTCCAGGTGTACACTATTCCCTTTTTATCCGAAAGTCTTACTTTATCGAATTGATCCTTAGTCTGACATCTTGTGCAGACCCGTTGCGGTGGATACTGGACCGTATTGCACACCTTACACTTCACACCACACATGGAAAGAAGCTCTCTCTGCCGCCGCATCAACGCCTTCAGCGATACCTTTGGTATAACTGTAGCTCGACTTTTATCAAGAGGTAATATCCCCCGCCATTTGAGATACCTGCGATAATCGTCCACTATTTTCTTATTATCTATGTACGATGCCAGAGTTCTATGGCCGTTGGCGTTTGAGCCAGTCACCTCCCACACAAAAGCATCGCTTCCATCACCGTAACTTGCCACGAGCAGTCTGTCACCTACCTTTGCTCCTTCAAGAGCAGAGACTAATAGCATAAGGGCATGTGCCGTTCCTGTATTCCCCACTTTTCCGAATAAAGGATCCTGTATCTGATCAAGTTTCAGGCCCGTGACACCGGAAAGCGCCTGATGGCATCGCGGATTCGGAGCATAAACGGCTGCTTTTGCAAAATCCTTTGCACTTAGGCTGTGCAAGCTTAGCAGCCCCGATACTACCTTTCCGACGATCTTCAAATACCCCTCGTCTTCTATGAACCGTTCTTCCTCAGCATTGACGAAGAACTCACCATTGCATCTCCATATATCCATGAGCTCATTTGAAATCGTATACTGCCCTTTCACCACAGCAAGTGGTTTTTCACTTTCTCCTATTATGAAGGCAGCAGCACCGTCGCCTGATTCTCTTTCGATACCTGACTCGGGCGCACCGAGGCGGCAATCGGCTGCTGTAACTAAAACGTTCTTTGCAGATCCTGATTTGACCATGTCTAAAGCTATTCGTAGACCTATGGTACCTGCCCTGAGACAGTTAGATATATCAGTAGACAAAATATCGTTTCTGAGATCGAGTGCCTTAGCCAAGATAGCGGCGCCCTGTTTTTCAACGTATGGGAGTGTTGTTGAGCAAAGAATTACTGCATCAATGTCATTTCGATCCATACCCTTTAGACATTCTACTGCAGCTGCAGCTGCCATCGTTATGGAATCCTCATCGAACCCCGCTATTGCCTTTTCCCCTTTTAAGCCAGCTGCTATAGCACTGCGAGATAACCGCCATAAAGGGATATAGCTACTATATGATATAATTCCTACCATTCTGTCTTACCTCCCTGTAAAATTCTTGTTAATGTGTAATAATAAAATCAGGATCACAAAGTATCATTTATGTGTTTGCTCAAAAAGCTTTGTCTGCTTTTATGTTTCATTCTTCTTTATTATCCCTTTGCTGCAAAGTTCCTCAAATTTGCTCTTGCTGAAACCCAGGAGTCCGCAATATATTTCCTCATTATGTTCACCCACCAAAGGAGCACGCGAAGCAATTTGACCTGGAGTGTGAGACATTTTGAAAGGAAAATTGGGTAAGGGAATTTTTTTTCCAAGAGTAGGATGGTCAACATATTGAATCATTTCCCGTGCTTCTACCTGGGGGTCTTTTAATAGTCTATCAACAGTATTAACAATACTGCATGGTACACGCACTGGTTGAAGGGTCTTTAATACTTCATCAGCGGTTCTCTGTGCAACCCACTCCCCTATAACATCATCTATTAATTTTGCATTGTCATACCTTACCATATCATTTTTGCCGAATCTTGGGTCAGATGCCATATCTTCCCTACCTATAGCTTTTGTCAACCTTCTCCAGATATTGTTTGTTGCTCCAGAAATTAATATCCATTCTTTATCCTTCGTCTCGAAAATCCCAATATAGCAATGAAAACCAAGGTTCCCCACCTGTTTTCTTATTTCGCCATATACATCATAGAGCACGAGGGCCCCCATTAGCTGGGTACAGAAAACTGCGGTATCAAAAAGGGCGGCATCGATAAACTGCCCCACGCCTGTTTTTTCCCTTTCATACAAAGAAATGATAATACCCATAGCAGCGAATAAACCGGTCATCATGTCGTTCGTGGTGACAGTTGCCTTGAGGGGGGGGTCGCCTGGAAATCCTGTGAGCGAAAGAAAACCTGATCTTGCCTGTGCCACATGATCAAAACAAACAAGTTTCTTGTCAGGGCCGTTTTGACCAAAGCCTGAAACAGCCGCAACAATAATTCTGCTATTTACCCTTCTTAGATGATTGTAGTCCAGTTCCTCCGTAAAGGGCGCTCCTGGTGTGAAATTGTGAATGATGACATCACTTTTCTTTACGAGCTCTCTAAATATCTTTTTCCCTTCTTCGTTGTTGAAGTTCAAGGTAATCGCCTTTCTACTTCGGCCGACAACCTTGTATGAAAGAGTTTCTCCATCAGGGCCAAGGAGGCCCCAAGTTCTATCTGGAGCCCCCCCTAACTCTTCAATTCTTATAACTTCTGCTCCCATGTCTCCAAGCATCATGCCGCAGACCGGACCGGATTGAAACCGGGACAAGTCCAGGACTCTTATTCCTTTTAGCGCTTTCATTTCACAGTTCCCCTCCTACCAGCCGTGTTCGTATTGTCAAAAGATTCTCCTTTTTATTTTCAGCATTTTATATAAGACGGCCTTGCTTACCTTTTAATATTCTGATAAGCCTTTCTACCCTCTCCACTGTTCCACTTTTATATTTTATTCACTGCTTTTCATAAAACTTTTAACAATAATCATAATCTTTACCAACCATTCTTCGCAAGTGTTTTTGCATATTCGGTTTGCATTAACCGTACCTTCTGTATTTGTTCCTCAGTAAACCATTTCCTCAAATTGATCTTGTCTACAGGGTAGTGTGGTCTCTGGTAGTGATGTTTCTTATGGTATGGTTTTGTGGCATCAAAAGCCATACCGCCTTCCCAGCCTCCTACACCGCTCTGCCGTACCTCGATCGGCTGTGCGGCGATACCGCGCATTCCCCTGGCAAGCCTTAGAATATCATAATCTGGATCAATCCTGCTCTCCAGCGCCCACATCACATCGTCTGCGCAATAAATATCAACGTCTTCATCCACGGCAATCGCCATACGCATACCAGGAGCATCAGCAAGGGCAGAGAGGAGGATATTCCGCTGGAAGCCTTCCTCCTGGGAACGTGCCTTATGTACCTGGAAGATCACACCACTTCCCCACTTAAAATAATCGGGAATATTCACGTCGACACAGAACCCTGGGCATATCCTTTCTGCCAGCTCAAAGAAGGTAGCCTCTCTTAAAATATCAAAACAGGCGTATTCAAGCCCTGCAGCAAGCACAGTATAAAAGATTGGTTTTGTCTTTCGCATTGTTACTGCTGTAACCGTTAACTTCCGGACTTTCCATGCTGTACCCATATATCCGACCCATTCAGGGAAGAAATTTGTTTCACCCTGTCGTTGCTCACCAAGCCTTTCTGCCTCCTCGGATTCCCATATATTCTCTGACGTAGGTTCAAGATACCCTTCGAGGACAATTTCTGAATTGGCAATCGCATAGGCATCGACTGTTTTTGCCTTTACCAGTTCAACCGGTGCCCCCTGAAAACCGCCTGCTATCCCCAGTTCATCGCTCCCATGCGGTACGATAGTCCTGACGTTCCATGTTCCAGCTACCATTCCTACGGCAGGTGGAGGATTGATGTTTACCGTTATCGGGATTCTTTGGTCACGATGAGTCTTGAATGCCATCATGCCGATGTGGGTAATCTGTGCTGTTGAAATGGAGGCCCAGTCTTTCCCTCTAAAATGGATCCTGTTAAAGGAAATATTCGTATCCCCCTTTCGGTAAATATCAGTCAAAAGCTGGTTGCCACACCCCATGATACGCCCAGCGTCAAATTCAGTATGCTTAATAATGGGGAGCATTCCCGGGACATCAATATCCTTTGTAATTACTACTTCCTGACAGGGGGCATCCTTAACAATTTTAGGAGGGATAGGGTTGTGAAGCGCATCCACAAATTTGAATTTCATTTTATTGGGATCATCCATACCAAAAAGGTCTGCAATCGGTCCACGCCTGCCAAATAGATTTCCGATACTAAGAAAATTTGGATAACCCTTAATGTTTTCAAACATGAGAATTGGGCCCTTCTCAAATGACTTTTCTATTGCCGCGATCTCATATATAGGATCAACTTCTTCTTTTACATGGAGAACCTCTCCTTTCTGGTCCAGATACTCAAGCGCACTTCGTATACTTGTAACGTCCTTCATGCTTTTGCCTCCTTATTCGTTGTAGTTAACAAGCAGCAATTATGCTGTTTTATTTGTAATGATAGTCATTATTTAGCAATTCCTATGCCATAAATATGAAGAGTTGTAACTTATTGAAATATAATATAAATATTGAACTTTAATGATAAGTATATTGACTATATATTGTCTATATGGTAGACATGTGCAATAATGAGAAGGAGACGGGCTTATGGAAGGAAATGATGAATTATTATATTCTTTGCAAGATGTGCTTGGTAAATATGAGCTTAATTCTACTATAATTAGTACATTGCTATTCTTTTTCAAAAATCCATACTTTGGCTTGACTATTATTGACAGAGATATGCATGTCCAATTTATGGACAAACCTTCGGAAAAATTCCTTGGACTTGAATATGGGGGGGCAAAAGGGAAAGACATAAGAGAGCTCGTCCCCAACACAGGCTTGTCCTATGTTTTAAAAACAGGCTTACCGATAATTGGAAGAATTCTCAAAGTGAAAGATGCAAATAGAGTCAGTGTAGTTTATCCTATAAAACAGAATGGTGAAGTAATCGGCGGCATTGGCCAGATAATATTCCATTCAGTTGAAGAGATAGAACGAATAAATAAGGAGATACAGGAATTAAAGAAGGAGGTACATTATTATAAGGAAAAGACTTTTAATGAGTATAAAGCGAACTATACATTCAATGACATTGTTGGCAATAGCAAATCGATACAAAATGCTATTCAAACTGCGCAAAAGTTATCATTTCTTGATATTGATGTATTGATATATGGAGAAAGTGGCACCGGAAAGGAATTATTTGCCCAAAGCGTCCACAATTATATTCACTCCAACCAGCCATTCATAAAAATCAATTGCCCCTCAATTCCTTTTGACCTCGCCGAATCTGAATTATTTGGGTATGAGAAGGGCGCATTTACAGGCGCATCTCCCTTTGGAAAGGTAGGGAGTTTCGAAAACGCACATAACGGTACAATTTTCCTAGATGAGATTTCTTTATTACCTTTATCAATCCAGGCGAAACTTCTTAGAGTTTTGCAGGAAAGAGAAATAACAAGGGTGGGGAGTACAAAAACAAAAAAGATAAATTTTAAACTTATAGCGGCGTCAAATGTTGATCTTAAAAATTATGTGACTGAAGGAAAGTTTCGTGATGACCTTTATTATAGAATTGCAAAAACCATCATATATATCCCACCTCTCAGAGAGAGGAAAGAAGACATACCTGTTTATCTAAACCATTTTTTAAAAACAATCAATAAGTCGTGCAAAACAAATATCAATGATATTTCAAACAAGGCAATGGAAATGCTTATTAGATATGATTGGCCGGGAAATATAAGGGAGCTGATAAACACATTAGAGCAAGCGGCAATCAAGGCCTGGGACAGCAAAGTGATAAGGGAAGAACACCTACCCCAGCATATTCTGTTTTATTCAAGAGAAGGGATTAAGAAAAACCCCTCTGACAATAATCAAAATATTAAACAAGAAATCAAAACTGCAACAGGGGAAAAAAATATTAAGCAAGAAATAATTGAAACGGAGAAGAATCTTATTGTGTCAGCCTTAAAGCAAATGGAAGGAAACAAACGAAAAACGGCTATGTTTTTGTCTATGCCAAGGTCTACGCTGTATAAAAAGATAAAAGAATATAATATTGACTTATTTCTAAAAGATATAGAATAAACCTAAATATATTTACAAACATTATTAAGGGTCCGTTTTTATGAACTTAATGTTCTTCTGATGGTTGACCTATGTTGTACTTCAGACGATTCCCTGTCTGGGTAAGCAAACCATTTACAAACATCTCTTCAATAATGAGGTCAATCTCATAATCCTGTGCCCTGTCCCGTAATATTGATTCCATGTGCTTCCTCAGGGTGCTTCTTGTTCTGGGACGTTTGGGATTATCAATCTTCTTTAAGTTTGCAACCACATAGGATGTAAATTTTGATGCAGGTAGTTCTTTCTTATTCTCGTTAAGTTCAGCAAGGTTACCAATGCGTCTCGTGATGATGCCGCTATCATTAATGTATTTTACCAGAGAATCAAAACCACTATCTTTGGAGAGAATCACAAATTCAACATCTTCTTTTTCCCTTTCGCTCAGACGGCCTATCTCGAAGGCAATGTGAAAATCAAGATTGTTCTTACCGTCACCTGCAATCTTAAGCCACTTAACAAGATTACCTAATTTCTGTGTCTTTTCAACAAGCTGGAAAGGAACCTTATTCTGTGATTTTCCCACAAAGATAATAAGTTCAGTATTTGTTGTGTCGATACGTTCAAAATCAATTTTTTGAATATTTTCAAAATCTATCAGAATAATGCGCTTCTTGTTCATGGTACTATAATTATAATAGATTGTTTTCATCTATACTACAAGTCAAAAGTCAAAAAAAATCTTTACAAAGGTGGTGAAAAGTTATTATTTTTTGACGTAGGATATTCTATCGTCCATAATTGTTCGCTATGCAATACACGTGAAGGAGGACCCATGAGCGGTATTTTTGGTATTGTCTCTAAGAAAAACTGTGCCACTGATCTTCTCTACGGCACAGACTACCATTCCCATATGGGAACTGAATACGGTGGCATGGCTGTGCTTGGTCAGCGATTCTATCGTTCTATTCATGACATCAGCAAATCACAGTTCAAGTCAAAATTTTTTGAAGAATATAAGACAATGGAGGGAAATTTAGGTATTGGAGTAATCAGCGATCGCGATGCCCAGCCTCTTATAATTGGATCAAAGTTTGGAACCTTTGCCATTGTATCTGCAGGTCTCGTGGAAAATACCAATGAATTAGCGAAAAAACTCCTCGAAGAAGGGGAAACCTTTGGAGAGATGTCAAGCGGAGGTGTCAACTCTGTTGAACTCATTGCCAAGCTCATTAATAAAGGACAGACTCTTATTGACGGTATTGAAAAACTTTACAACCATATCAAGGGTTCTGCTACCATCCTTATCATGAAGGAAGATGGGATTTATGGTGCCAGAGACCATTTTGGAAGGATGCCCCTGATTATAGGAGAAAAAGATGGTAGCTATGCTATTGCAACAGAAACATGTTCGTTCCTCAACCTGGGGTACCGCATAACCAAATATCTTGCACCAGGAGAGATTGTTCATCTTGGAAGAAACGGACTGGAGGAAAAATTTTCAGGAAATAAAAAAAATCAGATCTGTGCTTTTCTCTGGATATATACAGGGTATCCAGCATCAAGTTACGAAGGGATTAGCGTTGAAATCGTCAGGGAGCGGTGCGGAAGATTGCTTGCAAAGAATGATAATGTTAAGGCCGACCTTGTGGCAGGAGTTCCTGATTCTGGAGTTGGCCACGCTATTGGGTATGCTATGGAATCAGGACTACCTTACAGGAGACCTCTCGTAAAATATACCCCTGGATATGGAAGAAGCTATACACCCCCCGCTCAGGAGATAAGGGATCTTGTCGCAACCATGAAACTCATTCCTGTAAAAGAGATTATTCAAGGAAACCGTATTGTCTTGTGTGAGGACTCTATTGTGCGGGGCACACAACTTAAAAATTATACACTCAAAAAACTCTGGGACTCTGGTGCAAAAGAAATACATGTAAGACCCGCATGCCCTCCCCTTATGTTTACATGTAAATTTGCTCTTTCCACGCGTTCCCTTGATGAGCTTGTCGCCCGCAGGGCAATTTGGGATATCGAAGGCCGGGATATAGATGATATACGTGATTATCTTGATGAAGGCTCAGATAAATACAAGAAAATGGTGGACTGGATTACCCGCGAGATTGATGCAACAACGCTCCGTTACCAGCGCATCGACGATATGGTAAGGGCTATCGGGCTGCCCCGTGATAAACTATGTCTCCATTGCTGGATTGGGGAAAGCGAATAACAATTCGCATTAATTAACCTGGAATCGATTGTATCAGTATATAAAAACATGTTAAGTTACCAAAACATATTGTCTTGATTCTTAAAAACTAAATCGAGAATACCATAGAAGAGATATGGAGAAAACCGGAAAAGAATATTGCAGTCCTTTTTTGTTTGATATATATTCATAGGTCTCTATGGGAACGCCAGATATTGATCTCACTGCATCAGAACTTAAAGCAATAGAAATCCATAAATATTACCTTTCAGAGAAAGAAGGAAGAGAAGTATCTCTTGAGGAGGCAACTGCGGACTTTTTAATCTACTATGAGGATGAATTTCTCCTTAATAAACAGCGTGATGATATTCAGCAGCAACATCAGGAAATCGAAAAATATAAGTGGATTAAATCAGAGAAAGAGGGGCGTGATATAGGTGAAGAAAGGGCAGCAGAAGAGTGGGTTGAACGATATGGTTCTCTCTGGAGGACAGAAAGAGAGTCCCTTGAAAGAAACGGGTTTATTGAAATCCACACGCAGGTTAGAAAAAAAGAGGGCATTCACATAAACATGGTTGAGTTAGCAGATATTGCTCGCAGAAATAACGCTGACCTTTATCTTCATAAGGACCACATGAAACACTACAACTTTATTCTCTTCGGTAAAAAGGCGTATCTTGATGTAAAGTCCATACTCTGTCCAAAGCTCCTCGATGCAGTGCATGGAGAACATATTGAATTCATTGCTACTGGTGAAGGCGCTCACGCTGCTCTTGAGGTAGCAGAAGCACTTATTGAGAAAACCAATTCATATTAACTTCATATCACGAACAGCCACCTTCACATCCCTGGTTGCATGAAGAGTTACATCCGTGGATTCTGCTGTAGACACTCTGTAATTCTTCCTCAGTAGCATCTCGAACATTCAATACCTTTACTTCAAAGAATAGTTTTTTACCTGCCATCGGGTGATTGGCGTCAAGGGTAATGGATTTATCATCAATTTTAAACACAGTCATAGGAATAGTACCATGTGGAGTCCTCACCTGTACCTCCTTTCCTACCTGTAAATCACTGATGTTCTGAAAACGTTCCCTTGGAATGGAAAGGAGCATGGATTCGTTTCTCTCACCATATCCCTGTGATGGTTCTACCACGAAGGATAATATATCTTCTGGACCTTTTCCCTCCAGTGCCACCTCAAAACCAGGGATCATGCTTCCTACACCCTGTATATAGGTAAGGGGGGTACGCCCCGCAGAGGTATCAAGAGTTTTACCCTCAGCATCCTTCAAGGTGTACTCCACTGTTACTACTCTTTCTTTTGCGATGTTCATACAATTCTCCTTTTTATATAATATGGTAGTCCATAATCAAACATAATACATCAGATATAGCAATCACTAAATGTTATTCACAAACAATCAATACATGCTATCAATCTCTTTTTTATACTTCTCCTCAATTATATTCCTTCTTACTTTCAGTGTCGGGGTTAACTCATCCGCCTCAATGGTGAATGGTTGCTGCAGTATATAAAACTTTACTACTTTTTCATGTATCATAAGCTCGCTATTCACCTTACCGATTTCCTTTTTTATCAAAGCATGTATATCAACTGTCTCTTCATTAAAATGATTTTTAATCGCCTCTTCATCAGGAGCAATAAGGGCAACAATGTAATCCTTCCCATGGCCTGCGACAAATGACTGAAATATAAAGGGACTCATATTCAACAGATTCTCTATCGCTGTTGGCGCAATATTCTTTCCAGAGGTAGTAACAATAAGTTCTTTTTTTCTCCCGATAATCGTGAGGAAATTATTACTATCCATCTGTCCGAGGTCTCCTGTTTTCAGCCACCCTTCTTCATCAAATAATGCGTGTGATGCCTCATCGTTTTTCCAGTAGCCAGAGGTTACATTTTCTCCTTTTACGCAAATCTCATTATCTGAGGCAATTCTAACAAACACGCCCTTAATTGGTTTTCCCACGCTTCCAATCTTAGCATATTCAGGAAGGTTAACGCTGATTACCGGCGATGTTTCTGTCATACCATAGCCTTCAATGAGACAGATGCCAATTCCGTTAAAAAAATGGAGTATCCTTTCATGGATGCTTGCGCCACCGGATGCGGCTAAACGAAGCCTGCCCCCGAAAATATGCCTTATTTTTTTGTATATCATTTTATCAACCAGCCATCTCGTAAGGGTATCTTCTTCATTCTCGAGGTACCTGTAAAAATACTTTCTGATGATTGGATGCTTTCTTTCTATTCCTTCTATTATTTTTTCCTGAAAAACTTCAAAAATCTTAGGGACGCATATAAGAATCGTCGGCTTTACTTCTTTAATGTTGCCCGCTAAGGTTTTAATACTTTCTGCATAGGCAATACTTGCCCCGCTCAATATGGGCGTATAGCTACCCGCTGTTCTTTCGAATATATGGGAAATTGGAAGAAATGAAAGAAATTTATCATCACTATATATATCTATCGTCTTACGAATAGAATCTATGTTGGCAAGAAAATTTTTATTTGTGAGCATAACCCCCTTTGGTTCTCCAGTTGTCCCTGAAGTATAGATTATGCTTGCAAGATCCTTTTCCGATACATCAGCAGGAGGCAAATGAAATGCTTCTTCCGCTTTTTTTAGAAGTTCTTTAAAGGGAATGGTCAACCCTGTGCTATTGCTTTCAGTCTTTAATCCTCCTATAACAATGACTTTTGCAAGATTAATTTGAGTAAGAAAGGTTATATATTTCTTATAACAGCTTTCAGATATAAAGAGAAAGTTGCTCTCCGAGTGTTTTAAGATAAATTCAACCATACGATGGTTTGCAGTAATGTGAATGGGTATACTCACTGCTCCGAGTTTATTAATAGCGAGATCACTTAATAGCCACTCAGGTCTATTTTCACAAAGGATTGCTACATGGTCATCCTTTTTTATACCCAGGTTTATAAGATTATCTGCCAGGGTATCGACTTTATTCAACAACTCACCGTATGTATAGCTATGCCATTGCTTATTTTCTTTCCAGTAGACCGCAGGCCTTCGGTAGTTCTTTGACACAACATGAGTAAATCTCGTATAAATAGTTTCCATCTTAACTGTATAAAAAGGGTTCAAGGGGTCAAGTGATTAATCCTGAAACCCTTGACCCCTTGAACCCTTACGGCAAAGTCTTCGCCTGAAGGCGAGGGTTTTTCTCCCATTCTCTGAAGGAGACAATAATTATTCTTTGACAGGATTTGAAGGGACCCATACTTTGTGGGATGGTATCCACTTGCCATTTACCTGCTGACCGGGGACTGTTATCCACTCACCTGAGCATGTCTCCTTTGTACCTGTACGGCCATATTTACTAATGAATTGAGGGTCAGGAGATGCGTAGGCTCTTCCGGGTATGATATTAGTGCTACTATCTGGAATATAAACAACTGTCGATGATGACGGATAGGCATATACTGTTCCCGGTGGGGTGTACCATGGATGTATAATTGCAGCACTTAAAATTACACTACTGGCTATGACTGCTCCTGGAACCCACCAATGAGAACTGTAACAGCAATGTCTATGATGCCAATAACCACTGGCAAATCCTGTTGAAAACACCATAAGCATCATAGCAATCACCATAAATACTACGATAAAACCCTTCACTTTCATACATGCTTCCTTTACAGAGCCTTGTACCTGACAGTACCTCAATTGGGATGCCCCATGGTTTGTTTACTTTTTTTAATATCTACGCGGGCCTCTCCTCTGCCCCTCCCTTCCCCTCTCTGAACGTGCTGTATCAACCTTAAGCGTCCTGCCTTTAAATTCAGTGCCATTCAAAGTTTTTTTCGCCTTCTCGGCCTCTTCCTGGGTTGTCATTTCAACAAATCCAAATCCTCTTCTCTCGATAACATTCACATTCTGTACTTCTCCAAACTGAGAAAAAAGCTCTCTTAGCTGTTCCTTGTCTATAGAATAGCTAAGATTTCCCACAAATAATTTTGTGTTTGCCATTGCTCCCCCATCTTTTTTCACTCTCTTTTGAGAGTATTTTAAACAAACATACCACAATATCTATGAAAAGCATACAAAAAAATGGCAGAGATTATAAATTTCAATTGTCCAATTGACAAGAGATTCTAAAAAATACTAATGTGAAAAGTAAGTATGGTTATAAAAGGTGAGCCAAATATTACGGTTGGTATATTGGACAACATGCCACAGGTTGCTGGTAATTTTAAGGGAAACTTCTATAATGATTATTATGGCTCTATCTCTGGCAAATTCTCAGCAAAAATAGTAGAAGGAAAGATTCTTTTTACCTATAGAAATAACAGGCAGATTTCATCCTCTCGAGAGATTAAATTTACGGGTGGCCACAAGGCAACCTTTCAACTCTTTGATGTTACTGTCGGAAGTAGCTTTCACTGGGAAAGAAAGGAAACTCAAATATTCAAGGGGAATATGATCCTTAAAGTTCGCAGGAAAGGAAT
This sequence comes from Deltaproteobacteria bacterium UBA4796, assembly GCA_002402795.1. Lineage (GTDB taxonomy): Bacteria > Desulfobacterota > Syntrophorhabdia > Syntrophorhabdales > Syntrophorhabdaceae > UBA8905. The sequence continues at coordinate 13,600 of DHGO01000176.1, forward strand.
AATTGCTGTAATTAATGAGATTCCCCTTGAGGATTATCTGATAAGTGTAATCTCGTCCGAAATGAATTCGTCTGCTCCAGAGGAATTTCTTAAAACCCATGCAATTGTTTCGAGAAGCTGGCTCCTTGCATCACTATTAGAAAAGAATAAAAAACACACCTTATCTAAATCAAAGAAGATAATTAGCAATAAAGAGATAGCACGGTGGTATGGGAGAGAAGATCATGACCTCTTTGATGTATGCGCCGATGACCACTGTCAGCGTTATCATGGTTTAACAAAAAAAATATCGTATAAAGCGCAGAAAGCAGTTCAGGAGACCCGGGGGCTTGTAGCTATGTATAGAAACAAAATCTGTGATACCAGATATTCCAAAGCATGTGGAGGATTCACAGAAGATTTTAAAACCGCATGGGCTAACAAACGTATTCCCTATTTGACAGGTATTTCAGACGGACCAATACAACGTAGTCCAATTAAAACAGAGAAAGATACGATAAACTGGATTCAGTCAAAACCGCATGCTTACTGTAATGTACACAATAAAAATCTTCTCAAAAAAATTCTTCCTGACAGTGACAGAAAAACACAAAACTTTTTTAGATGGAAAGTTACTTATACCCGTGAGGAACTTGAAAATATCATAAAGAAAAAATCCGGTCTTGATTTTGGGAAACTCAAGCACGTTACACCTCTCCAGCGAGGCTCCTCAGGACGCATCTTCCGACTCCGTATTGCGGGTTCAAAAAAAAGCATAGTTATAGGCAAAGAACTTGAAATCAGGCGCTGGCTCTCGCCAACCCATCTACTGAGCAGTGCTTTCTTTGTTACTGCAAAAAAAGACCATCGTGGGGAAGTAAAGAGTTTTACGTTTCATGGTGCAGGCTGGGGACATGGTGTAGGACTCTGTCAGATCGGTGCAGCTGTCATGGCATACAGAGGATTTTCAGCAGATAAAATACTTAAACACTATTTCAAAGGAATAAAAATTCAAAAGATTTATTGAGACCTGTGAAGAAGAAAAAACGATTTAAAACCGCCTTTATTCTTGGTGCCGGCCTTGGTAAAAGGCTCAGACCATTAACAGAGAAATGTCCGAAACCACTCCTCAAGATAGGTGAACGTCCTATAATTACCTATGCTATGGACCATCTTCTGACGATTGGTGTAAACCGTTTTATTATCAATATCCATCATTGTGCTGACAAATATATTGAGACCTTTCCTGATAAATCATGGCAGGGGGTGCCTATTGTTTTTTCTCACGAACCCGTACTGCTTGAAACTGCCGGAGGACTCAAGAATATCGAAAATCTTCTCCATGAAGATGAGACTATTATATGTTATAATGGTGACGTTATCAGCGACCTTCCTCTTCAAAATCTTATTGAAGCCCATGAAAAGAGAAAGCCAGAAGTAACGCTTGTACTCAGAATTCAAGGATCCCCCCTGCATGTGGCAATCAATAAAAAAGGTGAGGTCTGTGATATCCGACACTCTCTCAACAAACCGGGGATCCAGAATTGCCTTTTTACAGGTATCTATGCTCTGGAGACATCGTTCCTAAATTTTATTGAAACCGGGAAGGTTGAATCCATTATTACTGTCTTTCTGAGAAGAATTGTTGAAAAACCGGGTGCTATCATGGGGACCATTATCGATAAAGGTATGTGGTATGACATTGGTTCCATAAGAGCCTATGAAAGTCTTTATTCCATCATTGCTGAAAAAAGGTACATGCATGACAGCCCTAAATGATATGCTCATGTTTGCTCGAGAAGCATTTGCTCTTTCAGGCAATGCTGCTGTAGAGATTTTTCCCTTAGAAGGACGGGGATCTGATAGAATATTTTATCGTCTCAAATGGTATGGTACTAATTCTGCAATCCTTATTCATTATGACTCAAATCGTACTGAGAATAACTATTATGCTGATATTGCAGTATTTCTCCATCAAATCAACATACCTGTTCCAAAACTTATCAGACACAATCCTGATCAGTCTTTTATAATTATGGAAGACCTTGGCGATAGAGACCTTTTTTCACTGAAGGAATATCCATGGGAAGCTCGACGGAACCTCTATCAAAAGGTAATCGATAGCATCCACAGGCTCCATTCTTTTCCTGAAAAGGATTTCCCATGGGAACGCGTGAGACTTATGGAGGGATTCAATCAAGACCTGTATCGCTGGGAAAGGGATTATTTCAAGGACCATTTTGTTAAAAAAGTCTGCGGCATTGAACTCGAGGAAATGTTTGCATACGAGCTTGAAGGTGAACTCTCACGCCTCTCAGATGCGCTCTTAAGCATGCCGTACTCTTTTATACACAGAGACCTGCAATCCCAGAATATCATGATTTATAATGACGAACCATTTTTCATCGACTTTCAGGGTATGCGACCCGGTTGCCCTTTCTATGATCTCGGCTCACTCCTGTGCGATCCCTATGTAAATCTTTCTTTCGATGAGCAATATGAACTCTTACTCTTTTACTACACGTTAACAAAACGTGAAATGGATTTTAAAAACTTTCAGAATTTATTCCTGGAAGCATCAATCCAGCGACTTATGCAAGCCCTTGGTGCCTATGGTTTTCTGGGCGTTACAAAAGGGTTGAAACACTTTCTCGAATATATCCCTTCTGGACTCACACAGCTTTTTCGTGCAACTTCCCATATCCCATCTGTCCCTATACTTAACGAACTTGTTATAGAGTGTCAAAAGGCGGTTGAAAAACATGGTCTTAATGAGAAAGAGTGAATGAAACCCATTACCCTCATCACAACATATAATAATGAACCATTCTTTACGCAAACGATGGATGTACTTTTAAACTCAGGTGTTGTTGAAGAAGCATGCATCGTAACCAAAAAAACTCTTCGCTATACAAAACCTGAATATCGCCTCTTTAAGGCTCAATCCATATTTTCACAAAAGGTACTGAGTCACATTCTGAGTGAAATCCGTACACCCTATTTTCTTCTCATGCCGGTGGCAAAGGCAATCGAAATTACGGTAAACGAGCTTGAAAGAATGATAGATGCTATGGTTTCTTCCCGGGCATGTATTGTCTATTCCGATTTCATTGTAAAAGAAAACAGAGGAAAATTCGTTCATCCTCTCAATGATTATCAATTGGGAAATGTTCGTGAGGATTTCAACTTTGGCACAATCCTCCTATTCTCCACTTCTTCAGTGCAGGGGGCTCTCGAAAAATATGCAATGATAAAGGATACAGGATATGCTGGCTTGTATGACCTTCGTCTCAAGCTATCGATAGACTATCCCATCCACCATATACATGAACCCCTGTATTCCATATATGAATCTTTTAATCAACCAGATATACAAAAACACTTTTCTTACCTGAACCCCGATAATCGAGAAATTCAGAGGGAAATGGAAATTGTCTTTACGGATTACCTTAAAAAGATACGTGCATACCTCCCATCCAATCGTTTGAGAATGGCTGAACCGGCAACCTGTTCATTCCCTGTCCTTGCATCAATCATCATGCCTGTCAAAAACCGTAAAAATACGATTGCCTACGCGGTTGAAAGTGCCTTAAAACAGGAAACAACTTTCCCCTTCAATGTAATTGTTGTAGACAATCATTCTGTTGATGGAACAACTGCTGTTCTCTCAACCCTCTCTCTACAGCACTCCCGGATTATCCATATAATCCCTCAAAGAACAGATCTCGGCATAGGTGGATGCTGGAATGAAGCTATTAACCATGAAGCATGCGGCAAATATGCAATACAACTCGATTCAGATGATCTCTATAGCAGTCCCAAGGCATTACAAAAAATGGTCACTCATCTTCAGGAAGGTTATGCCATGGTTATTGGTTCATATACGCTCGTTGATGAAAATTTAAAAAAGATTCCTCCTGGCCTTATTGATCACCGTGAATGGACTGATGAGAACGGACACAATAATGCCCTGCGTATCAATGGCCTTGGTGCTCCTCGTGGTTTTGATACCTCTCTTATGAGAAGGATTGGCTTTTTAAATGTAAGTTACGGTGAGGATTATGCAGCAGGCTTGAGAATTTGCAGAGAATACAGAATTGGAAGAATATATGAAAACCTCTATCTCTGCAGGCGCTGGTCAGGTAATACCGATGCATCACCCACAATAGAAGAGACAAATAAGAATGATGCCTTTAAAGATTCCATACGGACAGCAGAAATCCTTGCACGACAGGAGATAATTCGTGAATCCCTGTGAACATATAAGGTCCCACATTTTTGAAAGATTTAACAAAAAGGATGCTGAGAAAAATCTATCTGCCCTCTGTTACAGCCTTCTCTCAGCGCAACTAAAAAAATGGGAAGCTCTTGAAAAGACATATAAATCATTACAAAATATTATGACAAGGAATATACGCTGTACAGGATTTTCTGTCCTCCTTCAATATAACCCTGAAAGAATTACGAGCAGTCTTGCTGGAACAGGTAATAGCAATGAGAATGAACATTCCTGTTTTCTATGCCTTCATAACCTGCCGGAACGACAACAGGGTATCCTCTACCAGGATGTATTTCTTATACTCTGCAATCCAGCCCCTGTCCTTCCCTTCCACTTTACAGTTGCTCATGTGAATCACTATAGACAGGACATTATGGCGCATATGGATACCTTCCTTGCACTTATCGCAGATTTTGGTTCTCAATGGACAGTACTTTATAACGGGCCACGGTGTGGTGCTTCTGCACCACATCACCTTCATTTTCAGGTGATACCATCAGGAAAGACTCCCATAGAAAAAGAAATTCGGGAAAAGGAAAGACTCACCATTGTAAAACAAAAAAAGGGCGTTATTTTCTATAAAGTAAGTAAACTTGAAAGAGAAATCATGGTGATAGAAGGCAATGATTCAATTGCCATAGCAGATGCTTTGAATGAATATATGGCTACCTTGAAAAAATACCTTCCTGCGGATGAAGAACCTATGATCAATATAGCAGGTTTCTTTGAAGAAAAAAGATGGCGTCTTATTGTCTTCCCCCGCAAAAAGCATCGTCCTCAAGCCTTTTTTCAGGAAGGGGATAGACGTGTTGTGGTGAGTCCTGCAATACTTGAAATGCTGGGTCTTATTATTACGCCCATGAAAAAAGATTTCGAAAAACTTGATGCAAAAACCATAGAAGCCATATATAACGAGGTCTCACTCAAAAAAATACTGCCCTATAATTATGTGCAACCATCAAAGCGAACTTGATATATTCGCTCTGCTTGCATCCCTGAACATTCCTGTAAAATGGATGGCAAAAAAAGAACTCTTCACTCTCCCATTTTTAGCGGAACTCCCCCCTGTTAACCCAAATAACCCAAATAATGCATTTATCCTCAATAACCCCTTAACAAAATCCTCCTTTTGCAGTAGAATCGATATGTCCCACACAACCAACCCTATGCAAAAGGAGGAACAAAAATATGCACAAGGATTCTACCACAACGATCTGGGTGAACAAAGTAAAAATTGCTTTTTCTAAAAAGAAGATGACCGCTTATGGAGGCTTTAAGCCTCATGGCAGCCTTCTTTAAACAGATACGCCTCAGGGAGGCAATCGAACGTGCAGTTCCTGTCCGGGAGGTTTCTCCAAACAGCACGGGCATATACGGCAAGATAATGATGTATTTCTCCATGGTATATGCAGAAGAGAGAGATTTGCCCATGTACTATCCTCTCAGAAATGTTCGAGGTAAAGAGGATGCCCGATGCGGCAACATCGCTCGATTCTACCATTCTCATACGATACGGCAAGCAGGAGAGAGCGAAGAAAGGCTATAACCCGAAGAAGCATGGAAGACCGAGCCATCACCCCCTCATAGCCTTTTTGAACAAAAGTAAATATGTCATTCATCTATGGAACAGGTCAGGCAACGTGACTTCGTGGAACAATATCATCGCATTTTTCACTGAATCTTTTTGCGGATAGCGGTTTCTATGTAAAACAGTTCATAGATGTACTGGAAAAAAATCAACTGATCTACATTATAGCTGGGGGAAGACCCTTCCATTATTCGCCAATGAAACGATTGTGCAAGACTATCGCTACAGCGTATGGGTGACCAACTCAACAGACGCTCCCTATGAGGTATGGACACAGTGCAAACCCAGGGCGAACGATGAAAACATGGTGAAAGAACTTAAAAGAGGATTTTTAAGGAGACCTTTCTGGGAAGTAAAGAAAAAAGACAGTATTTGAAAACCATCCGGTACAGGTATCTTGTTCTTCCTGCACAGATGGGACCTGTTTAACCGCATCAGTCAATACATTCCAGACATTAACCTCAACTGCATTGCAGTTGGGTGCCAATGAGAAAAAAACCGGGGAGGTGGGCTAAAAAAGCACTTCAATAGTGGTCATTTTGGAGAGAAGTGAGGGAAAGCCTTGATAGTGCTTATACTACAGGTGCATGAATTCCAACCGCAGTATTTGGGTTAAGGAATTATCTGGGTTCAGTCAAGACAACATGGAAAAAAATTCGGGATTAATTAAGGTAAAAAATAAGGAAGGAAATTTGGTGGGGTAATGATTGGGGGGTTATGATGAAATTATCTTCTCTTTATTATTGAGAAGAGCGTCTCTTTTATTTCTGCCTCATTCAGGTTAGATGTTTTTGCTATAAATTCATCCAGTCTTCTTTTCATGTCCTGCCAGTCAAATAAAGGGGTTTTGAGGAGCATAATTTTCTCATGAGATGTGACTTCCACTTCTTCGTCCTCTCCTATCAAAATCTCTTCTATTCTCTCACCCGGTCTCAAACCGGTATATATTATCTCGATGTCCTCGGGACTATATCCCATAAGCTTTATCATATCATTTGCAAGGTCTACAATTTTTACAGGCTCCCCCATTTCAAGGACAAATATTTCTCCGCCCTTTCCCATGGCGCCTGCCTGCATGACAAGCTGGACTGCCTCAGGAATGCTCATAAAATATCTGGTCATTGCAGGATGCGTGATTGTGATAGGTCCGCCCCTCTCTATCTGTTGTTTGAAAAGCGGTATGACACTACCTGCACTGTTTAAGACATTGCCGAAACGAACGGCTATATATCGTGTTTTCTCTATCTGATTTAGACCCTGGCAGATGAGTTCTGCAACCCTTTTTGTTGCACCCATGATACTAATGGGTTCTACAGCTTTATCAGTGGATATGAGAACAAATTTCTCCACATTACATTTTGCTGAGCATAAAGCAACATTCATTGTCCCTATTATATTGTTTCTGACGCTCTCGTATGGATGGGCCTCCGTAATAGGCACATGTTTATATGCAGCAGTATGGAATATTACCTGGGGTTTGTATGTTTTCATTACATCTTCAAGTCTTTTTGCATCAAGGATATCCCCGAGTATTGCTACATATGTCCTGTCATGATTACTCTCGGAAAATTCCATCATGATATTATACAGTTCATTTTCCACACGTTCGTAAAGAATCAATTTCTCTGGCTCCACCCCCATAATCTGTCTGCATAATTCACTTCCAATGGACCCTGCAGCCCCTGTGACCATCACCCTCTTCCCTGAAAGATATGCTTTTATCTTCTCCCTATCAAGCTCTATATGCTCCCTGCCTAATAGGTCTTCTATGTTTATCTCCCTTATCTGTGTAATATTGATTCTGCCTCTCAAAATATCAGCTATGGCAGGGACTGTCTTACAATGTACACCATTATCTCTACAGACTGTCATTATCTCGCGGACTGCCTTCCCATTTATCGAAGGATCTGCAACGATAACCTCCTCTACCTTTTTCTTCCTGATTATCTTTCCTAAATCCTCTATGACCCCGAGCACAGGAACATCATGAATCCTTCTTCCTTTCCTCTCTGTGGACCTGTCAAGAAAACCTACTGGCTTATAATTCATCTTTGGATTCTTTTTTAACTCCCGTAATAACATCTCACCCTCATCGGATGCACCTATAATAAGCACCTTTTTCCCGTTGGTAATTGTTGACATGCCCTTAAATTCACGGAAAAAGCGGTAAACAAACCTTGAACCACCAAGGAACGTGATAATAATAAACCAGTCTATGATTATGACAGACCTTGGGAAACTCAAAGCCATGAAATAGAATGCTACATATGCACTGAATACAACTGTTCCTGCTGTAATCGCCTTGAGTATCCTTATTAAATCATTCATTGAGGCATAACGCCACATCCCTTTATAAAGACCAAAGACATGGAAGGTGATAACCCTCAGAGCCACAAGAACAGGGCATGATTTTAAAAAGTGCCCCATATATATATCTGGAATAGCAAAATTGAATCGTAAAAGATAGGACAACCAGTATGAGAGAATGGTAAGTATGATATCACTTACAATAACGGTATATAATTTCCATGAAGCTTTCCATGAAGTGTTAAATGTCATTATAGTCTACCTTTCATTATAATCGATTCTATATAAAATCAACGAATATTCTTTGAAACTATTAAATAATGGGGCTTCTACCCATCTGAATAAGTGTGGGGCAAAGCCTTTTTCGTTATCAGCAATAAGCTGATCAATCCTGCTCCTGTCAAGGAGTAGATAATCTACCCCGCTTTTCTTTATCTCCCCTTCTATCTCCTCAATAGTGAGCCCTTCAGAGAGGATAACAGGTATGGCTTCGGCATAAAAGATAACCCTTCTGAGGGAGGGGATGGTTGCTATCCTTTTATCTTTTAACCCCATCTCTTTTAGATAAATGCCAGCCTTTTTCAATTCGATCTTTTCGCTTCTCGGTGCGGCAAGTATGGGGGGTATATTTATGACAAAGATAATAAGAAGAACAGAATATGGTAAAATGAGCTGGAAAGGGGTACTTATTGCCATCCTTTTAAACCATAGCCTGATTTTTTCTACTATTTCGAGATACCCGATACCTGCCCAGAGGAAAGCAGGTATACCCATCACTAAACCATGCCTTGTGCCCAAATACTGAGTCTTTGCTACATAAAGGTAGGATGTGAGAAACGCAAGGATAAACCAGATAGCAAAAAATATCTCATTCTTTTTATAAGGATAATGCCTTCTTTTAATAAAACCAAACAAGATAAGGATAAAAAAGACTATGTTTACTGATTTTAAAAATTTATACAATACCTCTGAAAGATATGTAACGTATCTATTTCTGAGAGAGATATCGAGGAAGCCTTTAAACTGGGGTGAGGCATCCTTTAGTAAAGCCAGCTCTTTTGTTACAGTCTCATCTATGGATGGATATTGTGTAACTAAAAAGGGTAACCATGTCCCTGCAAGCCCGAACTCCCAGTGTCCAAGCCTCTCTTTCAATAGGAAAAAGGGAGAGGCAAAGATCAGGGGAAATGCAATCAAAAACACAGCCATCCTTAGTATAAAATCTTTTCCAGTCAATTCACTATGCCTGTATAGCCATAGTGCCCATAAAATTATAAGAAAGATGGAGATTACCCCTTCAATCCTTGTAAATATGGCAAGACCTGCAAAAAATGCAGAGAGAAGAAGGAAGAGCCATCTCCTTCCACGTAACCCCTCAACACCCATCCAGAGTGAGGCAAGAAAAAGTGACAAGAATAGGGGTTCTCTTAACACATCGGATGAATATTCCACAAGATGAGGGTTTATAGTATAGAAAAAGGAAACAATTAAGGCGAGCCTTACATCGAGAAACCTCTTTATTAGAAAAAAGATGGGGATTACACCAAGAGTGCCAAAGACCACGGATACCATCCTGCCAGCCAATTCCCAGTCTGAAAAGACCTTCTGAAAGAGGAGTATCATGAATGGATAGAGATTAAAGAAGCTCACATTTACAATCCTTTTAAATTCGCCCGAAAGAATCATCTTTGCAGTTTCTATATACAATACACCATCAGGTGTTATGACATTTGGTGCAAGGACAGGGTAGAGCCTTGCTAAAAAGGCGAAAATGATGATTATGAATAAAAGTATGCGTGAGTTTTTCTCAAACATATCCTATAGCCCTTTAATAGATAATATTAGTATCGAACACCTTCTTTTTTCAATACATTGACTATGGTTAGCCATAAAATCTTCAGATCCAGCCTGAGGTTTCTGTTTTTCATGTAATAGGCATCGTATTCTACTTTAATGGGAATTGGCAGGTCATCACGGCCATTGACCTGTGCCCAACCTGTAAGACCTGGTAACAGTTTATGGATACCCATTCGGGTGCGCATTTCGATAAGGTCATCCTGATTATACAATGCAGGTCTTGGGCCAACCAGACTCATATCCCCCTTTAAAACGCTCCATAGCTGAGGTAACTCATCGAGGCTCAATTTTCGAAGGATTGATCCAATAGGTGTGAGGTATTGTTCGGGGTTCTTCATGAGGTGTGTTGCCACCTCCGGCGCTCCTACTCGCATCGTTCTAAATTTCGGCATTTTGAAGAGACTGTTGTTGATACCTACCCTATCTGACCAGTAAAACACAGGTCCTCTGGAACTGAGCTTAATAACTATCGCTATAACCAACATGGGAATGCACATCAGTGCCAGTAGAACCAACGATACGAGAATATCGAAAATACGCCTGGTATTCACAGTATCCCTGCATGCCGCATTTCCTGTATCGCTTCCTTCCATCCTGCCACGAGGTCGTACTGAGGCATAAAGCCTATCTCATCACGAATGCGATGACTGTCCACAGCAATATCTTCTGTGAATTTATCAATTGTAGCCCGTGATACAGGTGGTGAAAAGCCCATAAGCCGCGCTACATCCTCAACAATACCTGCAACCAGCCGTACCGGGCCAAGCGGTAATGCTATCCGTGGAGATTTTCTGCCCAGGACTTTGTATATAGTTAAAATGATTTCATTCAGTGTGTGAAATTCACCATCAGTAACATTGAAGATTCTACCTGCGGCACCCCGATGTTCCATAGCCAGTAAGGCTGCCCTTGCTACGTCTCTGTCATAGATAAGGCTGCGACGATTTTTCCCCCTACCAATAGGCACAAAGTGGCCACGCGCAATCGCATTCACAAGCCGCTTATAATTGCCTTTGACTCTTGCCCCATAGACAGCGCCAAGACGCAAAACTGTGCCCAGTGGCTCTCCATCTTTCCGTTTTGCCGTAAGGACAATACGTTCCGCATCAAGCTTGGTACGACCGTAAAACGAATCTGGATTGGTGGGGGATTCCTCTGTCAGGATATTCCCTCTGGAGGCACCGTAAACAGCAATAGTGCTGGAAAAAACCAAACGTTTAACTCCTGCGTGCAGAGCCGCCTTAACAACTGTCGCTGTTCCTTCTACATTGGTCTCTTCATATTTCTTATGAAGTTCTAAAGGAGGATTGGGAATATGCGACAGGGCAGCAAGATGAATGATTCCTTCTACACCCTCCACAGCTGTGCGAACAGCCATTGCATCGGTAATATCTCCTGTATACGTATCCACGCCATCTGGCAACAGGTTATTAGGCGGTGGATTAAGAGACAGTGCACGTATCCGAAAGCCTGCATTATGCAAAACCCCTACAATGCGTGGTCCTACCGCGCCGGTTGCGCCAGTGACTAAGATTAACGGCAACGAACTCACAACGACTACACCTTGCCCTTCACTCTTAACAGATTCAGGTATTCCTGGGCAACTTCTCTATTCACCACTTCGGCATTGAAATATTGGAAGCAACGGTCACGCGCCGCCACCCCCATTTTTTTTAGCTCATCCGGATGATCTAACGGGTATTTAAGCGCCTTAATAAGGGCAGTCACATCTCGTGGTGGCACAAGAAGCCCGGTTACCCCATCAACAACAGCATCAGTAAGCCCGTAAATTGCTGTTCCCACTGTGGGGAGTCCCATAGCTGCCGCCTCAATCACTACAGTTCCAAAGCCCTCCCTGTAACTGGGCAAACAGAAAATATCAGCAATGGCAAGATATTTCTCAGGACATTCTGTATACCCAATATAGTGTATTCTCGAACATTGTTCAATCTCATTCAAGTCAGGTGAACTTTCGCCACCGCAGTCCTTGTCGTGAGGTCCAACCAGCAATAGACTTATATCATAATCCATCCGCAAAAGTTCGCAAAAGGCAGTAACCAACTCAGCAATGCCTTTGTCCGGAGATATCCTGCCCACAAAGATGATTATTTTAGAAGAAGAACCAATGCCAAGGGAATTTCTGAATGCTTGCTTTTGAGATACCAGCCAACGGTCTGGATTAAAGCGTTCCATATCGACACCTGCAAGAGAACCGTGGCCAATCACACTCAATTTTTCTGCTGGAATGATATGTTCTGCAATTAGAAAATCTGCCTGGCTTCGACTATCGGCATAGCATTTTGTATTCAAAAGACCAATCATCCTGTCTGCCAAACGACCTGCCCATCTCATTATGCCTTTCAACGTAATCCATGACTGTCCCGTAAATGTATGTAAACGTATCGGGACGCCCGCAATGAAGGAGGCAACAGCGCAAAGAAGACCTGCTTTTGGCGTTGTAGAATGGACTATCTCAAAGCGGTGCTTAAAAAAAAATAATGTCAACCTGAACAGGGCAATAAAATCCTGCCAGGGGGACAAAGCACGGGGTATATTAATGACTTTGATACGCAATCCATTGTCCGTATGGATTTGTGACCATTCCTGCCCTGCTGATGAAACCAGCATAACCTGCATACCCAGATTTCTCAGAAATTCTGCTTGCGATTTCAACTGGGAAACCATAAAATAGGGAACAGTAGCAATTCGACATATCTTTAACCCTCTCAAATTATTCTTCAATTCTTCGTCGCTTTCCGACTCCCTTACAATGGGAATATTTATCCGTGCTTCAGGATTGTTACTCATCTTATTTGTCCAAAGATAACCCTTATCTTATCACCTTGTATTAAACCTTCCTTTAAAAGAAAATCTCTCTACGAATGACTATCTACTAAAAAAAGCATCATAGATTATTTAGTCTTTTTTCATGTTTTCAAAAATATTTGAACGGAACATAATTATCTTTATAATCCAAGAAACCGCATAAAGACTCTTCGTATATACTTGAACAGAGACCAAGGAAATAAAACAAATAGGCTACAAAATGGTAGCAATTTATCGTTATATAACCTTTTATAAGTGTCTAATTCACCCATTTCCATTTTCCATAAATGAGAAGAAAGGTTGTTATTTCCCTCTTTTGAGTCATAGGAATAGCACAAAACCGCATCCAGATACCATGCTTTATACCCCTTAAGAATAATCTGCAACCACAGGAAATAATCTTCGGTATAACGCTTATCTTCCGGAAAACGGAATGGAATGTCTCTCTTAATCATGACTGATCGCGTCGCAATTATATCCGACAACAGTAACTTCCATCCTTTTATCGGGATACACTTTGACAATGCTACCGATTCTGATGTGAATTGATCACCAAAAAGACGGGCACTTCTATGACAACTAAGTGTTACATCAGGATGCTGGCTCATCCATTCATACTGAATCTCTATCTTTCTTGGATCCCAAGCATCATCAGCATCAAGAAAGGCTATATAAGGCATTTGAGCTGCTTTCCACCCAATATTACGAGCTGCTGATGGCCCTTGATTGCTCTTTTGCATTAGTATTTTAACTGATATTTTCTCATTGCACTCTTCTTTCAGGCGATTAAGCACAGAAAGTGTTTTACCTTCATCGTTACTGCAATCCTCTACAAGGATAATCTCCTCAGGGGATACCGTTTGAGAAAGAACAGAATAAAAAGCCCTTTCAATCATTGTATGGCAACGATAACAAGGAATAATAACGCTAACGGGGCTACTTTTTTTTGCCACGGAATATTATTTATTACTCTGAATCATTATAATCTTATCCAGGACAAAGGGATAATATCTTCCGGCTTGTAACTGGAACTCATTTACGAACCATCTCTTCGGTGCAACAGCATCTTGTATCGCAAAATATTCTCCGCTGGTAACCTCGATACAGCGATTTCTGGAAAAAGCAGGTCCTCTATTTTCTTGATTCCTGATAACAGTAAACTTTGACCCGTCCTGATTTATAAAATCCCTAACAATCTCCTATATACGTGTCCAAAAAGGGTTCTTACCGGTAATATGTCTACCCCAATCTAAGAACTGGGCAGTAAAATTCTTTCCTAAAAGTTTCCATAGTAAAAATCTCAATCTAACCTTCGCGTAAGAGATAATCCAATATATTCCTGGCATCTTATATCCATGTTTCTTTTGAGCTATCCTCATTTCCTTCAATGAAATTATGAAATTTTCTGGATTGCTGCTTATACCTCCATGTTGCATGGCAGTTAATATTATATTCTGTATAAAAATAGCATCAGAGGTTTTTAATTCACGAAGGAGCATTTCATAATCTCCGGCGATACGAAATGAGCTATCGAATTTTCCATGGGTATCAAAATATTGTCTATTATATAAGGTTGCTGGAGGAGGTATACCCATTATTTGTGGAAAAATATGCTTTATTTGATTCCATGGTCTACCAATCACTTCTAATTCATCGCCCTTTTCATTAACGACCACTGCCTGAGCATAAACAATAGTACTTCTATTATTATCAACAGGAAGGTAAGGAACTATTTTTTCAAATACATTGCTATCTCGAAGATAATCATCTGCCCCTAAAAAGATAATCCATTCTCCCGTCACACGTTCAAGTGCCTTATTCCAGGCGTCATAAATACCTTTATCCTTTTTTGATTCCCAGTAAGTTATCCTATCTGTGTTCCGGCGTAAAATATCAACAGTTCCGTCTGTTGAACCACCATCCATTATAATTAATTCAATATTTGGATATGTTTGCTGGGTCACAGAATCTATAAAACGCTGTATTGTTTTTTCGTTATTAAGCACAGCCGCTACAACACTTATTAAGGGTTGATTATGGTTTTCCATGAGCTATTGTAAACTTCCTATATCACCATTGTCTCAGTGTCTTTAAAATTCCTTCGCTCTGGGTGGTCGTAATTACCTATTACATATACACTGCCTTTATCCACTTTCACCATCAACCATGCCCTGTCACCCGTCACTTGTCACCTATCACCTATTACCTCTCACCCAATACCTATTACATAATTTTTTCGTATATTCGCTTAGTTTTTATAGCTGTTTTTTCCCACGAAAAGTTTTTTAATCTCTCTATCCCAGCCCTTACAATATTGTTTCTTAGATTTGTATTTTCTAAGACTTTAATGATGGCATTTTTAATCGAATCTTCACTATATGGATCAAAGTAAATTGCACCTTCGCCAGCAATTTCTGGCAAAGAACTTGTATTACTGCAAACTAAAGGGCAATTGGAAGCAAACGCTTCAAGAACTGGAATGCCAAATCCTTCATATAAGGAAGGAAAAACAAAGACTGAGGCATTTTTATATAAATATGCTAAGATATTATCATTTACGTCATATTGTACAACTTGCTTTGATATATCCAGTTGTTCTAAAAGGGCTCGTTCATCAATTCTAAATTTTCCGCCACCAGCACATACAACAAATAGCTCCTTATTTTTAATTAGCAATGATGAAACGGCTTTGATAAATCTATTAAAATTTTTATAACCATCTTCTCTCAAACCAACAAACAAAATATAATTCTTAGGAATATCAATGTTTATTTTTAAATCAGACCCTGGAAGCATCGAATTTCCATGGTAAACCACTTCAATTTTGGACTCATTAATACCAAAAAGATCTATTAAATCTTTTTTTGTATTTTCTGATACAGCAATAATTATAGTAGCTTTTTTTACAAGTAATCGTTTATGCTCACTGGTTTTGTCTTGCCTTTTGAACATTTCTCCGAATTTCTCATGAATCATATCGTGTACGGTGAGAACAAAAGGTTTATTACCAATATATTTTAAAAAATATGGATCATAATAAGTAGGATGAAAAATATCAAAATCTTGCTTTTTTAAATTAGTAATAGCTAATATCTTATTAAATGATATCAATAATCTAAATAATCTGTATTTGCCACGAAATTCTGTGTGAGGCAGAAATTTCATGTGTTTAATAATCTTGTTATCAGATATGTAATAATTATTTGAAAAAATAAATGGGGTTGTTATGTTCACACCTCCAATACTCTTAAAATACTTCATCAATTCAAAAAAATATCTTGAAATGCCCCCATATTTCTGAAATGTGAAAATTTGATGATCGTAAAAAATTTTCATTTTTGTCCACTCATTTTTAGATAATCATCCCAGGTCTTACTCTTTAATTTTTTCCTTAAAAACTTGTCAAAACCAAGTGTGGTAAGCCTTAATAGATATTTTGCATAACGGGGTATATTTTTTTCAGTAATCAGATGTAACCCCCTAAGATTATAGTAGCTAAGTTTATATTTACGAGCAATATACTTTAAAGTCTTCTCACTATAAAATGAAATATGTTGACCATGGTCTAATCCATAGTACCACCATTCTGAAGGCTCTGGGATGGGATAGGGCAAAAGTTCTGTTGTGAATATTATATTTTTTGAAAAGTTTAATATATTTTCTATTTCTTGAATAGGATTTACAAAATGTTCAAAGCTCTCAAAAGTAGTAACGGCTTCGTACCCCACCTTTAAATCACCTTCAAAACCTCTTGCAAAAAGATTTTGTGTATATTTATCACTCCAATAAAAATCAAAACCAATATCTCTCATAAGTCTGACAAACACACCATAACCACCTGCATAATCAAGATATTTGCCGTTTTTATCAAAAAAAAGAGAGAATAAAATTGTCATTTTTTGTGAAACATATAAATTTCTGGACATATAGCCTGTATCTGATATGTTAATAGGCATTGCATACGCATCTTCGAGCCAATAGGGTTCTTCAGTTTGAAGAAAACCACAGACAGGACAAGAAAAATATGCAACCGAGTATTTCTTCATTACATGAAAATTACCGATATATGCGGACTCCGCAGAACATATCTTACACTGCACTTTTTATATGCCTCAATGTATTGAAAATTTTACCAACAAAACCTGCGTTTAACCGTATCATATAGTGTTCGGTTTCTGTAAATCTGTCAGCCGCACTATTACAACGGACATCAGGTGGATGCTTCAATGGAAAATTCATATGTTCCCTCTTCATATTATTGAATCTGCTTTGTCCGGTCGTGTGCGTTGCACCGACAGTAAATCCTATGTTTGAAATGAGATTTACGTTCGGGATGATTGAGAACCTCTTACGTATCATATTGTGAAAGGTCCACTGATAATCCCACGTATCTATTTTTCCGCGATAGACCAGATCAAAAATGCTTGCCCAATAATCAACAATCTCTTTCTGGCTCAAAATATCCGCCAGTTCTCTTCGCTTATGCATACCTTTCCATGATTTCATTTCAACATCATATCCCTGCCAGGCTCTTCGCCACGATGCCCACCCCCAGATATGACAATACCGGGAAAAGTAGTAGCTGTACTCTGTTATGTTATTGCCAAACTGAAAATTCACACCACAGATCTGGCAGATCTGATCGTCGTTTCTATATCTTGCGAGCAGTTCCTCACAGAAAGAAAAAAAAGAAGGATCGGGTAAACAATCATCCTCAAGGATGATAGCCTCCTCAACGGTATTGAAAACCCAATCGATACCGCTCGACACACGCCTCTTGCAACCAAGATTCACGTCGGAATAGTTTTTCAACACCTCACAGGGCCAATCAACACGATCGATGATGGCACGCGTTGCCGCAATGAGTTCCTCTTCGCCCTTCCGATCAGTCCGCGGCCCATCAGCCACAACCAGCAGTCTGGAAGGTCTTGCACGTCTGATCTCGGCAAATACTCTTGCAGTTGTATCGGGCCGATTAAAGATGAGGAAAGCTACCGGAGTCTTTGTTGACAATCTTTTTGCTCCAAACCATAAAGTATCCTATGTTAATGGTAATGATAGATTCATGCTTACAGAAGTCATAAAAACCTGTCTGCTTTCCTACGGGCAGCTGTCAATACCTGATACCATATCCTGCACAAATTAAGATACTTATACCTTGCCGGACATAACATTAATATAAAGAAAGTCCAGGAAACTATGTACTCAGGTGATCTGATATTGAAATAGTCGAATAGCCCTGATACACGACCAGTGATGTTTCGCGTGGTTGTTTCATTAACAAAAACCGTCAAAGACGGCTCAGGAACAAGTTTCAAACCTTTTTTGCAGGCACGCATGGTAAACTCAAAGTCAGATAAATAATGAGGAATTAATTTAGGATGAATATCCCCAATCTGCAGGAGATCACGAACGGTTACGAATAGCGCGTTCGTTGTTGCACAATTAATTTTGTCGGGCTCATTTGAAGCGATAAAGGTAAGATTTCTCCAATCTGCATGAACTCCTGATCCAAGTAAACGGCCAGTCTGTTGACTATAACACGATGCAACTATTATATTGCCACCCTTACTAAACAGTGCTTTTGCTCCCTTTTCCAGAAACTCATGGTCAAAAATAATATCGTCGTTTGCTATGAGCACACCATCAGCAAGATCGCTGTGGTTCAACTTGATATATTTTATACCCTGATAAATCGATCCTCCCCAAAACCAATCTCCTTTTCCTTTTATGACGGTAAGAGATGGTATATGGCTACGTACCATCTCCTCAGTCCCATCGCCCGACCCATCATCGATAAGGATAAGATGGTAATTTGAATATGTTTGCACCTTCAATAGACGAACAAATTCCTGTGTGATTGACTTTCTATTGTGAACAGGCAGAATTATGTACAATTTCCTCAAAGAACACCCACCAGCATCAACCTATTCTAAATTCTCCTTGACTGTCAAACGTCAGATAGAACAATCCAGTTCTATTGTATTGTCAATCCATATTACTTATAGCTGCCTCAAGGTTCCTATGTATTGCAATGTAATTTTGATATCCAAATATTTCACACATGGTTGGATCGTAAGTTTTTATTTCTAATAAATCGTTTGGTAATAATCTATAAATATTATATTTATCCTTCAATAGTTCCCAAAAATCCTTAAAAAATACTTTTCTCGTAGTATTTAACTGAGTGAACTCAAATTGTATCAATCTAATTTTATCCGATTTAATTTTATTAGATGCGCCTTTTAGAACTTCTAATTCAAATCCTTCAACATCAATCTTTAAAAAATCTATTTCATCTACACTATTTTCTTCACATATTAAATCAACTGTTGATACCTCAACTTTATGGAAAATAATATCTGCCTTATGAACAGTGAGAAAACTCTCAGAATCTAAACTTGCATGACCAGAACCATCTTTTGATTGATAATCATAAAGTTGTAATGCATCTTTTTTGTCAGCTAAAGCGCAGTTGAATAATTTAACATCCTTTAACCCTGAACAGGACTCACATAGCTTTTTATACGTGATTGGATGTGGTTCAAATGAAAAAACTTTTATATTTTTTATACCGTGGACAAGCACTTTAGTATACTCACCTTGGTTTGCACCAACATCAAAAACAAAAATAGTTTTATCTTTAGCAATTTTTTGAATATAGTTTTCAATAAAATGGCGTTCCCCGCTTACATCCATATTTTCATAGTTATATATCCCAAGACCTCGTATAGAACAGTTATATATTAATTTATTTAATTTGAAAAATACTTTCCTGGAGAATAATTTTCTATACATAGAATAAAGTATATTCAACATTAATTCTTTCCTTTTATGGGGTTAAATGCTATTAGTTTCATAAAAAAGACCTTTCTTGTCCTTGTGTTAAAAAAATCAAACAAAAATGCCGCGGTAAAATTAGCAAACAGAGTCGCAACGGCAGCACCTTGAACCCCATATTTTGAAATTAAAATTAAATTCAAAATCACATTTATCACCATCCCATAAAATGTTCTCCAAAAAGATAGTGTTTGTAGATTTTCGGCAAGAAACCACTTCCCACTTGCTACCCCCAAACTTACAAACACACCAGTCCAAATATGTATCATTAATACGCTCCCGGCCTGATTATAAGCGCTTCCATAGAGCAGATTGATCACCCAACCAGACAAAAATGTCATGGGCAGAGCTATTGCTAAACTTATCCACACCATAAGATCATAAAGCCTTTGAAACCTCGCATAATATAGCTCTTCACTTTGCTTTTTGGCATTAATAATAGCAGGGAAAAGCGAACTTGATATTACCAATGGTATAAAATACCAGGCCTCAGATATTCGTACAGCTGCGCTATATTGCCCTACAGCCTCGCTACCCATCATCTCCTGCAACATTACCTGGTCAATCCTCATATATATCATTACAGCTAAGCCGCTTAATATTAATGGCCAGCTGTCTTTTAACAGGGAAATTACCATTGATTTGTTAAACGTGAAATGGGATAGAGGAAAGGTTATGGGTGAGGGGTGATGGGTTATGGGTGATAAGTGATTGGCAGGGGAAAGTTTTAGATAAAAGTACAAATAGCCAAGAGCCAGAATAACACTATCAAAGACCACCGCCCATACAAAGACGATTAAGGGTGCCTTATATAGAATAAGGGCAATCTTTACGATGCTCGATAAGAATAGGCAGGTGCTATTTGCGAGGGCAATATATTTCCCTAACACCTTTGCCTGAAAATAAAAGTCTATTACATTGAATGCCTGAAAAATTGTAGCACTGGCAACGATAAAGACAAGTATGTTGGTATAATAGTCATTGGAGGTAAATTGCACTGCTATTGCTATGAACCCTATCATTACGATTGCGCCAATAAACTTTAACCAAAATGCCGTGGCAAGGAGTTCATCTCTCTTACCTTCATCTCTTACCAGTTCCCTTACCACTATTCCATCTAATCCTAAAGTGGCAAAGGCTGTAAATAACCCCACAAATGCCTGGGTATAGGATAAAAGCCCATACTGGGAAGGCCCTAAATACCTTGCCACCCATACCCCAACAAAAAGCCCCACTGCCATGCGCAAGACCTTTTCCGCAAAAAGCCAGGATGTATTGGTAAAATAACGGCGAAAACCGGAACTGGAGGTTAAACATGAGGTATAAGATGTAAGATGTAAGACGTTATTTTGCATTTTTGTTCCTTAAATGTAAGCTATAACCAAATCTGGAAAAGATCATCCGTGACTTACCTGCTATATTCAAGTTTTTACTATCCATACTACATTCCAGCTATTAAAATCTGGAGCTTTGTCGCTCATCCACGTATACTTGTTCATAATCGCAAATCCGACATTTTCACATATCATTTCAAGCTCTGGATCAAAAAGGTATCTCATCCTGTGAAGTTCTTTAATTTCAGTAATTTCTTTTGTTCTTTTATCTTCTATAAATACATCATAATTAACATCTACAATATTCTTTTGAGCATGAAGTACAGGCTCAGCAACTCGTGTCACTTTGATATTTTCATTCTCAAACCTTTTTATTCTTGTAGCGGGCAAATCTGTCAAAACTGCTGGCCCATACCAGAAATCAAAGATAAAAATTCCACCTTCGTTCAAATGATTTTTGGTTACTTCAAAGGCCTTGATGACCTCATCACTTGAGTTTTGATAGCTCATAACATGAAATAGTGAAACTATAACATCGAATCTTTTATCAAGGTTCAAATCCTGTATCTTTGAATGGCTGAATGACAATCTTTCTTCTTTACCCTTCCTTCTTGTTTCTGCAACCTTTAACATATCTTCACTTATGTCTATACCATGAACTATATAACCTTTATTGCAAAACAACTCAGCATGCTTGCCTGTACCGCATCCTATATCAAGCAAAGTTTTTGCTCCGGTAGTATGTGTTTTTATCAAACCATCAACATACTCCACTTCACCCTCATAATCCTTATCACTATACAGCAGGTCATAGTATTGCGAATATAAATTACCAAATTGACTCATCTACTTTTTCAGCACCTCATGCACAGCATCACAAACCTGGATCAGTTGCTCCATATTCAGCGCTAAACCCGAAGGTAGGTATAATCCCTGGCGAGCGATACGTTCCGCTACAGGATAGCGCTCGTTGTTGAAGAGCCCTCGCTTTCGCAAAACGGGTTGTTCATGCATCCCCAGGAAGAAAGGCCGCGTGTCTATGCCTCGCCCTCCAAGATGCTCGGCTAACCAATCGGCATCCAGCCCCGTCTCCTCTGCGAGGACGACACCATACATCCAGTAAACGCTCCGTGCCCATAGTTCCTCAACCGGGAGTTGCAAAACCTCGATGTCTTTAAGCCGACGGGTATACTCCTGGGCTATCCAGCGCTTGTGAGCAACAATCTCGTCCATCCGTTCCAATTGAGCCAACCCCAATGCTGCTTGAAGGTTGGTCATACGAAAGTTATAGCCCAATTCCTCATGATAGAATCTGCGTTCAGGTAAGAAGCAAAGATTTCGCAAAGAACGGGCTTCCCCGGCTAATTTAGGGTCATCAGTAAGCACCATGCCACCCTCACCGGTAGTAATAAGTTTATTGGCATAAAAGCTGAAGCAACTCAGGGTGCCAAAATTGCCACACCGACGCCACCGCGAATCAGGGCTATATCTGCCAGACAGGTATTCTGCACCATGCGCCTCAGCAGCATCCTCAATAATAGCCAGCCCGTGCTTATCCGCCAGATCCAGAAGCGGGTCCATGTCCACCGGGTGTCCATAAATATGCACCGGCATAATTGCCTTTGTGCGCGGCGTGATCCTATCAGCGATCTGGTTGACATCTATGGTCCAGGTTCCCGGGTCGCTATCAACGAGCACCGGGACACCGCCATTGTAAATGACAGCAAGGGCACAGGATATGATGGTGAAAGTGGGCATGATAACCTCATCTCCTGGCTCCATACCCAGGCAGGCAACAGCCACTTGCAGAGCGACCGTTCCGTTGCTTACAGCAACACCATAGCGTCTTCCACAGTAAGCTGCCCAGCGTTCCTCGAACTCCTCGATGAACCTTCCGGCCGAGGAAATCCAGCCAGTACGCAGGCACTCTGAAACGTATTCTAATTCCCGTTCCCCTAACTTCGGCTCATTAACCAGTATCATAGCTCAGAACCTTTCCTTTTCATCCAGTCCGGTATAGGGACCCTGCTTGATTTCAAGAAAAACGGTATCCTCAAGCATGCGAAAGCCGTGCCCGCCTCCCACCATGAGGATGACATCCCCCACGTACAGTTCCCGGGTGGCTATAAGTTTCCGCTCGTCATTGTAAATATCAATCAGGCATCGCCCTTTCTTAACAACAAGTACCTCATAAGTCCCCACAATTTGACGTTCCAGCAGGCGATGTACGTGGCGTGCAATCTCTCCACCTGCCGGATAAGCCACAAAGCCAACTTGAAAGTTAAACTCCGGCGGCGTCAGAAAGGCTGTCTGTTCTGCATTTACCTCTGCCCGGATGATATATGCAAGTAGCTTACCATTCCAGGTAATGTGTTCAATGTGCTCCATGTTCGCCTTCTCCTAAACTATCGATCCTGTTAATCAGTTGCTCTATTCTCTTTGAAGGTTCAAGATATTTCTCAAAGACCTTGCAGGCATTATGACTATACTCCTCATAGTGCTGGGCAATTAACACCAGCGCATCACCAATCTCATCGACATCATCAACAACAACTCCACAACCTTCTTGCTTAACAATCTGGCTAATGGAAGGCCAGCGATTGACAATTACAGGAAGTCCTGCTTTCAAGTAATATGCTATTTTACCGGATGATAGACCTATAGTGTGAATGTTTTCTTGTGTGTGAGGCGAGTTGTAAACAGGAAGATAAAACCCTATGCCTATATCGGCACCAGCCACTAATTCCGAAAAATTAGTCCGTAATACAGGGTGAGTGGAGAAAAATACCCTATTATGTTCTGCCACAGCCTTAAAGCTTTCGATTATAGCTTGTTGACTATTATGATATCGCGTATGAACTACCAAAGCCCACTCATTCGGCCAACCTTTGACGGATGACACGATGTCGGTAATACCTGTCCAATCGCCTAAGCTACCTGCATGAAGTACAATCTTTTGGTCTTCACTTAAGCCTATCTGCCGATGCCAGAAACG
Organism: Deltaproteobacteria bacterium UBA4796; assembly: GCA_002402795.1. Taxonomy (GTDB): domain Bacteria; phylum Desulfobacterota; class Syntrophorhabdia; order Syntrophorhabdales; family Syntrophorhabdaceae; genus UBA8905. Next base: position 37,605 of record DHGO01000176.1, read on the forward strand.
AGAAAAGTCTTGCTGGGCAGGTCCGAGTGGAGCATTAGGCACAAATAAGAACTTGTCAATAGGTAACCCATTGTCAGAGGTCATCAATTTTGCGCGCTCCTCGTCCTGGATGACAATCAGTTGTGCCTTCCTACTATAAGTTAGCTCCATTTTTTTCAACCTCTGCCAGTTATTGTCTGGTACTTCTTGGGACAGGAGTAACTCCAGTGACCAATACACTAAAGGAATACCCAGAAACTCCGCCAACTCTCCCGCCCTGACAACACCCTGAGGGTCTACACCAATAATACACTTATAAGGCGTCTGCCTATGGCGTTGCAGGAAGACATTTAAGGGCACTTCCATTTCAAGGCGTGTAACAACGACCCTCTTGATGGGCTTGATAAGTCTAAGTAACTTCCGGAGGGGATAAAAAGCCTTAGAGCGAACAAGTTTCTGGATACTGGGGGTCGGTCTTTTCTTTGGAATGGAGGTAGGTCTTTCCTCGGGAAAGATAATTTGGACACCTGGTGTGTCAAACTTGGGAAATTCGAAATCACCTGGCGGGGGCATGAAGATGTCTACATGATACCCATGTGCCACCAACAGTTCGATAGCAGCGCATAAACTCGGCACGGTGTCCAAGTTAGACCATGGATAAATAATTAAAACCCATCTATTTTTCATGATTTGGATCTTCCAAGATTTTAATGTTATTCATTGATCCAGTCATCTCGCCAAACTACCCAACGCAGTCGTCTATCCCAGATCAACCGGAGGTAGTATACTACTTGTGCCTTGTGATAAGCTTCCTGAAATTTGCACCAGCGATATGCATCGTCATTCCGTAGAATGTGATGTCTTACTACCCGTAATTTGTATGCGATAAAGTGGCAGAAAGACCTGACACTCCGACATAGCAGGCGACATCTTCCTTTCGGCTGTCTCTTTAATATAGCGTAGGCATTTGCTATGCCGTTATTCCAAAAGCGTCGTCGCAGGTCTCGAAGAGTTGCATTTCGATCCACTGTTTGGAGATGCCAAACCAGCGCACTCGGCACCCATATCATCCTCCACCCCATTCTGTAGATTTTATCGCACAGCCCTGTCTCACCATCTCCAATCAGGTAGTTATCAATCTGGTCTGGGTTAAAACCGCCAATTTCAAATAGCCGCTCTCGCCTAATTGAAAAATTCCCTCCATTGATGTATTGCCCTGCTTGCAGCAACATCATCTCTGAACCATAGTCGAGCTTCCCCAAAACTTCCTCGTAAGGAATTACCCAGGATGGCGGCTCTCGATCCCAGCGGATCAGAATCTTTCCACCGGCTGCATCCGCATCAAGTTCCTGATAGGCACGTTTGAGTTCGGCCAGCCACTTGGGCTCGACCACACAATCGTCATCTATATAAGCTAAGACTTCACCCTGAGCCACCTTGGCTCCTGCATGTCGAGCCCAGTGTAGTCCACGGCGTTCTTCCCTCACATAGCAAATGGGTTTGCCGCCATCCTGATTCAACTGTTTAATCAGTTCTTCAGTACGGTCTGTTGAGCCATTGTCTACGAGAATGATTTCGTATTCGCTCGTCGGAAAGAATTGACGACGCACCGAGGCCACAGCCTCAGCGAGTAGGTGGCTGCGATTCATGGTAGGAATAATCACTGAAAAAAATACCTTTGAAGATGTAATAATGGCTCTTCCCTCCACCCTATATTTGAGGTGGCTATGTGCTCAGGAAATCGGGCTACTCTGCCTATTCCTTCTCGAGTGTAATGTGCCTTGATATTTTTCTTTTTGCAAACCTGGTAACCTATCCAGTGATTCATAAAAAAACAGCAAAAATTCCAGTGAATGAACCCCGCTGATAACAAATTGATAAATTGGTAAACAAATACGCAAACATCATCCTAATTTTCCATTTTAAACCATAATCGGAATCTCTAAGTAAGAATAAAGCTGACCTCGCCACTCTCTTATCAAAGCCTATAAGAGAATTATTTATATGAATGAATCTTTCATGAAAGGCTCTTCTAAGAGAATAAATCTGACTTAAAGTGATATCAGGAATCCTTTTTTTGACAGAATGAGGGTTTGAAAATAAAAAAAAATCCACCAAAGAACTTACGTGCTCTGTTGCTCTGTTACTTAATAATGAACTAATGTACTCTTTTATCACTATGGAAACGTAATGGGCTTGGTCTTCTCGTAGGGCTGTACTTATCTGAGAAGGGTGTTGCCTATATTGAACTAGTGGTATAGGAATAACAATCGCTTTTTTCCCTGCCAGGAACATACGAGCCCATAGATCAAAATCTTGGGCGTAGCGAATGTACGGCTTGTATCCCCCTACCTCTTCAAGTGCACTGCGGATCATCATCACTGTAGGATGTAGCAGACACGTAGACTCATCGAGAATACTTGCAGGTAAGTCGGAATCTACTATCTCTTTCGGTCCTATTATGCCAATAATGTTGCTATCGCTATCGATAATTTGTACAGCAGTACCACAAACATCAACTCGATTAGTTTCCATGATCTCTATCTGGGTAGAAAATCGGTCTGGCAAACTGATATCGTCGGCGTCCATACGGGCAATATATTTCCCCCGCGCCACAGCTAAACCCTTATTCAAAGACTTTGCGAGTCCAATATTCTTCTCGTTGCGTATAAGAAGCACTCGAGTGTCGCGCGCCGCATACTCGGTGAGAATATGCCATGTGGTGGTATCCGTAGACCCATCGTCAATAATTAGAAACTCGAAATCTGTAAAGGTTTGGTTAAGGATGCTATCTATTGCTCTACGAAGATACTTCTCACCATTATATACGGACATTAGGACGGTAACGATAGGGGTTTTCATATATTTCAAATATTCTTTTGAACCCCACTCAAGTTTTTAAAAATGGTTTTTAAAATATGCTTTGCTTCTGCTTAAAACCCTTGCTACGGAATCAGGTAAAATAGAAACTATATTCTTCTTATTAAGTTCTCTCTTGTATAGTTCCTTTAACAATTTTTTATCAAAATCTGTCCTCTGCTTAAACTCATAATCCACAAGACATTTACTATCCATACCGTAAAAAAACTTTGCTTTTATATTATATCCAGGTAAATACACTAACCCTATGTCATCAATATATTCATAGAAATTATTATCTAAGACATACTTATACAAGGGGCTATCTGGAATCCCGACAAAAACATTGAATTCATACTTATAAGGTTTTAATTTTTCCATCAATCTTATGGTAAGCAAATAATCTTCATAAGTTTCTCCAGGCACACCGGTAATAAGGCTGCAATATGTTCTGATATTATATTTTTTGCACAAATTGATAGCTGTTTCTATTTGCTCTACGGTGATTTTCTTGTTTAACATATCCAAAATTTTTTGACTCCCACTCTCCACTCCTAAATAAACCGCTCTGCATCCTGCAGCACTTATTAACCTAATTAGTTCTTCATTGTACAAGGTATCTACCCTTGTCTCACAAGCCCAGTGGATATTAATATTCTTTTTAATTAACTTTTCACAAAACTCCTCTGTCCTTTTTAGATTCAAAGTGAAATGGTCCTCTCTAAAATAAATGCCTTTTGCACCAAAATTTTTAATTAAATATTCAATCTCTGAGATAATTCTATCTGCACTAAAATAACTATATCCTTTGCCCCATATAGAGTCTACGGAGCAGAAAGAGCATCCAAATGGACAGCCTCTACTCGTATTCATTGTAAAAACAGGCTTTATATCCATCCATGGACAGGAATAATCATAGGGCAACTTGTTAAAAATATCCCACGGCTCAAATGGAAGTAAATCTAAATCCTTTATCCGCTCTTTCCTGACAACTCTTCCATTCGCCTCACCATTGATTATCTCCAGGATTGCTTTTTCACCTTCGCCCTGAACAACATAATCTACGTATTCTGGGATGGTATCAAGAGCTACAGAAGTGTGAGGTCCCCCAACAATTATTTTACCATTCCACAAGTCCCTTTTCCGAAGACTTTCAATTTCATTAAACATTCTTAAAGTGTCTCGATAGCAAATGGTATTTGCATAAATTCCGACGAAATCGATATTGTTTTTCTGTAAGTAACCTTCCTCAATGAAATTTGATAGTTTCAAATAATTGTCAATGAAAAATACTCTATGTCCTTCATTTCTCACTACAGCTATAAGTGACCCTAAACCTAATGGTGGTCTCTTTTCATCTGTAGAGAATGGACTCTTTTCCGGTGCTGCCGATGTTGTAAAAAGGATGTTCACGTATCTACCTGCCTTGTATTTATACTTTAATCCATTTATCAGGAATCAAATCTTTTGGATCATAATCATCACTTTTAAACCAGCGTTTTGGAACCAAAACAATCTTATCAGGATTTTGACTTAACCAGGCCCCCCACCAACTAAATGTGCTGTTGGCAATGATGTGATGTTTGCATTGACTCATCAATCGTAAATCCTCATAGTTTTTATCTGCCTTGTTGTGGCCAACAATCGTTGTCCGGTAGAGCAACTTCAGACTATTATGAGCCCATTCCGGCTCATCGCTGAAAATAAAGAAGTGCGGATTCTTCACCGTTTGGGTAAGGCAATCTACACAGCGGAGGTAATAATCTATACCACAAGTTCCATGAACCTCGCTTGTATGGGGGTTGGAAACATAATCTCCCCGTCGAATATGCAGGCTCACAGACTCACATGAAGCTATCTGTTCTGCCAGTTCCCTGTCTTTGCCGGCCTGGGGAGTTTTTACAGTAAATTCCTGGCGAATAATTGCCCCGATATCGGCAAAATATTTCTCGCTTTGCCAGGAGCCGGCCAGATAGACACCATCGGACAGATTCAGAATATCAGGATCAAATTGAAAGGGCTTTTTTTCCCGAATATATGTTGAAGCCAATTTCGGCGGCTTGCGTAATATACGCCTTATGATACTTCCAACAATACCTTGCTTTAGAGTCATTAATGTCGTTATTTCCTTTAAAGAGGCAAAGTTCTCTTTAATGTTAAAAGGCCATAGAGAATACTTATGTAATTTATAAGTCTCGAATCCTGAGATATCAAGCTTTAGAACAGCCCCATTTATCTCAGCAATATGCCGTGCCACCGCATATTGAAAAAGTTGATTACCGAGTCCGCCGATGAGTCTAACAACAATCATATCAGTATTTCCTTAGACAATTGCATAGAGTTTGAATATCAATTTTAGTTAATTCCGGGTAATTACCACAATAAAAACCACAATCATGAATAGTATCTGTACCCGTCAGCTTGTATGATTCTGAAACATATTTCCTGTAAAACGGTTGCTTTTGTATATTACCGGCAATCATGGGCCGAACCTCTACCCCTGCCCCTGAAAATTGAACGAGATACTCCCTTTTAAGTTCCGGCGTCTGGCATAAAACGGGGAAGGCGAAACTTGAAAGCAATGAGATATGATGCCGGTCAAGGGTAACTAAGTCAGGATTTTCTTTTACAACTGATTCCAACATAATATATTTTTTTTCTCTAGTGGCAATATTATTCTCTAAAAAACGTAATTGATAACTCCCGAGAAAACCTGTAATTTCCGTTGGCCTTAGATTATAAGCAAGGTCATAGAAAGTATATTTTGCATAAAATTCTGAATGAATATTGTACTTTTTACGCCATTTGTACTGTTTATCTGAATTCAGATGACGATCCCATCCGTTTGAACGAACAATTCTAAGCATATCTGCAAATTCTTCGTTATCCGTGCATACCACCCCTCCTTCAATGGTGGACATATGATGTGCAACAAAAAAAGAAAAACTCGCCATTTCCCCAAAGCTTCCTGCCTTCCCAGCGGGTAGTTCAGTTCCTAAAGCTTCACAATTATCTTCAATTAAAATAATATTTCTTTCATTACAAATTTGTCGGATAACATCCAGGTCTCCGGTAAATCCCAGTGCATTTGTAATGAAGAACGCCTTAATCTCGGTATCTCCCAACCGTTCCTTAAGCTGGTGTGACATAACATTAAGAGTAGTTGGTTCGCAATCAATAGGAACAGGCTGCATACCGAGCTGTATGATAGGCATCACATTGGTTGACCAGGTCAATGCAGAAAACCCAACTTTGTCACCACCTGCGAGCCTACCAAGATTTTTTAATGTTTGTAACATGGCGAGATTTGCACTACTGCCACTATTAAAAAGGATAGCTTCTTTGGCACCTTGAAACACCGCAAACTCTTTCTCAAACTTAGCACATTGTTCATCCATACTAAACCTTTTAGCCTGAAGAATAAATTCTGCCAGCGCTTCTTTGGTTTCTAATTCATTTAAAAAGGCATTCTTCATAAGCGGAATCATAAAGTCGTCTCCTTCTCTATTCTTTTATCGGTGTGAAAGTAAGACCCTGTATTCTTCTATTGTTTTTTGAACTCCTTCTTCTAAGGTGATTTTAGGCATATACCCAATGGCTTTCATTCTGGAAACATCCATACATTTGCGTAACATACCATCTGGTTTAGATGTATCCCAAACAAGATCTCCCTTAAAACCTGTTTTTTCGGCAATTAAAAGAGCCAATTCTTTAATAGAAACATCCTTTCCCCAGCCAATATTAATTATTTGGGGTAAATCGTAATGTTCGATTAAAAAGAGTATTGCTTCAGCAGCGTCATCAACATGCATAAACTCCCGTCTTGCATTACCTGTCCCCCAAATTACAACGTCTTTCGTTCCGCTATCAACTGCATCGACAAATTTTTTCACCAACGCAGAAAGAACATGTGAATGTACCAAGTCAAAACTGTCATTTGTACCATATAAATTGCACGGTATCACACAAATGCCATTGAATCCATACTGCTTCCGATAGAATTGGACCATCTTGAGACCAGAAATTTTAGCCAATGCATACCCTTCATTTGTCGGTTCCAGAGGCCCCGTAAGCACGTATTCTTCTTTCATAGGCTGAGAACATTCCTTTGGGTAAATACACGAACTACCCAAAAAGCAAAATTTTTTAACCCGATGTAGATAAGATTGATGGATAACATTGTTTTGTATGGCAAGATTTTCATACAAAAATTCTCCGGGGTAATCGATATTGGCTTGAATACCTCCCACTCGAGCAGCAGCCAGAATCACTACATCAGGTTTTTCAGCTTCGAAGAAGTGTCCAACATCTGCGTAATCTTTAAGGTCAAGTTGCTTTCTGGAACGCATCACCAGATTGTTAAAGCCACATTTTTTCAGGAGCCGAACAATAGCTGATCCTACCATACCATTGTGCCCTGCTATATATATTTTATCGGTTTGGTTCATTTTACTTTCCAATTCCCCCTTAAAAATTCATATTGAAAGGTCGGTTCATATGTTTTTTGTAAACATTTTTCGCAAAAATTTTTTGCCTATTTTTCTAAACGAGAAGGGTATAATTCCTCGAAAAATAGGCTTAATAAAGCGCATTTGAAATTGCATCTCTCTAAATATCGTTACAAAATGAAGAGCAATTTTTTGAAAGAAAGATAGTTCGCTGGAAGCAATTATTCGATGATATCTTAAAAAATATGTATGCCAAAGACTAATATTTTCTCTATTACTCCTCTGTTCATACCACCCCAAACTTCTTCTTTTGTGAAATAAAAGTTCGTCAACAATATAAAAATTACCTTTAAATAACATAGAAAATAAAAATAAATCATCAGCCGCAAATTCACCAAGACTTTTATTAGAACCACCAATTTCTTTCAGTGCTTTTAATCTCATAATTCCATGCACCAAGTTTGCTTTTCCATCTGCTTCTTCAAACATTATAAATTTATACAAACGCTTAAACTTTGTTCCCGAAGAAGTAAGTTTTAATATCTTCGGATATACCCTTATCTGCTTACCATCTTCATCTATGTTATCAAAATCAGAAAAAACAAGAACGATAGATTCGTGGGACTCCAGTCTCTTAACGAGCCTCGAAACATAAAAAGGCTCCCATATATCATCGTGGGATGCCCACATGAAATAAGTTGCATTAGCATACTCTATAAGTTTATTAAAGTTAGCTACGCCTCCTATATTAATTTCATTTCGGTAATATTTAATCCTATCATCCTTCTCTAAATATTGTTTACAAATCTCGGCAGTAGCATCTTCCGAGGCATTATCAGAAATAATAAGTTCAAAATCCTCAAAATCTTGTGCCAAAAGAGAATCAAGTGCTTGCCTGATATATTTCTCACCGTTATATACTGGCAAACCTATACTCACTAATGGCGATTCGTTTTTCATTTTTTCCCCAAAAATATATCGGATGAGAAATTAAAATATTCGTTCCATGGTTAACCCCTTACTCGCTTTAGATACCCATCAGGGGCTACGGTAATGAGGAGTTTGTTTTCAATGGATTTGTCAACCTCGAAATGAAGGGGTTTTCCATCGATACCGCTGTGGCTTTCCTTTTGTAATAACCTTAAGTATTCATGGAGGGCTGTTTTAGGATTGTTACCCTTGTCCCATGGGCGGTCAGGGTAGGAGCCAGAAGGCAAGTCCTCGACAATGGTATCAAAAACTACACAATAGCTACCCAAGGAGACCAGAGGGGCATATGCCTCCAGCTCCGCGAGGACATGGTCATGGGTATGCAACGAATCGAGAATTACCATTATTACGTTATAATTCGAGGCAGTACTATGGACTTCATCTATGACTTTTCGGTCACTGGATGACCCTTCTATCATCTGGATGCGGCTGAACATAGGATGCGCCTCGATGGCCGTGCGGTTATGAGGCCTGATTTCGATGTCGATCCCCACAACCTTTCGTTTTGATTCTCGTGGATTCCATCCTGATATGCCATTTTCTATTGCTTCAGCAATATCAAGCAGCGCCAGCATCGAGGCGCTGAGCATAAGTGACCCACCGTGGGCAATGCCGGTTTCGATAATTAAGTCGGGTTTTACCTGCCAGATCAGCTCCTGTATGGCAACTATGTCCTGGGGATATTGAATAATTGGACGAGAAAGCCATGAGAAGTTATATGAGTATTGGTACGCAGCGGTTTCCCGCATAAAATCGATTGCCAGCTTATTAACTAAGGGGTTACCCCCCATTGTATCAATCATCTTAGAATTATTCATCACATTGATCCTTTTGTTTATCTACTCAAGTACTGCAAAAGAAAGGGCGGATGTAAACGGAAATCTTCTAATACGCAAATTACGCAGACCCACCGTTTCAAGGACGGCTCTTGTCTCACCAGGCCACGCTGCTTGTCCCAATTCATCAAACGCCAAAATTGAACCTTTGGGCATTCTTGGCAAAAAGGATTCAATAGCGACTTTTGTTGGTTCATATAAGTCAAAATCAAGATACAGCATAGCAACAACCAGATGTGGATTGTTTTGAATATAATAAGGAATGGTTTTTAGGGCATCACCAACAACAATTTCGACCCGTGGAATATGTCCAATCGGTCGGTTCAAATCGTATAATCTGATACATTCCTGCAGGTCACCATAAGCATTGGTAGCAAGTCCACCTTCTACTGCAAAGTCCACATTATCGCCCTTATCATCCTCATTTATTTTTACAAAACCTGTAAATGTGTCAAAACCGACTATACGCCGGATGTGGTTGACTGGCTCATATATTGCGCTAAGTTGTCCCCATGTCATCAACCCCCCCCCTAGGAATACACCACACTCGATGATATGGCCATGAACCCTGATGATTCGTTGAAACATATCATGTTTTGCTATGAACACACTAAGTTCTTGCCTTGGGACGTACTTGGCAAAATTCCGTAGCTTATCCATGTTCGTACCAAGGCTATTTGAGAAGTAGGCGTCCAAACCACTAGCGAACGTATCATCTTCATTTGTACGATGGCGTGAGTCATGCATTGAGAACTTTTCAGCCTTTTCTTTAGACATACGGCCTCCTGTTATTTATCGTTTATCTCCCTAATCATGTATGGGCTTTTTTACAAAATATGACGATTAACTCCTCAAGAATCGCAACTTTCACCTATAACCCATTGATTTAGTTGATTGTTTATAAAAGTCCTGCTCTCTTCTGTATTTTCTCTTTTGTCTTAAAATATGCAGAAGCAAACATGCTAAGAAAAACGACATCAACGAATTTTCCGCACTTCAAAATATGCTTTTTAAGATAACCCTCTTCTACGAAACCGAAACTTTTGTGAAGTTCAACCACCACATGTCAAGTCTAAAAGGCTATATCCCTCCCTGCGCGTTTTCAATCACAGACTGCTTTCTTCTTGTTCCTCATCCATCGCATTTGCTCCTTTAATATTAGCCATTCGTATTCTTGTCAGCCATCATTTATATCACTTCATCAATTTTACCATTTTCGTATCTAATTTCATTGTAACGGATAATCCCTGCTGGATTTCCTACTACAACTGCATAATCGGGAACGTCTCTAATTACTACTGAACCAGCTCCAATAGTACACCATTTCCCAATTGTTAGACGAGGTAATATAGTTGCGTGAGTTCCTACAAAAGTTCCGTCATCTATTCTAACTAAACCAGAAACGCTTACACCATGAGCGATAAATACAGAATTTCCAATTGTGCACTCATGAGCGATAAGAGATCCTATATGTATGCTTGAATTATCTCCGATCTTTACCATAGCTTGTATAATTACTCCTTCTTGAATATAATTACCACTCCCAATTGACACCATAGTCAGGTCAATTGATGGATGAATTAAGTTAGTAAATTTACACCCTTTTTTAGATAAATAAAGAGAGGTCTCATATCTTACTGCCGTACTACCAGTTATTAGATTGACAAAATATACATCATTTTTTTGTATTTGATCTAATATCTCAAAGCCACCTAAGATTGGGTATCCATAAAAATTCTTCCCTTTTTTATTATTATCATTATCAATAAATCCTACTACTCTAAAATTCGACGTTGTCTTTTCAAGAGCTCGTATCATTCTGATTGTTTCAGGATTTGAGGCGCCAAGTAATATTATATCCATGATAAACCTTTTTAAAAAATAAATTAACTTATAAAATCGATATTAGTATATTGCATATTCTATCTATTTCTTCTATGGTTAAATCATGATATGTTGGCAAATTTATAGCCCTCCCCGGAATGTCCCACGCCCATTCGTTTTCAGGTTTTGGGTCAAACATTGGAAGACTGCTTAATGGCCAGAAAAATACACGTGCATCAATATTTTCACTTCGGAAGGCTTCTAATAGTTCCTCACGGGTAACTTTAGTTTCTTTTGAAAACACCACAGTGGGCATCCAGTAACCATTAACTGTGCCTTCTTTTTCAGGATTCATACTTATGCCATTTAACTCTAATAAATTCTTTGCATAATACTTAAAAATTTCCCTTTTACGCTTTCCCAACTCTTTAATTCTCTCCATCTGGGCGCATCCGATCGCGGCCTGCACGTTGGACATCTTATATTTGAACCCTATCATATCCGGCCAGAATTGCTTTGTCTGTCCCCGGGCGCGGCCATGGTTGCTAAAGGTAAACACCTTTTCATAAAGAACCTCATCGTTGGTGACAAACATGCCGCCCTCGCCAGTAGTGACGGTTTTGGTCCCGTGAAAGGAAAATGTGCCGAACAGGCCCATGCTACCAGCACGTTTACCATGGTATACAGAACCTATCGCCTCTGCTGCATCCTCGATAATCGGAATGTTATATCTTTCTCCTATAGCAAGAAGTTTGTCCATTTCGCAAAGATTACCGTAAAGATGTGTGGCGATAATGGCCTTTGTCTTCGGGGTAATGGCCTTTTCTGCCAGTTCTGGGTTAATACACCAGGTGTCTGGCAGGATGTCCACAAAAACCGGTGTGGCGCATAGATAGGTTATTGGTGCTGCAGTTGCAATCCAGTTGGTATCAGCCAGGATGACTTCATCACCCGGACCGATTCCTAATGCGGCCAAACCCATATGCAATGCGCCTGTACAGCTGGAGGTAGCAATAGCATATTTAACGTTTAAATGTTCTTTAAAGAGATTTTCGAAGCGATAAATATAATCATAGCATTTATCACCCCAGCCATTTGCCACGGCATCCATAGCATAATTTACTTCTAACTCTGTAATACTGGGCTTTGTGTAGTAAATACGGGTCATTGATTAACCTCGATTGTTGTTATTTCAGGCACTACCGTAACAAATCTTCCACCCCAATTTTGGATGTATTTGTGTTGTTCCGCTATTTCTTGAGCGATATTCCAGGGGAAAATGATTACCGTATCAGGTTTCTTTTCTTTAAGAACAGAAGGGTGCATAATGGGTATATGGCTACCAGGTAAATATTTTCCCTGTTTTGAAGTTGTCGCATCACATATATAGGGTATGAGGTCGGGTTTAATCCCGGCATAATTTATAAGCGTGGCTGCCTTTGCTGCTGCACCATAACCTGCAACATTTTTTTTCTTTCCCTTACAATCTATGAGAAACATTAAAAACATGTTTTTAATCCGATTTACTTTATCCTGAAATTCTGAATAGACCTTTAAATCTCGGAGCCCTTCTTTCATTTCCTCTTCAAGTAGGTTTTTTACCGAATTGCTTTCAACCCTCGTATCTTCACTATGACATCCGTATACCCTTAAGCTTCCTCCATGGGTGGGAAGCTCCTCCACATCCCATATCTTTAGACCTGCCTTCTCAAAGATCCTCTTCACTGTATGTAAGGAGAGATAAGAATAGTGTTCATGGTATATGGTATCAAACTGGGCAAATTGAATGAGCTTTAAGAGATGGGGAAATTCGAGGGTTATTGTGCCGTTGGGTTTCAATGCCCGTTTTAGTCCGATGGTGAAATCGTTTATATCAGGGACGTGGGCATAGACGTTGTTGCCAATGATTAAATCCGCCTTTTGCCCCTTTTGGGCAAGCTCTTCTGCCAGTTCTTTATTAAAAAATCTTCTTAATACTGGAATTCCCTGTCTTTCCGCTACCTCTGCCACCTGCTCCGCAGGCTCTATACCAAGGCAGGGGATGTCCTTCTGTACAAAATTTTTAAGGAGATAACCATCGTTGCTGGCTATTTCAATAACAAAACTGCCGTGATGAAGTTCAAGTAGGTCTATAATCTTTTCCGTATATCTTTCTGCATGGCGAAGCCATGTGGTCGATGTAGATGAAAAATATACATAATCAGGGGGAAAGAGGGTCTCTGAACCTACGTAGTCTTCGGTCTGGACAAGCCAGCAGTTATCACACACATATACCCTTAACGGGTATGAAAGCTCAGGCCTCGCAAGGTCTTCTTCTTTTCTTAATGCATTGGATGGGGGTGCATATCCCAAATCTACCATCTTATGGATAAGAGGGTGGTTACAGTGCCTGCATCTCATAGAGCGATCCCTTCGAAAGATGGACTAATAAAGGGATGAGAAGAATCTCGTTCTGAAATCTGTAGAATAGGAAGGGGCCAGGTAATCTCAAGCCTTTGATCCAGCGCATTCAATGCGCTTTCTGCGTCTTTATTATAAGGGGCAGTATGCAGATATAAAAGCTCACAATCCTCGGTCAAGGTTTGAAAACCATGGGCAAAACCTTCCGGGATTACAAATGTATTATAATCTGAAGGGGTTAAGATTTCTGCATGCCATTTTAAAAATGTTGGGGAACCCTTCCTGATGTCCACCGCAACGTCAAAGACCTCGCCTCTTATGCATGATACAAATTTCATCTCTGCATAGGGTGGATATTGAAAATGCAATCCTCTGACAGCACCTCTGGTTGCAGTGTATGTATGATTAATCTGCACAATATGACGTCCATTCAGGATAGATGAAAGCTCCTCTTCACAAAATAGCCTTTCCAAATAACCCCGCATATCGTTAATGGGGATCCTCTTTAATAACTTGAGCCCCTCTATAGGGGTAGAAATTATCTCAAAACGTGAACCCATTATTCCTTGACCTGTGAGGCATATTCATGAATCTGCTTGAGGGTTTCGCGTGTTATATCCTCCCCCTTTAGATAGGCCTTATACCACTTAATGGTCTCATCAATGGCTTTCTCTATGTGCCAGAGGGGCCTCCATCCAAGAAAGGTACGTGCCTTACTGCTATCGAGTTTAAGGGTCAGCGTTTCTTCTGGTTGAGCACATGGATCGACCTGCCATGACGCACCTTTAAAATGAGCTTTCAGGTATTCGAGTATCCATTTTACTGGTCTTGTATCTGTCTCATCAGGACCAAAATTCCATGCACCTGAATAGGGGCTTCCGTTGTTATAAAGTTTTTCAGCAAGCAGAAGATAGCCGTATAGAGGCTCAAGTACATGCTGCCATGGCCTTATTGCCTCGGGGTAACGTACATTCATTACCTCTTTTTTTATTACAGCCCTTATAAAATCAGGTATAAGACGGTCCTGTGCCCAATCGCCTCCTCCTATTACATTGCCCGCCCTTGCCGTTGCCACTGCCGCTTTCGGGGCTAAAAAGGATTTTCTATAGGAGGTGGCTACAATCTCTGCACATGCCTTGCTACTTGAATAGGGGTCAATGCCGCCAAGGGTGTCGGTCTCACGGTAAGGCCAGACCCATTCTTGATTTTCATAACATTTATCAGAGGTTACTATTACACATGCCTTTACGCTATCTGTATGGCGAAGGGCTTCAAGTAGGTTTACAGTGCCCATGATATTCGTCTCGTAGGTTTCTACAGGGTTGCCGTAGCCCTTACGAACCAGGGATTGTGCCGCAAGGTGGAATACTATTTCTGGTTGAGCATTATGGATTGCGTCCTCTAATGCCTTTCTGTCCCGTATATCTGAGATGATATGACCACCAAGCCTTTCGGTTAAGTTTATAATGGTAAAAAGATTAGGGTCTGTAGGAGGAGATAATGAATAGCCGTATACCCTGGCGCCTAATTCTGTTAGCCATAATGCAAGCCACCCACCCTTAAATCCTGTATGGCCTGTGATGAAGACACGTTTATTTTTGTAAAATCCTTTTTTAATCACTCCCAGACCTTCCAGGGGGCATTTCCTCTCTCCCAGAGACTATCAAGATAATTCTTATCACGCAATGTATCCATTGCATGCCAGAAACCATGATGGGTAAATACCATTAGCTGCCCCATTGAAGCAAGCGAAGGTAGTACATCGCCCTCCCAGCTCGTTCTATCCTCTTTAATCAGGTCTATACATGCAGGAGAAAGTACAAAGAAGCCACCATTTATAAAACCTCCATCTCCCCGTGGCTTTTCTGTAAAACCGGATACCTGCCCATCCTTTATTTTAAGGGCACCGTATCGTCCAGGAGGTTGAACCCCCGTTATAGTAGCCAATTTACTATGAGACTTATGAAATTTTATCTCTTCTGTAATATCAATGTCCGCTAATCCATCACCATAGGTAAAGCAAAATGCATCCTCATCTTTTACATAAGAGACTACCCTTTTTAACCGTCCACCTGTCAGCGAATGTTCACCGGTATCTACAAGGGTCACATGCCATGGCTCTGAATAACACTGATGGACCTCCATACTATTCTCTGCCATGTGAAAGGTCACATCGGACATGTGTAGAAAGTAATTGGCAAAATATTCCTTTATCATGTATCCCTTATAACCACAGCATATTATGAAATCGTTCACGCCATGAGCTGAATAAATCTTCATTATGTGCCACAGGATAGGTCTGCCGCCAATTTCAACCATTGGTTTAGGCTTAACAACCGTCTCTTCACTTAATCTTGTACCGACACCACCTGCAAGGATGACTGCTTTCATTTTATGGATTGCCTCACTTTTAAAAACAATTTCCTACTATTAACTCTAATCTTTTTATTCATTACTTATCTCCATCCATTCATAATCTACTGAAAAGGCAGCGGAGGATTTTCCTGTTCTTGGATAATCTGAAACAACAACAAAATCACCCATTACATCTGCCCCATAGGGGGCTGCCATAGTTTTATTAAAAAAAATAACGGATACAATATAATTTCCGCTGCTTAAATACAACCTGGGTATTCTAACTCTGAAAGAACCCTTGCCTTCGATAGACTTAATTTTAATATCTTTCATCACTGTATTTCCACCATAACAGCCTAAGCCGTCGTCTCTACCAATTCCAAACTGAATAATAGGATCCTCTATTTTGGTTTCGGCAAAATATTCTACATTTATTATAATTCCGTCATCGCTATGAAATACATTTCTTTTCTCACCGTTAAGATCAAAGATTTCGACATTCTTTATCTTTACCAAATTGCTTCCCTTGCTCACACCAAATTGCTCTCTAATAGATATTTCCTCGCCTTCTAAGGCTTGATATGTTTGTACAGCTCGATTTGCATCACCAATAAATTTCATTTTACCTTTATTTAAAACAACAACCTTGTCGCACATAAATCGAATTGTATGTAAGTTATGCGAAACTAATACCGTAGGAATCCCATTTTGCTTATAATTTTCAATTCTTGAAAACGCTTTTTGTTGAAATTTATAATCCCCTACCGCCAGTATTTCATCCACAAGCAATATATCCGGCTCACAATGTACCGCCACAGCAAAACCCAACCGCACATACATACCGGAGCTGTAATTCTTGACCGGCATATTAAGGAAATCACCTATGTCGGCAAATTCTACAATGGAATCAAATTTCTTATCTACTTCTTTCTTTGTCATCCCCAGTATCGCCGCATTTATATATATATTTTCCCTGCCCGTGAGCAAAGGGTGAAAACCTGCACCTACTTCAATGAGTGCGCCCACTTTGCCATTAATGGTGATTTTACCTTTATCAGGCCAGAAGATACCGTTGAGCATCTTCAAAAGCGTCGTTTTACCAGAACCATTGGGACCAATAATCCCTAAGGTTTCTCCTTTTTTTACTTCAAAAGAAACATCGTCAACCGCCCAGAATTCACCTTTTCTTAGTCTATCAGAATGTGAGCTTAAGCCCATCGTATTCCGTGCAATGTCTTTCACTCCGTAGAGCATAGACCGTTTCAACGATTTGCAGTATTTCTTTGAGACGTATTCTACCTTTATGGCGATATTATCGTCCATCTTTAACCACCCGATTGACACAGATTTTCACAAGATTCTCCTCTTTATTTCTGTGTTAATCTTGTGTAATCTCGTGGTTCCATTTCTTTCATCTTTTTTAACCACCCGATTGACACAGATTTTCACAAGATTCTCCTCTTTATTTCTAAACTCTTCGTACCAAAATTTAGTAATAGACCAATATGTAGTTTTGTCACTTTCAGATAATTTAATAGTTGAGCTTCGTCAATCTCTGTTAAACCTTGAGTTGCTTTTATTTCTACTATAACTTTGTCCTCAATTACTAAATCGGCTTTATACTTTTTAGGAATCACCAAATCTTTATAATAAATATCAAGTTCTTTTTGTCGTTCAAAAGAGATTCTCTTCAACCTGAGCTCATAACATAACGCTTCCTCATACACATATTCCAAAAAGCCATTCCCCAATTCTCTATGCGCTTCCATTGCTGCGCCTATTATTTTTTCTGTTATATCTTTGTACAACCATTTCCTATTTTCATTCTGTGTTAATCTCGTGTAATCTTGTGGTTCCATTTTAGATTCGCTCAGCAACTCTCGTTTCTGTCAGGTGGAATATGACCAAACATACTATAAAGATAATAACCGATAGGATACTTGCGATTAAAAAGCCTTTCCATTCGGAAATCGTTCCCATTAATACGACCTCTCTTGGTGCCGAAACCAAATAATATAGTGGATTGTACTTTGTAGCAGTGGCAAGTATGCCTGTAGTGGGCTTCGCATACAGAATGGGTGTTAGGAACATTAAAAATGTCATAAATAAACCAAGTATATTTCCAATATCTCGTGCAATTCCATTTAGAAGCGACAGGATAAAGCCAAATCCAAGTGCAAGCAAAATAATCGGAATTATTAGTATTGGAATCCATAAAATTGCGATGCTCGGTGTAATCCAATAGTACACAAATAATATGCCAATCAAGACAAACTGAATCAGAAATGATACGATTGACTTCCCGGTAGATGCAATCACCAACGATTTTTTAGAGAAGTTAATTTTTGCTATCATAGAACCCACAGCTACCAACGAATTTGAATTTGCAATTAACCCGGTTGAGAACAACTGCCAGAATGCCATACCAAGTATTGCATAAAGTGGATACGGCACAGTGATATCGCCAACGGTAAATATACCTGATTGGTTCAACACAATAAATGTGCCAACACTGACAATCGGTATAATAAGCGCCCATAAAACGCCGATGAATGATTGTTTATAAACGGCAAAAAAGTCTCTTCTAAATAATTGGTAGATGAGCCATCGGTTCTTCATGAGTTCATTGACTATCTCGCTGAAAATGGATAAATATCCTTTCTTTAACGAGTTGTCAGGTTCATAGGTTGTTATAGTTTCAGTCATGTGTTTCACTCCAGTTTATGTGTTTTATGTGATGTTATCTTCAAATGGTCAATATCTTTTTCGGGCAAGCGAACAATAACTTCTGTTCAAAGTTCTATGTTCAACGTTCAAGGTTCTATGTTCTGGGCTCAAAGTTCGATATTCAAGGCTCGATGTTGAGTATATGGACAATGGGAAGATGAGTATATGCGAAAAAGCGGTAATGCGAACATGTGGAAATGCGAAAATGTTAGAGGGCAATCAGTTTACTTTTCTAACTTTTCTGGCTTCAAAAATCAAATTCTCTGTAGA
>DHGO01000077.1:0-13487 GCA_002402795.1 Deltaproteobacteria bacterium UBA4796
AGTGTTTAATGCCTCCTTCAAAAAACGCTTCCTGGAATTTAACAATACTCTTTGCAGTCAGGTATAATGTACGCTGTCGCTGTTGCAGACTTTTTATAAACCATTCCCCCTGTCTTATCTTATGTTTAATATATTTTTTCGTTTCAGAGTTGACATTCTTTTTTGAGTAGAGTTCAATATAATATCTATTCAATCTGACATCAGGAATATCCTCGTCATTGAGAAAGACTTCAAAGCCGTCCTCAGTTTTTGCAACATACACATCAGGAACAACATAGGACGTATAGTCATCAGAAAAGTTTCTACCCGGTTTTGGATCGAACTCTTTTATTAGATTTACAATCTTCCTTATTGTTTCAATGGGATATTGTGTTTTTTTTGCAATTTCTTTTAGATTGTTTTTCTGAAGAAGGTCAAAGTGGGACGAGAGTATTACTTCAAACAGGGGGTTTTTTTTCTCCTGCGCCTCGTACTGAATGAGGATGCATTCCTGTAAATTTCTTGCACCAACACCAGCAGGATCAAGTTTCTGAATCTTTCTAAGTACCTTTTCTAAGGTTTCCAGAGGAAACTCCGATGTTTTTGCAATTTCATCGAGTGAATAAGCAAGATACCCATTGTCGTCAATATTTTCGATAACCCATTCAGCAACCACCCGCTCATGGGAATCAAAATCAGAGACACCAACCTGCCACCTGAGATAGTCTCTCAGATTATATGTTTTTTTTACAATGTTTTCATAATCCGGATACTCTCTTTCTTCCCTTATTGTTATACCCTCGGAAGGAGAAAATCTTTCAAGAAATTCAGCAATATCTTCGCTCTCTTCGTCGGGTAACTCTGAAGGCTCTTCTATATCTTCGCTTTCCTTTACCTCAAGCACAGGATTCTCTTTTAACTCTTGTTCGATAGCTTCCATTAATTCTAACCGGGATAACTGGAGTAGCCTGATTGCCTGCTGAAGCTGCTGGGTAAGGATGGGTATGAGTTTTTGAGTTTGTTTAAGTTCTAACATCGATGTAGAATTCCTCTCCTAAGTAAACCTCTCGCACAATCTTATCTTTCGCTACATTCTCGGGAGTTCCTTCCAGCAGTATTTTCCCGTTATTGATAATATAGGCCCTGTCACAGATTGGTAGAGAATCCCTTACATTGTGGTCCGAAAGCAAAATTCCTATCCCTTTCTTCTTTAGTCCGAATATGATTTTTTTCAGGTCAGATACTGAAATGGGATCAATGCCTGAGAATGGTTCATCGAGGAGCATAAACCGTGGTGCAATCATAAGGGCACGGGCGATTTCGAGCCTTCTCCTTTCGCCTCCGGAGAGCGATTCCGCAGTATTGTGTGCAAGATGTTCTAACCTGAATGCTTCCATAAGCTCTGAGATCCTATGTTCCATGAGTTCCCTATCTATATCGTTGAATTCGAGGATAGCCCTGAAGTTATCCCGAACACTCATCTTTTTAAAAACCGATGGTTCCTGTGGCAAGTATGTAATACCCTTCCGGGCTCTCATGAACATGGGAAGAGAGGTAATGTCTTCTGAATCAAGCAAAATCTTGCCACCATCAGGTTTTATAAATCCAATAATTATATAGAAAGATGTTGTTTTTCCTGCCCCATTGGGGCCGAAGAGTCCTACAATATTACCTGTGTGAATATGAATATTGATTTCATCAACAATCTTTCTTGAATTATAAACTTTGGATATAGCCTGAGCAGAAAGTATTGATATGTCTGACATTATTTCTCCACTCTCACCTTCGGTTTCTCTACGGAAAACTTTTTATTTGTGAGATTATAAATAATTGGCTCTCCTTCCAGCGTTATATTATCCTTGTATACCTTCGGTGAATCTGTAAAGGTTATTTTATCTTCATTAAAATTATATACTGCCTTTTCACTTTCGGCAATATCCCCTTTTGATATGAGTCTTACTTTTTCCATTGCATCGATCTTATCTATATTATCATCTTTCATGTAGAGGTACAGTTTCTCACATAAAAGGTTCATATCTTCGTTTTTCATAATAACCTTTCCTTCAAGGATATATACATTATCCTTGATAAGGTATGTGAATGTGTCTGATTGAAATCTATATTTTCCTTTCTCTGTCTCTATAAAACCCGCCACATCTCTCTCAATATGTATTGTTTGCTCTGCTGTTTTTGCAATAAGGCCAAGACCTCTAAGCACAAACTTTGTGCCCTTGATATCCACAGGCGCACTTGTGGATGTAACACCCTCTTTGAAATTGAAATTCATAACGCGTGTAGCCAGTTCATATTCATTATACATGATGTGTACATTTTCCACTGCGCCCTTTTCTTCCTCGGTGTTAATAATACCCCGTGTTCCCGTAAAGAACACAATTCCTTTTTCCTGTGGTTTATATTGCCCTTCAATACGTTCCATTTCCACTATTGGTTTATCAATTGATTTTCTTGCAACTTTTGCCCTTATCTCCCAATCTATAGTCCCCTTTTTTTCACCCGAGTACTTAACATCATTGAAAACAATCATTTTTTTTGAATCTTCCAATACTGGAGGGGTAATTTTCGCGGGTTTTCTAAGGAAGAAAAATAAAGCAGTAAGAAGGCTTGCTATGATAATGGCAGCTATAACATATATAAATATATCTCTCTTTCTCATTGCTCCTCATATAGCACAGGCAGTATCTCAGCATGAAAGGAATTACAAAAAAGTCCTACCTCACTGAATTTTCACCTTCATACAATCTTAGCCCTCAGGAGGTCATGTATATGTATAATACCTATAGGTTTTTTCCTGTCTTCCCCTTCCACCACAAAAAGAGATGTGATAGAAAACTCTTCCATTCTCTTCAGGGCATATGCAGCAAGTGTATCTCTGGATATTACCTTGGGGTTGAGGGTCATCACATCCTCTGCTTTCCTATTTAAGAGGTTTTCATATTTTTCAAGGGCTCTACGAAGGTCACCATCAGTAATGACGCCGATTAACTCACCATTCCTGTTTATTACAGCGGTAACACCCAGACGTTTCGATGTAATTTCAAGAATTACATCCTTCATGGTTTTATCATGATAGACACCGGGAAAGGCTTCCCCTGTGTGCATAAGGTCTTCTACCTTAAGAAGCAGTTTGCGACCAATGGTACCACCTGGATGAAGGAATGCAAAATCGTCAACCCTGAAATTTTTTTTATCCATAAGGCTTACAGCAATTGCATCTCCAAGTGCAAGGGTTACGGTGGTACTGGAAGTAGGAATTATATTATAAGGACAAGCCTCCTCAACCTGGACATTGAGTACCACATCGCCGAATCGTGCAATCGTCGAATTTATATTGCCGGTAATAACAATAACCGGAATATCCATTCTTTTTATCCATGGAAGCATTGTGATGATTTCTTCTGTTTCACCGCTGTTACTCACAATGCAGATGACATCACCTTTCTGGAGCATACCGAGGTCTCCATGAAGCGAATCTGCAGGGTGCAGGAACAGTGAGGGGGTACCTACACTTGAGAATGTTGATGCAATCTTTTTACAGATAAGGCCTGATTTCCCCATACCCGTAAATACAACCCTTCCAGAGCATTGATATATAATATCTACAGCTCTGTTGAATTGTTCATCGAGTCTTTCCATCACCGAGAGGATTGCCTTTGCTTCTTTTGTTAAGACCTCTTTTCCCCGTTCATAAGGTGCTTTCATAATACATCCTCAAGCTTTTTCAGGCTCCTCAAGTGATAGATGAGTTCGTCAAGAGGAACCGAATTTTCACCATCACATAAAGCATTTGAAGGGTCTTCATGAACTTCCATAAATATGCCATCAGCGCCAGTAGCAAGTGCTGCCTTAGCGAGAGGAAGAACAAATTCTCTTTCGCCACCAGAATAACTGCTCTGTGCACCCGGTTTCTGAACGCTATGGGTGGCATCAAATATTACAGGGTATCCAAAACCCTTCATGATGGGTATTGCCCTGAAGTCATTCACAAGGTTGTTATAGCCAAAACATGTTCCCCGTTCAGTAATGAGAATCTGTGAATTCCCTGTAGAGAGTACCTTGTCTATAGCATACTGGATCTCATTAGGGGATAGAAACTGTCCCTTCTTGATATTCACCGGTTTGCCTGTTTTGCCACAGGCAACGAGTATGTCAGTCTGACGGGAGAGCAGGGCAGGCACCTGGATGATATCCACCACTTCAGAGACTATTTTCACTTCTTGAACAGAATGAACGTCTGTTAATACAGGAATTGCCAGGGAATGTTTAACCTCTATGAGTATCTTCAAACCCTCTTCGATACCCAGACCTCTGTAGCTATTAATGGATGTCCTGTTCGCTTTGTCATAGGAAGATTTGAATATATATGGTATCTTTAAGGAACTGGTGATTGTTGCAATCTTCTCGGCAGTCCGTAATGTTATATCCCTTCCCTCAATCACGCAGGGGCCACCAATGAAGACAAAAGGCGCACCACCAATCTTTATGTTGCCGATTGTTATTTTTTTCTGCATCGTCCTTTCTCAATCTGATACTTAATTGTTGCTTTAATAAAAGCAGTGAAGAGAGGGTGGGGTTCAAAGGGTTTGGATTTAAATTCTGGATGGAACTGGCAGGCTAAAAACCACGGATGGTTTTTCAATTCTATGATTTCAGCAAATTTTTTGTCCGGTGAGATGCCTGTAATTACCATACCACATTTTTCAAGACGCGCCCGGTAAGACATGTTAAATTCGTACCTGTGTCTGTGGCGTTCGTATATAAGAGTCTTATTATAGGCTTTATAAGCAAGGCTACCTGATTTCAACTTACATGGATAAGCACCCAATCTCATTGTAGCACCCATCTGAGAATTGGCATCTCTTTTCTGTAACTTCTTATCTCTATCCACCCATTTTGTAACAAGGTAAATCACAGGGTACTCTGTTTTTGAATTGAATTCGGTACTGTGGGCATTGTTCATTCTGGCTAAGTTTCTACTGATTTCAACAACCGATAGTTGCATGCCAAGGCAGAGTCCGAAAAAAGGAATCCTGTTTTCCCGTGCATGGCGAATCGCTGTAATTTTTCCTTCTATACCCCTATCACCGAAACCACCCGGTATGAGAATACCATCAACGTTATCGAAATGGGTTGAAAGATTTTTTTCAATCTCTTCAGAATCTACATATCTTACATGTACCATGCAATGGTTTGCTATACCTCCATGGACAAGGGCTTCATTAAGGCTTTTATAGGAATCCTTCAGTCGGACGTATTTGCCAACAAGGGCAATTTCTACCTCCCGTTCTGGATTTTTTATGATTTCCACTACCTCGTGCCATTGTGTCAGATCAGGTTTTTTTGCCCAGATATTGAGAAGAGAGGTGATTTTTTCATCCAGCCCTTCTTTATGAAAAAGGATGGGCACCTCATATATTGTTTCAACATCCTGTGCGGTAATGACCGCATCCTTTTCCACATTACAGAAGAGGGCGATCTTATTTTTCAAATCCTGAGATAAAGCCTTTTCTGTTCTGCAGAGAAGAATATCAGGCTGAATACCTATCTCCCGTAATTCTTTTACACTGTGCTGTGTCGGTTTTGTTTTCATTTCGTCCGCTGTCTTTATAAAGGGCACCAGCGTAAGGTGTATGAACAAGGAATTTTCTTTTCCAAGGTCATTTCTAAGCTGCCTGATTGCTTCAAGAAAGGGGAGGCTTTCAATATCACCAACAGTTCCACCGATTTCCACAATCGCAACATCTACGCCCTCGTCCACGTGTAAAATACGCCTTTTTATCTCATCGGTTATATGTGGTATAACCTGAACCGTGCCACCTAAATATTCCCCCTTTCTTTCTTTTGATATGACCGTATCATAAACCTGGCCTGTAGTGAAGTTGCTATCTTTAGATGTTTTCGTATGTGTAAACCGTTCGTAGTGACCTAAATCGAGGTCAGTTTCAACGCCATCATCAGTAACGTATACCTCGCCATGCTGGAATGGATTCATTGTGCCGGGATCAACATTGATATAAGGGTCAAGTTTTTTGAGAGTCACTGTCAAGCCACTCGACTCAAGGAGGGCGCCAATTGATGCAGCAGCAAGCCCCTTGCCAAGGGAAGAGACCACTCCTCCTGTGACGAATATAAATTTCTGTCTCATTGCCTCTGTTTCCTTATGAATAGCTCTATCAATTCCTCACCGGTAAAGACTGCTTCACCTGAATTTTCATGATAGCCCGAGGAGCATCCTTCCTGTTTCCTGTTTTTCTGAAATATTACGAAAGGAACCGGACAGGCATAATGGGTTTTCATCATGATTGGCGTTGCATGGTCAGTGGTAAGGAGGAAACGCACCTTATCTCCCAGTTTATTGAAGAGGACACCCACCACATCACTGTCGATATGCTCGATAGCCTTTATCTTTTCTTTTACGCTTCCGTTGTGTGAAGCTTCGTCAGGAGCCTCGATATGGATATAGACTATATCGTGGTTTTCTATGAGTTCAATTGCCTTATACGCTTTTGCCTTATAGTCAGTATCAAGGTATCCGGTAGCACCTTCTACATAAGGGGTATCAAAACCTATCAACCTGCTTATACCTTTCACAAGATCTACTGCAGCAACGGTTGCACCCTTCAGTCCAAATTTGCTTTGAAAGGATGGAAGCACTGTCCTTTTCCCCTGACCCCAGAGCCATATGCCATTAGCAGGGGACCTGCCTGATGTTTCTCTCTTTTTATTTGCGGGATGTTCTTTCAAAAAGGCATGTACTTTTTCCATAAGCGCTATAAGTATTTCTGATCCATTACCTCTTGGCAGATAGGGGGAAACATCTTTATTTGTAATATCGTGGGGTGGAGTTGATGCAACTTCTGTTTTTCCATCATGCCATATCATGATGTGTCTGTAGCTTACGCCAGGATAGAACGTAAATTCTCGATTACCAAAGACACTATTTATATCCTGGATAAGGATTCGTGCCTCTTCTGTACTTATATGGCCACCGCTATAATCTCCCATAAGTGTTCTATCGGAAAGATTCTCAAGATACACAAGGTTACATCGGAAGGCAACATCACCATCATCCATTGTGATTCCCATACCATGGGCCTCTATGGGTGCCCTCCCTGTATAGTGTTGAGAGGGGTTGTAGCCAAATATAGACATACATGCCACATCGCTCCCTGGTGAAAAACCTTCAGGAACAGTCGTGACTTTACCGCAGAATCCTCCCCTTGCCATCATATCCATAAAAGGTTTTTGTGCTACCATAAGGGGGGTTTTATCGTGGAGTTCATGGAGAGGAAAATCACCCATACCATCCCCGATTATAACTATATATTTCATATTACAACATGCCTTCTTCAATCCTTATGTGAACACTCTCCCCCTTGATAACAGGAAGTTTATTAATCTCTCGTTTCGCCTGTTTAAGGTTTTTTTCAATAGCCTCATGGGTAAGCATGACAATGGGTACATGACCGCTTTCTTTTCTTCCTTTTTGTATCACTGCAGATATACTGATATTATACTTGGCAAGTATACCGGATATTTTTGAAAGGACACCGGGTCTATCCTGTGCATTAAATCGTATATAATAGGGTACCCTTGACTCTTCTCCGCTTCGTATCTTCTTTTCTACCATACTCACAGAGATTATCGGAGTTTTTCTACCTTCCCTCATGCGTAATGCCATATCTACTATATCGCTTACAACTGCGCTACCTGTTGGTTCAGCCCCTGCACCTTTTCCATAGTAGAGGTTTGGCCCTGTCATATCTCCTACAACATAGGTGGCATTATACACACCATTCACATTACTCATAGGATGGTCTACAGGCAGCATTGCTGGTTCAACCCGTGCCTCTATAGTGTCATTCCTTTCTTTTGCAACAGCAAGGAGTTTAATCTTGTATCCGAATTCTTTTGCAAAACCGATATCGATAGGTTCTATCCGTGATATGCCGTCTCTTATGATATCATTGACTTTTATTGGACTGTGAAAGGCAAGGCGTGTGAGTATGCACAGCTTGTGGACAGCATCTATACCTTCGATATCGAGGGTAGGGTCCTGCTCGGCAATGCCAAGACGTTGTGCTTCCTGGAGTGCATCATTAAAGGACATGCCCTCATCAGTCATACGTGAAAGGATATAGTTACTCGTACCATTGAGAATGCCGAGAATATAGAGGATTCTATTTCCTACAAGACCTTCCCGTATCGCTCGTATAACAGGTATGCCTCCGCACACAGAGGCTTCGAACCCTATTTCGCAATTATGGCGTGCGGCAACATTAAAAAGTTTATCCCACTTTTCAGCAAGGAGGGCTTTATTTGCTGTGACTATCCATTTTCCCTGTTTTATGGCACTTAAAATATAATCATAAGCAGGGTTTATGCCCCCTATAAGCTCTACAACAATATGTACCTTTCTATCGTTGATTACATCCAGGGCATTAGATGTAAAGATACCCTTCTCAATTGTCAGTCCTTTTCTTCTTTTGAGGTCAATGTCAGCAATTTTTACCACCTCGATGTGGAGACCGGTTCTATGCTTGATAAGAGCAAAATGCTCCTTTAGAATTTTATATGTGCCCGTGCCTACAGTGCCTAAGCCTATAATACCAATACCAATCATGTTTTTTTTACTGAGTATAAAAGGTTTCTTATACCCCTTATCGCTTGTTTTATTCTGTGCTCGTTCTCAATGAGGGCAAACCTGACATAACCTTCGCCATACTCACCAAATCCTATTCCTGGTGAGGTAGCTACCTTTGCTTCGGTAAGGAGGAGCTTTGAAAATTCTACCGAACCCATAGCAGAAAATGGTTCAGGTATTTTTGCCCACACAAACATGGTAGCCTTCGGTTTTTCTATCTCCCATCCGTATCTATAAAGACCTTCACAGAGCGCATTTCTTCGTAATTTATATTTTTCAACGATTTCTGCAACATCGTTATCACCCTCATTGAGAGCTATAATAGAGGCAATCTGAATTGGTTGAAAGACACCGTAATCAAAGTAACTCTTTATTCTTCCAAGGGCATTTATCATATGCCTGTTACCAACAGCAAATCCAACCCTCCATCCAGGCATACTGTAACTCTTTGAGAGAGAAAAGAATTCAACACATACATCCTTAGCATCTTTTACCTGTAAAAGGCTCGGGGCTTTGTACCCATCGTATACTAAATCAGCATATGCAAGGTCATGGACAACCATAAGGTCATGCTCTCTGGCAAAGGAGACGGTCTTTTCAAAAAAACTGAGTTCTACAACCTCGGTGGTCGGGTTATTGGGAAAGCTGATAATCAACATCTTTGGCTGGGGCCACGTGGTTTTAATAGCAATGTCCAATCTGTCGAAAAATTCTTCTTTTGGAAGAAGGGGTATGGTTCGTAAGTCGCCACCGGCAATGACCACAGAATAGGTGTGTATCGGGTATGCTGGACCGGGAACAAATACTACTTCCCCGTGGCTTATGGTTGCCAGCACAAGATGTCCGAGACCTTCCTTGGCACCCATAGTGACCACAACCTCTGTTTCAGGGTCTATGTCAACATTATATTTTCTTTTATACCAGTCTGCTATTGCTACACGCAGTTTCGGAATACCACGGGTCACTGAGTACCGATGGTTTTTCGCATTTCTTGCAGCCTCTATGAGCTTGGCGACGATGTGTTTGGGGGTTGGTATATCAGGATTCCCCATGCCAAGGTCAATAATGTCTTCACCCTTTCTTCTTGCCTCAATGAGAAGCTCCCTTACAATACCAAAGATGTAAGGTGGAAGCCGTGATATTCTATAGAACTCTTCCATATTGAGTGAAAATTAACATTTATACGCCTGAACAGTCAATATAAATACAGCAAAATGGTTGTATCACAATTTATACCTGAACCTGCGAAGCAAATCCTTTCTTGCCTTTTTGTCCTCCTCTTTCTCTATGCCTTTTGGTTTTGACCCATCGATAACACCGAGAATGCCATTTCCCTGTTCTGTCTCAGCGACAATCACCTGAAGAGGGTTTGCGGTAGCGCAGATAATATGACATACCTCCTGACAGTTTTTTAAGGCATTGAGCACATTGATGGGATACCCATCTTTGAGAAATATAACAAAGGTATGACCGCAGGAAAGGGAGAAAGAGGTTTCACAGGCTAATTTTATGAGCATATCATCGTTACCCTCATAACGAATAAGACAGACATGGCTTGCCTCTGAAAAGGCAACGCCAAATTTAAGTGAAGGTGATGAGCCAACAAGTATTTCGTAAATATCCTCAACAGATTTTACGAAGTGGGATTGGCCGATAATGATATTCAATCCTTCAGGAACATCGATTTTGATTGTTTTTAATTCCATAACATTACCTCCTCATAGTATAGTTATATAATTACGATACTCAATCAGGGTATCTATCAGTCATCAAAGGGCTTTGCTTTATTAAAATCTGGCACAAAAAGCAATGCACTTTCAAGTTCCTGAGTAAACACATTTTTGAAACCATGGTCTATGATAAAATTAAGCAGTATATGATATTCCTGTTCAGTAATTCTCCTTTTCAGTAGAGGATATTGTTGTGCCCTGTGTGCAGGGTAATACTGGGACAGGAGGCTGATAAACGTATCTTTTCCAAGGTACCCCTTGATCCACAGAAGTACTTTTTGCGTTCCGGAAAGATTGCCGGGGAGTACAAGATGACGTACAAGGATACCCTTTGTTGCTATACCATTTTCCATAGAAAGGTTGCCTACCTGATGTTTCATTTCGAGTATGGATGCCTGTGCGTGATATCTATAGTCGGGAGCATCCGAAAGCCTTTTTGCAATATGAATATTCCAGTATTTGAAGTCAGGAAGGTAAATATCTATTAAGCCGTCAAGCATATGGATTGTCTCTTTGTTCTCATAGGCGTTGGTATTATAGATAAAGGGGATGGTGATACCCTTTTCTTTTGCTCTGCGTATTGCTATCCCTATGAGCGGAGCATATGGTGTGGGGCTCACGAGGTTGATATTATGTACCCCCTGTTGCTGGAGGTGAAAGAAAATATCTATTAGTTCGTCGATTGAGATTCTTTTTCCTTTCGTGGTGTGGCTTATCTGATAATTCTGGCAATAGACACACCGTAAATTACAGGAAGAAAAAAAGATATTCCCTGATCCCCCTGTACCCGTAATGGGTGGTTCTTCGCCAAAGTGGGCGCCATAGTGGGCTATGATAAGGTCTTTCCCAACGCCACAGTATCCCCTTTTGCCATTAAGACGGTTGACACGACACTGCCTTGGACAGATTTCGCATTGCTCAAGGAGTGAAAGCATGGTATCCATGAGATTATTATAATGGGTTTGGAATACGATTGGAAGGTTTTTATCCGGCGTATACAGGCAAGGATTATTATGACTTTTTTCCCTATCTCTGTTAGACTATTAATACTTTTTATCAAGCATGGCAGCTTTATATTATGGTGAGGTGACAGGATGATAATTGAAATACTTTTAACTGTAACTGTTATTTTACTACTCCTTAATCTTGTAATTTCTTATAAGGCTACAAAAATCGGTGATAGGGGTCTTGCGGATGAAGTTAAGTTCAAACTTGATGAATTTAATAAAAACCTTGCTAAAATTGAATTATCTATCAGGGATGAATTTGCACGAAATAGAGAAGAAATAAATAAGAATTTCAGAGAGGTCAGAGAAGAGTTACGCAATACTATAAAATCCTTTGAGGATTCTCTTTCAAGAAGGATGAATGACCTTATGCAGGTTACAGAACAGCGACTTGATAAAATGAGGGAGACAGTGGAGACAAAACTCAACGCAATTCAGGATGATAATAGCAAAAAGCTTGAGAGGATCAGAGAAACAGTCGATGAGAAACTTCACGATACCCTTGAGAAGAGGTTGGGCGAATCTTTCAAGATTGTCAGCGAGCGATTGGAGCTGGTACACAAGGGATTGGGAGAAATGCAGAATCTGGCAACAGGTGTTGGTGATCTCAAAAAGGTGTTGACCAATGTAAAGGCAAGGGGTGTACTGGGAGAGTATCAACTGGAAAATATTTTAGAGCAGATGCTGACTCCAGAACAATACGCAAAGAATCAAAAAACGAAGAAAGACAGTAATGCGATTGTTGAATTTGCTGTTAAGCTTCCTGGCAGGGATGATACAAGCAAGACTGTATGGCTTCCCATTGATGCAAAGTTTCCTACGGAAGATTATCAGTTATTACTGGAAGCCTATGACCGGGGTGACCTTGCAGGTATAGAAGAACATAAAAAGTCCCTTGTAAATAGAATTAAACTTTCAGCAAAGGACATCCGCGATAAATATCTTGATCCTCCTAACACGACTGATTTTGCTATTATGTTCTTACCCTTTGAAGGGATCTACACTGAAATTTTGAGAAATGCAGGCTTATTTGAAGCTATCCAGAGGGATTATAAGGTGGTTATCACAGGCCCTACTACCATCTCGGCATTCTTAAATAGTTTACAGATGGGATTCCGAACCCTTGCTATAGAAAAAAGGTCCAGCGAGGTCTGGGAACTGCTTGGTGCTGTGAAGACAGAGTTTGGTAATTTTGGTGCCATACTTGAAAAAACTCATAAGAAGTTAAAAGAAGCAAGTAATGTCATAGAACAGGCAGGTGTCAGATCAAGGGTAATAGAGAGAAAATTACGGGATGTTCAGGAACTTCCTGAAGAAGCATCAAAGAAGTTACTGGGAGAACGCATTCAGGGTAATACAGATGAGATGAATGAAGAGAATGAATAGCAATGCTTCGATCGAATGTTTTCTATATTACCCCCTACTTGCCTTACTGGATTCGGGAAATATGGAAGGAGGTTAGAGAAAGGTATGATAGTAGCACAAAAGAGATTGTTGCCGGCGTAGATGTTTCTTATAATGGAACATCCTATCATGCGGTGTTTTCAATCTTCCAGAATGGTAAAATCACAAATGTAAAAAAGTCAAAAGGTATATCTAATGAGCCCTACAGAACCTCTCTATTCTTCCTTAAAGAGGCACCCATCATCTCACAGCTCATCTACAGGGAACCAATTGACCTTCTTTTTGTCAATGGTCATGGCATATGCCATCCCTATCGTTTTGGATTGGCAACGGTCATAGGTTTAACTCACAGGATTCCCACCATTGGAATAGCAAAAAGGCTTATTGCAGGGGGTTATGGTGAAACAGCATCCATGTATCCGGATATGCGTTTTATTACAGGCGATGATAGAATACTTGGCATAGCCATAGGAAATACAAAGTCAAAAAGACCTGTTATTGTTTCACAGGGATTCGGTATAAGCCTTGAAAGAACAATAAGAGAATACTTAAGGTGGACTAAAAACGGGAAGATACCGGAACCATTGAGGCTGGCTCACATCCATGGAAAATCAGTAAGAAAGGATAGAGAAGGAGATACATAATCCCAGATTTTCCATCAGAACGAGTATCTGTGTCGGGTTATTCCCCGCAAACACGCTCATT
>DHGO01000077.1:13506-18299 GCA_002402795.1 Deltaproteobacteria bacterium UBA4796
GAAAACCCGACACCATGCTCTAAGTGATATATCCGGGTTAATTGTCCGGAATAAAAATGATAAGCCTCTATTATGCAGAATATCATATGGTTACTGTGACGCTATCACCCTTCCATATGTTTCTTTCTTCTCTGAAATTGCCCCTATAGATGGCAAATTCGAGATATCCTGAACTGCCAACAAGACATATTATATTTTCTTCAAAGTAGCTTTTCCTTAAACTATGGAATCGCATTTTTCCAATCCTTATAGTAAAGGGTTTATTTCCGGTAAATCGCTCAAAAAGGTTATGGGAAATGTTTGTAATGGCATTACCAAACCTGTCAAATCGTACGACCTCCCCATAGAGAACATTACCCTCGATCTTCGGAAGAATATTATCAAGGACAACAGGATTGTATAAAGGTGCACCGAATTCTGTAAGGGTTTTACCTTGAGAGAGATATGCTGCTGCAGGGGCAAAAATATCCCTTCCATGGAAAGTAGAGCTTACATGGGGTCGGATAAAATCCTTGTTTTCTATGGTATAGAATTGGGTATTTGTGTCGATAAGGAGGCTAAAGATACCATTGTCAGGTCCGATAAAATAATATCCGTTTTTTTCGAAAATAACAGGCTTTCTCTCACTGCCAACCGTGGGGTCAACAATTGCCACGTGGATTGTACCCTTTCCAAAGTATGAATAATATTCTTCAATAAGAAAGGCTGCTTCTCTCACATCCTGTGGTTCTGCTTCATGGGTAATATCTATGATGATTACATCAGGGTTTATTGAAAGGATAACACCCTTCATAATACCCGCGTAGGGGTCTTTTATACCGAAATCAGTGAGAAGGGTAATAATATTCACTTACGCCTTAAGAAAAAAGCATGGGTATAAATTTCTTGAAAGGTTTAGGGATGATGCCTTTTTCTGTAATGAAGTGGGTAATATATTTTGCAGGAGTAACGTCGAAGGAGTAATACCAAGCCACTACATCCTTCAGGGTAATAAGATTTCCCCTGAAGTATATGACCTCCCTTCCATCCCTCTGTTCTATGGAAATATGTGTTCCATCCGGTATGGAATTATCAAATGTTGAAACCGGTGCTGCAACATAAAAAGGTATATTATAGGCATGGGCACAGATGGCTATCATCAATGTCCCTATCTTATTTGCTGTATCTCCATTGAGAGCAATCCTGTCAGCCCCCACAATGACCTTATTAATACGTTTATTGGCGCAGAGAAGACCTGCATGGTTATCCGGAACAAGTTCCGAATCAATCCCTTCCTGAAACAATTCAAATATGGTGAGCCTTGCGCCCTGCATGTAAGGTCTTGTTTCCGTAGCAATAACCTTTATTTTTTTTCCATCCTCGTGAGCTGCCCTGATAACACCGAGGGCAGTACCATATCCTCCGGTAGCAAGTGCGCCCGCATTACAATGGGTAAGGATAATATCGCCATCATCGATAAGCTCAGCACCGTACAAGGAGAGCATTCTGTTATGTTCAATATCCTCAACATGGATGGAGATGGCTTCCTGGAGTAAGATTTCGAGTATATCCTCTTTCTCTTCATTCTTGTAGTATTTCTTTTTCATTCTCTGTAACGCCCAGAAAAGATTGACTGCTGTGGGTCGTGTCTTCGCAAGCCTTTCACATATTCTCTCCAGTGCATTATTCGTTATTTTCCGATGCTTACTTATAAGGTCTTTAAGACCCAGGACAACTCCGTATGCTGCTACAATACCAATCAGTGGAGCACCACGAATCACCATTTCCGAGATGGCTCTTGTTATATCGTTAAGAGAGGTACAGCGCACATATCTTTTCCTGAAAGGAAGGAGACGCTGATCAAGAAGATAGAGAGCACCATCCTTCCAGTAAATGTGGTCAGTCATTTCCCTTTAGCCTTTTCAGCATGAGCTCGTTGAGGAGCTTGGGGTTTGCCTTGCCCTTTGTCTCTTTCATGACCTGTCCGACAAAGAAACCTAATAATTTTTCTTTTCCTGCCTTAAACTCAGCTACTTCTTCTGGATGGCGGCTGATGATTGTGTCTATGGTTTCGATGATTGCTTTCTCGTCAGATATTTGAATCAATCCCTTTTCTTCAACGAGACGCTTGGGAGAGATGCCGGTCTTGAATATTTCAGGGAAAATATCCTTACCAATCTTTGTACTTATAGTCCCGTCCTTTATAAGTGAAAGAAGCTCTGAGAGATGTTGTGGTGTGAGAGGGGCTTCCCGGGGAGATATATTTGCGTCTTTTAATTCCCGGAGGAGTTCTGTCATAATCCAGTTACTTACTGTTTTTGGTTCTGGAAAAGATTGAACCACCTCTTCAAAGTAACTGGCGAGCGATTTGTCGGATACAAGAATCTCCACATCGTACATGGGGAGCTGATACTGTTTTATAAACCGTTCCATCTTTTTGAAGGGAAGTTCAGGAAGTGTCTTTTCGGCCTCTTCAACCCATGTATTGTCGATGACTAAAGGAAGGAGGTCGGGTTCTGGAAAATATCGGTAATCGTGGGCTTCTTCTTTTCCTCTCATTGAATAGGTTATGCCTTCATTAACATTAAAGAGCCTTGTTTCCTGGACTACCTCACCACCATTTTGTATGACCTCAATCTGCCTCTGGATTTCATAGTCAAGGGCTTTCTCGATATGCTTGAAGGAATTCAAGTTTTTCAGTTCAGTGCGCGTACCGAGCTCTGATACCCCCTTTCGCTTTACCGATACATTTGCATCACAGCGAAAACTACCTTCTTCCATATTGCCATCGCATATTTCTAAATATATGAGAATATCACGGAGCATTTTTAAGTACCTGACAGCCTCATCGGGTGTTGCCATATCAGGCTCGCTCACTATTTCGAGTAGCGGCACGCTTGACCTATTATAATCGACAAGGCTATATGAACTTGTTTCTATGGTACTTTCGTGGACGAGCTTTCCTGCATCCTCCTCCATATGTACTCTTTTCACCCGTATTATCTTAGAGTTGTTTTGAGAAATGATATTGACATATCCATCAGTACAGAGAGGTTCTTCATACTGGGAAATCTGGTATCCTTTGGGAAGGTCCGGGTAGTAATAATTTTTCCGTGCAAAAATGCTCCGACGGTTGACCGTACAGTTAAGTGCAAGACCAAGCTTGATTGCAAATGTAACAACCTTCCTGTTCAATACCGGCAATGCACCTGGAAGACCCATACAGGTTGGACACGTATGGCTATTTGGTTCTGCTCCAAACTTTGTCGAGCAACTGCAGAATATTTTACTTTCTGTCAGGAGGTGTGCATGTACCTCAAGACCTATAACAGATTCAAAATCATCATGCTTCACACGGAACACCGTTTATAATGGAACGTCATCTTCGACTTCCGGGATAAAATCTTCTTCTATTTCGCCCTGGGTGCCGGCTGGAGGTTTTCTTTCTTCTCGTTCAGATGGAGGACCTCCACCAAGCATCTTCATATCCGTTGCAATTATTTCGAAATTCCTCCTTTTTACGCCATCCCTGCCTTCGAATTCACGGGACTGAATCCTGCCTTCAATATATACAAGTCTTCCCTTCTTCAAATACTCTGCCGCTATCTCTCCAAGCCTTCTCCAGGCGACAACCCTGTGCCATTCTGTTTTGTCCTGCCTGTTGCCATTTTTATCCCGCCGTTGCTCTGTTGTTGCAATGTTGAAGGTTGCAACCGGTATGCCATCGGCAGTATAACGAAGTTCAGGATCTGCACCGAGCCTCCCGATAATGATTGCTTTATTTAAACTTGACATCGTGCCCCCCATCTCTGTCCTGAGAATTGTTCGTGGATACCATAGTTAAACTTATAGTATTGGACTCTAAAAGTCAATTGAAGTCCTGATTTGATGGGGGATTACCTTTTATATTGACTTTACAAAGGGGGATTTGTACTTGCCCCCGTTTAGATAGGACACATACTCAAACTAAATTTTAGTTGCAGTGTTAGCCATAGAGTTATCCTTATAACTTAAGGAAAGGAGAAAAGAGGTATAAGTCCGGTGGAAGCAATAACATCTGTTCAAAAACGTAGAAGATAGTCACCAGATGAAAGTAACGGTTCCTATGGATGGGCATGTTCATGGGAATGATAAGGGATTTTGAATAAAAGAATATAACTACAAAGTATTTATTAAAATATATAGGCAGTGGTGATAAAAGATAGATTAATAAGTCATGGGCTTTGAGGAAGGTATAAATGGAATCGAAATTTATGAAGATTTTATGAAGATTATGTAAACAATAAAGATTTGAGATTTGAATGAGAAGCCGGTATCCGATAATATAGTGTGCCTTGAAAAGCACGAATAGGTGACTGAAACCTTATAATGGTCCTGTAAGAGACCCACACGGGAACGGTTTGGAGGAGGTGCTTTCACTTTTTACTTGA
Source organism: Deltaproteobacteria bacterium UBA4796 (assembly GCA_002402795.1). Taxonomy (GTDB): domain Bacteria; phylum Desulfobacterota; class Syntrophorhabdia; order Syntrophorhabdales; family Syntrophorhabdaceae; genus UBA8905. Next base: position 17,916 of record DHGO01000077.1, read on the forward strand.
CGCCCTTTTTTATAGGTGTGCCTTGAAATCTCTTAAATTCAGGTTTGCTCCAAGTGTTGGCCGGCTGCCTGAATTCTTTAAGGAAGAGCCTTCACCCCCAAGTGATTTGGTTTTCGATGTGCCGGACAGTGAAATTGACTCATTTTGGAATCTCTAGATGATCTCGTTCAGATACATATGAGACAAAACTATCTCTTAAGAGAGGTATAATACTATTGGTAAAAAGGAGGAACCCCTCTATGAGAGTATTCAGTATTGCAAAAGACTTTCATAAACTATCAAAACAGATTGCCCCTGAACTCAAAGAAAAGGAACGTGACCGCATAAGAGCCATTACCCTCTGGCAAAGGACAAAAGATATACCCCTTGTATGTGAGACCTTCA
>DHGO01000111.1 GCA_002402795.1 Deltaproteobacteria bacterium UBA4796
ATACAAAGTCATTATTTGGATAGAGAGGAAGGATTTTTGACATAAAATCTATCCATATGGGAAGGCAGGTTGTTGCACCTGATTCTTTATTACCAAGATTTATGTTTTTATCATAACCTACCCAGACAAGACAGAGAATTTCTGGAGAGAAGCCTATAAACCACGCATCCCTGAAATCATTGGTAGTCCCTGTTTTTCCAGCAAGAAAATAGGGCATCCTTGAAGCTGCCCGTGCCGTTCCATTTTTGATGACACCCTTCATGATATCCACAAGAGCCGACATTGCCTCATGAGAAAACTTTGTATCTTCGGGGACTATTTCGTCGTTATATAATTCTTCACCATCAATGGTTGTGATGTTTTTTATCACAGTGGGCGGTAGATATATCCCTCCCCTGGCAATAGTAGCATATGCATATGCGAGGTCTATAGGTGTCACTTCGATAGCACCGAGTGCCAGTGATAGATTTGGTTCAAAGGAGCTGTTTATATGAAGTCGCTTTGCTGTATCGATAACATTTTCTACCCCAACCTTTTCGAGGAGACGAACGGTAGCGGTATTAAGAGATAATTCCAGCGCCTTTCTCATGGTAACATTTCCATGATACTCATTTTTATAATTTTTTGGTTGCCAGACTGTTTTTGTATAAGGATTGACAAATGTGAGTGGTGAATCGAGAAGCATATAATCAGGGTTTAATCCCTGTTCCAGGGCTGTAAGATATATGATTGGCTTGAATGCTGACCCCGGTTGCCTCTTTGACTGAACCGCTCTGTTATAAGGAGATGCCAGAAAATCTTTACCCCCTATGAGTACCTTCACATCGCCTGTGCGGATTTCCATAGCAATTAATGCAACCTCGGGTAATTCTTTTGCTTTAGGATGCCTTTCCTTATAGGCAAGAAGTCCCTTTTCTATCGCTTCATAGGCGTAATCAGTCCATTTAAGGTTGATCGTTGTTTTAATATTCAGGCCTCGTGTATATATCTCCTCGGAATGCGTGACATATTCTTCAAGCAATTGCTTTACGTATTCGATAAAATAGCCGGTCTTTTTTTCATAGGTTTTGAAAGGTGCAAGAGAAAGGGTTGTATTTGCTGCACGGGCATAGTCTATGCTATTGATAAATCCTGCTTCATACATTTTTTTCAAAACAATATTCCTTCGTTCAATTGTCTTTAATGGATATTTATAAGGAGATAGCCTTGAAGGTGATTTTGTCAGAGCAGCAAGGGTAGCTGATTCTTCAACGCTGAGGTCACGGGCTTTTTTATGAAAATAGGTATTGCTTGCTGCCTCGACACCGTATGAACCCTCACCGAGATAGATAAGGTTCAAATACATATTGAGTATCTCATCCTTTGAATATGTTCTCTCTATCTGGATTGCAAGAAGAGCTTCTTCAATTTTTCTCTTGATGCTTTTTTTTGGGGTGAGAAAAAGATTTCTTGCAAGTTGCTGGGTTATTGTGGATGCGCCTTCCGTGATGCGTTTCTGGACAATATTTCTGTAGGCAGCCCTGAGAATACCCCGTATGTCAACACCGAAATGGCTGAAGAACCTTACGTCTTCAATTGCAATGAATGCAAGTTTAAGATGTTCGGGCATCTCTCTGATGGATATGGGAATACGTTTCTCGACAAAGAGTTCAGAGAAAAGGGTTCCATCATCAGCGTAAAGGCGTGTAACTGATTTTGGTGTATAGCTTTCAAGTAATTTTACGTCGGGTATTTCAAGATAATTGACCAGTGCATAGCCAAAGCCTGTACCGAAGATTGCAGGAAGAAAGAAGAGGAAAATAGCCAGCTTTATTGCCTTTGAATACATATATATATTATTATACTGTATATCCTCCATGGTATCAAACAACCCATGCATAATTGCTATTGTGGGACCTACCTGTACAGGGAAGTCTGCATTAGCCATTGAGCTTGCAAGAATATTCAGAGGAGAAATTATTAATGCCGATTCCATGCAGGTATATAAATACTTTGATATTGGAACAGCAAAGCCCGATAGCTTGATAAGAAAGGAAATTCCCCATCACCTGATTGATGTGGTGGAGCCTTTTGAAATTTTTAATGCTGCACTCTACAAAGAGATGGCAGAAGATGCGATAGATTATATATGCTCTCATGAGAGACTGCCTATTATTGTCGGTGGCACAGGTCTCTATGTCCGGGCAGCGCTCTATGGTCTTTTTGAGGTGCCCGGGGATGGATCGCTGAGACAGGTGCTTAAAAATGATTTTAAAATGGATCCCCTCAAAAGCTATGAAACTTTAAAAAAGGTGGACCCTGCCTATGCCATGAAAATCAGTTTTCGAGATGGAATAAGAGTTATAAGAGCACTTGAGGTCTTTTATCTTACCGGTAATAGCATGTCAGAGTGGGCAAACATTCATGGATTCAAAGAAACGCATTACAGGGTATATACTATAGGTCTTAATAAGCCAAGAAACATACTATATGAAAAGATTAACCATAGAGTCGATCAGATGTTAGAGAGAGGATGGTTAGAAGAAGTAAAGAACCTTATTGCCAGATATCCGGAAGACCTCAAGCCTTTTTCAAGTATTGGCTACAGGGAAATATTACTTTATTTTAAAGGTGCAATAGGATATGAAGATATGGTAAAAGATATAAAAAAATTTACCAGGAATTACGCAAAACGGCAGATAACCTGGTTTATCAGGGAGAAAAACACAGTGTGGTATGAATATCCGGAGGTTCGAGACAAAATAGTATCTGATGTGGCAGGATTTTTGAACACATGGAACTGAAAAGGATTGTTGAAGCAATATTTTTTTCTTCGCCGAGGCCATTAACCTTGAAGAACCTTGAAAAAAAGCTTGAAGTATACCCTGCCGATGAGATTAATGATGCCATTAACAGCCTTATCGACGAATATGCCAATTCTGAAAGAGCCATGGAAATCGTGCAGGTCTCTCATGGTTATCAGATGAGAACAAAGATTGAATACAGGGACTGGGTAAAGCGATTTGTAAAGGAGAAGGATATTGAATTGACGAGACCTATGCTCGAGGCGATTGCGATTATTGCATACAAACAGCCCATAACGAAACGAGAGATAGACAGGCTTCGCGGGGTGGATTCTTCAAGGATTATAAAACATCTTCTTGATAGAAGGCTCATAGAAATGGCAGGTAGAAACGATGACATCGGAAGTCCCATTGTTTTTCGCACCACAGATAAATTTCTTGAACTTTTTGGACTTAAGGATTTGAGTGATTTACCGACATACAAAGAAATAGAATCGTTTGAATCATAGGAGGACTTATGGATGTTACAGAATTATTGACGTTTGCATTAGGCCAGAAAGGTTCTGACCTTCATGTCAGCGCTGGCGAGCCACCTATTATACGCATCCACGGAGAGATGAGGAAGATTGAGATGCCGTCACTCGATAAGGATGAAGTGCACAACATGGTATATGATATTCTTAATGACCAGCAGAGGAAGGTGTATGAAGAACATCTCGAACTGGACTTTTCATTTGCCCTTGGTGATCTGGCACGATTCAGGGTTAATGTTTTTAAACAGCAAAGAGGGGATGCTGCGGTATTCAGAACCATACCAAGTAAGATACCAACCTTTGAAGAACTGAGATTACCCAAGGTGCTGATGGAGCTTGCCCGTCTCGAGAAAGGTCTTGTCCTTGTTACCGGTCCTACAGGTAGTGGAAAATCTACCACCCTTGCTGCTATGATTGACCTTATAAACAATGAATTAAAGGGCCATATATTGACCATTGAAGACCCTATTGAATTTGTCCATAAGTCTAAAAACTGTCTGATCAATCAGAGAGAACTCGGTCCCCATACCCACAGTTTTGCCAATGCATTGAGGTCTGCATTGAGAGAGGATCCTGATATTATACTCGTAGGAGAGCTGAGGGATCTCGAAACAATTTCCCTTTGCTTAACAGCTGCTGAAACCGGACACCTTGTTTTTGGAACACTCCATACAAGTGGTGCACCGGATACGGTTGACAGGGTAATTGATGTATTCCCTGCAGCACAGCAAAATCAGGTAAGGTCCCAGTTTGCAAACTCCGTACAGGGTGTTGTTACACAGGCACTCTTCAAGAGAAAGGATGGCATGGGACGTGTAGCAGCTTTTGAAATAATGGTTGCAAATCCTGCTGTACGTAACCTCATCAGGGAGAATAAGATCGCTCAGATTCCATCAATCATGCAGACGAGTAAGGGAATAGGGATGCAGACCATGGAGGCGTCTGTCCAGGATTTACTGGCACGAAATATTGTGACAAAAGACGAAGTGGCCTTCTATTTACCGCAAACGCAACAGAGGTGATACTATGGATGCTTTAAATGCCTTATTAGATTATCTCAGATATATGGTTGAAAAGGATGCATCAGATATCTATCTTACGGTAAATGTTCCGCCTATGTTCAGGGTAGAAGGTGTTGTTGAGCCCTTTGGCGAAAAAATACTCACACCGGAAGATACAGAAAAGATTGCCTACAGTATAATGAATGATAAGCAGAAAAAGATTTTTGAAGAAGAGCTTGAGATGAACCTTGCTTTATACTACCCGGAGTTGGGAAGATTCAGGGTGAATATTTTCAGACAGAGAGGCAACATTGGCCTTGTCCTCAGGCAGATTAAGGTGAAGATCAAGACCATCGATGAAATGGGGCTACCTGATATTCTCAAGGATATTGCCATGACAAAGAGAGGCCTTGTCCTTGTTGTAGGTGCCACCGGTAGTGGAAAATCTACCACCCTTGCTGCCATGATTGATTGGAGAAACAGTAATCAGAGAGGGCACATCATCTCTATCGAAGACCCAATTGAATTTGTCCACGAACATAAGATGAGCGTTATTACACAGAGGGAAATTGGTTTTGATACCCATTCTTTCTTCAATGCCCTGAAGAATACACTCCGCCAGGCACCTGATGTGATTCTTATCGGTGAAATAAGGGATCCAGAGACAATGGAAGATGCCGTCACCTTTGCAGAGACAGGCCACCTGTGTCTGGGTACGCTCCATGCAAACAATGCCAACCAGGCTATGGAACGTATATTAAACTTCTTCCCCATTGAAAGACACCTTCAGATATATATGCAGCTTTCACTGAATTTGAAGGCTGTTATATCCCAGCGATTGATTCCAACCGTTGAAGGGAAGAGGATAGCGGCGGTTGAGATTCTCCTTGATAGCGCACGGGTGAAGGACCTTATTCTGAAAGGAGAAATAGGTCTTTTGAAAGAAACTATGGCTGCTTCATATAACGAAGGTATGCAAACCTTTGACCAGCATATCTTTGATATGTTCAGTGCAGGAAGGATTGACTATAACAACGCTATTGCCTATTCGGATAGTCCGAATGATATGCGCTTAAAAATCAAGATGTCAGGCATTAAAAAAGAAGAGGTGGATAAAAAAGAGCCTTCTTTCAAACTGAAGATGGATGAGAAAAAATACTAATCCCAGATTTTCCATTAGGATGAGCATCTGTGTCGGGCTATTCCCCACAAACACGCTTATTTAAGCTCCAGCGGCTCCATTCANNCTTGCCTCACGACGGTTTGCTTGAGACAAAACCCGACACTATGCTCTAATGACATATCTGAGTTTAATCTGTGAGAGCTTGACCGCACTCAGTCTCATCACCCCTTACCTTATCAAGGGCGTGGGCAATAGCATCCAGAACAAAATTGAGACATTCAACCGCAGCTTTCGGGCTTCCAGGAAGATTGATTATAATGCTTTCCTTTCTGATACCGCAGATACCCCGTGATATAATCCCGTGAGGAGTAATCTTATAGCTTTCCACCCTCATGATCTCTGAAAAACCAGGTAATTCCTTTTCAATAGCCATCCGTGTGGCTTCAGGCGTATTATCCCTTTTCCCAACCCCGGTACCACCTGTGGTAACAACAAGGTCTACCCCTTTGCTGTCAATTACTTCTTTTATTGTATGGGTAATAGTTTCTTTATCATCAGGGATGATGAAGGTTTTTTCAATTACATAATATTTTTTAAGAATATTTTCGATGGCAGGACCGCTCTCGTCCTTCCGTTCACCCCGTGATCCCTTATCGCTTATGGTAATAATAGTAGCTTTATATTTCATTTCTTCACGGGTTTCTTTTACCTTTCCTTTTGTTTGTCCTCTCAAGCTCTGATCGCAGAAATCGTCCACTCTTTCCCCCACTCTTTTCGAGAAGAAAGAAAGGCCCGAGTTCTATGCCCTTCTCAACTGCCTTGCACATGTCATAGATGGTAAGGGCTGCAACTAATACAGAAGTAAGTGCTTCCATTTCCACGCCTGTTTGTGCCCTCGTCTTTACCGTTGAAATAATCTGGATGGTCGAGTCCCTATCATTGAACGTATAGGTTACATCCACATGTGTTAAAGGAATCGGGTGGCAGAGGGGTATGAGTTCATGCGTTCTCTTTGCCCCCTGGATACCTGCTATCTTTGCAACAGTAAATACATCTCCCTTTGGACCCTGCCCTTTTTTGATGAGCTTATAGGTTTTTTCAGACATGGTTACTTTTCCTGTGGCAATCGCCTTCCTCTCTGTTTTTTTCTTTTCAGTAATATCAACCATACGGGCTTTTCCCTTTTCGTCAACATGGGTGAGCTTCATTGGACCTCCATGCTTCATTGATATATTATCCGCCAATATGCCTCATACTTTGCTGGCATTTTCTAATGAATCCGGTTTCTACCTTTTTTTCAGGTTTGGCTTTTACAGTGTTTTTGATAAATGCCTTTATTTCCTCATCGCTTCTATTATTCCGGAGCAGGCTTTTTACGTCATATTCATCTTCAGAGAAAAGGCAGGGTCTTATCATGCCTCTGGATGTAAGTCTTATCCTGTTACATTCACTGCAAATATGGGAAGAAAGGGGGCTTATGAAACCTATCTTGCCTGTACCCTTCTCAATAGTAAACATCTTTGCTGGACCATTATGCATATTGCTTGTTGGTTCCAAGGTATATTTTGTTTTAAGTAGTGATTCTATAAAGTCAGAGGGGACGATTCTTGAACCATCCCAGAGCGTAGAGTCACCAAAAGGCATGAATTCGATAAAACGAATGTGAATGCCCTTATCCAGTGCAAGTTTTGCAAAATCAAAGATTTCATCGTCATTGAATCCCTTTATAATGACTGTATTAATCTTGACAGGGTTTAAACCCGCACGAATAGCCTCATCAATACCCTTCAATACGAGGTCGAAGGTATTACTCTGGGTAATATAATGGAAACGTTCTCTCTTCAAACTATCGAGGCTTATGTTGATTCTGTGCAGTCCAGCATCTTTCAATTCTTCAATCTTTTCTGCAAGAAATACGCCATTTGTGGTCAGGCTGATATCATTTATGCCATGGATAGCGCTCAATGTCTTAAGGAGATAGGAGATACCCTTTCTTACAAGGGGTTCACCACCTGTTAATCGCACCTTCTTTACCCCGAGTTGAGCAACTATCCTTACAAATCTGATAATCTCTTCATATCTAAGAATTTCATCATGTGCAAGGTATTGAAACGCCTCATTCACGCAGTACCTGCATCTCAGGTTACACCTGTCAGTAATAGAGATTCTTACATAATCTATAATTCTGTTGAATTTATCCGTTAACATACTTTATGGTTCCCGTCTCTTTTGTGTTGTAACCACCAAGAGAATCAAGCCTTCCCTTGAATTCTTTTGATTGTATTAAGTCTATTAGCATAGTAAATCTTTCATCTTCTGTAAATGTTTTTGTAACAAGAAGGTCAAAATCTTCCTCTACAAGGGGTATAAAATCGAGCGAGAAGATTTTTGTAACCCCGTAAATGGCAATACCTGTATCTGCAACCGACTCCTTTACCATGACTGCTACTGCTGTATGTGAGGATTCTTCTCTGTCATATCCACGTATATTATGTTTATCAATCCCTGCCTCTTTTAATTGCGCGTCTAAAAGAAATCTTGTTCCTGAACCTGGCTGCCTGTTTATAAATCGAATGTCATCTCTGCCCAGGTCAGTGATTCCTTTAATACCTTTTGGATTACCTTTTTTTACAATAAGCCCCTGCATTCTTTTTGCAATGTTTATGAGTATACATGGGATATGCTCGAGATATTTTTTGATAGCTGGTATATTGTATACACCTTCTCTTTCATCAAGAATATGGGTGGTGCATAAATCGCTTATACCTTTTTTTATGGCAAAGAGACCGCTGAGACTTCCTGTATGGGTGGATAGAAATTCCATGGAGGGGTGCCTTATCTTGAGCATATCCCGTATAATATCAAGGGAGAGGTCATGACTCCCAATGACATGAATCCTTTTCTGCAATTCTCCTTCATCACGTAAAAGCACACAGGGAACCTGTGAATTTTCATCATACCCTTCAATATTCTCAGGTATGGAAATGGTAGCATCAGCACGTGCCATGGATGAGAAAATACTCGCGCCTCTCTGCAAAGGAAAGGCATAAAAGATACCACCCTTTTCTATAAGGTTGATCCTCACTATTTCTTCGATTCCTATCTTCGATGGCACTTTAAATGGAATGGTGCAGATAATCTGTTTTCTAAGGGTTGTTGTTAAGGAGAGCCTGTCAAAAAGAGGGTCTATGAAAGATTGGAAACAGACGATTGCAGAGACAGGATAACCCGGGATGCCAAAAACAGGTTTTTCTTTTATAAAACCACCCATCACAGGTTTGCCTGGCATCATGGATAGACCGTGAAAGATAAGAATGCCCAGTTCACGGATAACCGCCTCAGTATAGTCTTCTTTTCCTGCACTTGCTCCAGCATTTATTATAATTACATCAAAAGAATCAATAGAAGCTTTAATAATATTTGTTAACTCATCTTTATCACTGACTATTTTAGATTTTTTTACATCAAATCCCCTGTCTTCTCCCAACCTAAGAAGCGTATAGGAGTTGAAATCAATGAGCCCCTTCTGTTCCTTCAATGCCTCTGGTTTTTCGTATAAATCAATCAATTCTTTACCTGTGGGGATAATGAGGAGTTTTGGTTTCCGCCTTACGTATGTATGAGTAATCCCTGCAGAAAGGAGCATCCCTATATCAAAAGATCGTATCGAGTGGTTAGTGGGAAGAAGCATATCACCTTCAATAATATCTTCCCCTACCATTCTTACATTCTGCCATAGATAGACAGGTTTTCTTATAATTACTGATGTGTCAAAATCTTCAACCTCTTCAAGGGGAATAACGGAATCTGTATTATCTGGAAGAGGGTCACCGGTATTCACGGAAAAGACATCTATATCTTTCTTCATGGAAAGGGGGTTAGAAATGTCTGCGGCTGAGGTTTTTTCCGATAAGGTTGCATATCCGTCCATTGCAGCACAGATAAAGGGGGGATTGGAATAGCGTGCAAATACTGGTTTAGTTAAAATGCGACCTTTACATTGATAAACAGGAAGATATTCTTCTTCTGTGATAGGTGCTACGCGATTGAGCATTTCTGAAAGTGCTTTTTCTCTTGGTATTGTTGTAAGGTAACGTTTTATCAAAAGAGATATACCTCTACGAGTTCATCCTTTTCATATCCTTCCTTTTCCTGAGGAACGACTATATAACCAGAGGCTTTTACAAAGGAAGAGATGACCGATGATTTTGTAAAAAGGGGGGTTATGTAATATGTACCTCCCTGTTCTTTTATTTCAACCCGGACATACTCCTCTATGCCAATTGATGAAGGTATGTTTGACGTTAGAGCACCCTGAATCCTTTGTCTGTATCTTTCTTTTTTTCCCTCAAGTTTCCAGAGCATGGGAAAGACAAATTGTAGCATTACCATGGCACAGGATGCCGGGTGGCCTGGAAGTCCGAAGACAGGCTTATCCTGCAACGTAGCAAAAATTGTCGGCTTCCCTGGTTTTATATTTATTCCATGAAAGAGTATTTTCCCTCCAAGTTTCTCAATGGATTGGGTTAAAAAATCCCTCTCTCCCTTTGAGCTACCACCGGAGATAAGCACCATATCAAACTCATGGACAGTTGCAAGTATTCCGGCGAGTGTTTCGAGATTATCCCTTACTATTCCAAGGAATGTGGGTATGGCACCCTCTCTTTTTAAAAGGTTTGTTATAGTATATCCGTTGATATCCCTTACTTTTCCTGACTTAAGGGTATCATTAATGCCAATGATTTCATCACCTGATGAGATGACACCTATATGAGGTCTTTTATACACAGGTATATTTGAATACCCGAGTGCAGAGAGAAGACCAATGTCAAAGGGGGTAATCTTTTTACCCCGATTCAAGACTACACTTCCTTTCCTTATATCTTCACCGATAAAACAGATATTCTCGCCTTTATGAACAGTTTTTGTTACCTCAATACCATCTGAAGTCCTTCTTACATATTCTTCCATGACAACACTATCAGCTCCCTGAGGTATCATAGCGCCAGTGCTTATTGCTATAGCCTGTCCATTTTCCACAACACCCTCAGCAACTTCCCCAACTTTAATTTCTCCTTTTGTATAAAGAAAGGATGGATTTGTCTCTCTGGCGCCTAAGGTATCATTCGCAATGAGTGCAAAGCCATCTACAAGAGAACGATGGAAGGAGGGAATATCATCGTTGGCTATCATATCATCTGCAAGAATTCTGTCAGGGCAATCCTCAATGGTAACCATCTCTACTCTGTAAGTTACAGAGAGGGACTCAATAATTTCAAGGGCTTTCCCTGGTGAAATAGATTTTAAAAATTCCATGTATGCTAATAATATATGGCATACGGTGCAGTATGTCAAAAAGTGTGAAAAAGTTCACAAATTTTTATAATGATAATATTAATATTAGCCGAAGCGGCCAGTTATGTAGCCTTCTGTTTTTTCATTTTTTGGAGAGGTAAAAATCTGTGAGGTTTCATCAAATTCCACAAGTTCTCCGAGGAGCATAAAACCTGTGAAGTCTGAAACCCTTGCTGCCTGTTGCATGTTATGGGTCACAATGAGGATTGTATAATTCTCCTTTAGTTCTATCATCAATTCTTCAATTCTCAATGTTGCTATTGGATCAAGAGCGGAGCATGGTTCATCAAGCAAAATTATTTCCGGCTCAACAGTCAAAAGTCGTGCAATACAGAGTCTTTGTTTCATTTCTTCAGAAAGACTTAAGGCAGGGGTGAAGAGTCTATCCTTAAGTTCTTCCCATAATCCCACTGCCATGAGACACTTCTCTACAATCTCCTGGTTCTGTTTTCTATTTTGCATACCATGGGTTTTCAACCCGTAGATCATATTTTCATAAATGGAGAAGGGAAAGGGGTTTGGTCTCTGAAATACCATGCCCACCTTCTTTCTCAATGTAATGATATCGATTGTCCGGATGTCCTGTTCATTGACTAATATGCTACCCGTTATCCTGACTTCATCGATGAGGTCATTCATCCGGTTGAAGCACCGAAGCAATGTGGATTTTCCACATCCTGAAGGTCCTATAAGGGCGGTAATGGAATTTTTGAAGACCTGGAAATTGACATTGATAAGGGCATGGAAGGTACCATAATAGAGGTTTAATGTATCTGTACTCAAGGCGGCACTATTGTTCATTATCCAAATTTCCCCTGAATATAGTCTTCAGTCTTTTTCTCTGATGGATTTGTAAATAACTTTTCTGTTGAACCGTATTCTATAAGTTGCCCCATGTAAAAGAATGCCGCAAAATCAGTAATACGGGCAATCTGTTTTGTATTATTGGAAACGAGTATGATGGTAAACTCCTTTTTGAGTTCACTGAGTGCCTCTTCAATTTTAGCAGTAGAGATCGGGTCTAACCCCGAGCAGGGTTCATCAAGTAGAATAACTTCAGGTTTAGTGGCAAGGGTTCGAGCAAGGCATAATCTCTGCTGTTGCCCTCCTGAGAGCTTCAATGCTGATGTGTGCAACCTATCCTTCACTTCATCCCACAGAAAGGCTTTTTTCAGGCTCTCTTCGACAATGGTATTGAGCCTTGACCTTTCTCTGATACCCTGCAACCGGGGACCGTAGGCAATATTTTCATATACAGATCTCGGAAGAGGTATTGGAACAGCGAAAACAGTACCAACACGTCTCCTCAAGCTTATCTGGTCTATTGTACCATCCAGGATATTACTTCCATCCATATGCACATTTCCTTCAATCCTGATTCCCTCTTCAAAATCAATCATTCTGTTTATTATAGAGATTAACGAAGATTTTCCGCTACCTGCAGGCCCCATGAAGCCAGTGATCATGCTTGTATATACATCAATGGTAATGCCTTTCAGGATTTCAGACATTCCATAGAAGAGCCGTAAATTTTCTATACGTATTTTAACATCCATAAAAGCTTACGAATACTTCGCAATAACCCTATTCATAATATAATAGGCAATAATATTAATAAAAAGTATGCTCAGTACAAGTATCAGGGCAGTGGCATAGGCTTTTTCCATAGAGATTCCTTCTCTTGCGAGAATATAAAAATGAACAGCCATGGTTCTTCCAGAATCCATGAGGGACATAGGAAGCCTCAGGGAACTACCCATGGTAAATATGATTGCTGCTGTTTCACCTACAGCCCTTCCAATGCTCAGCATAATGCCTGTCAGTATGCCGGGTGCTGCGGAAGGTAACACAACCCTGGTAACCGTCTCCCATTTTGTGGCGCTTAGAGAATAGCTGACAATTCTCAAATTTCTCGGAACAGCCTTTATTGCTTCTTCGCTTGTCCTGATTATCGTAGGAAGTATCATAATTGCCATGGTTAATACACCTGCCAGAAGAGACCAGCCCATACGGAGCTTGATTACAAAGAATATAAAGCCAAAAAGACCATAGAGGATAGATGGTATGCCTGCCAGCGATTCAACACCAAAACGAATAATCTTTGTGAAACGGGATTCTTTTGTATATTCAGTAAGGAAGATGGCTGTTCCAACACCCAAGGGGGTGGCAAGAAGAATTGATAAGAATACGAGAAATACGGTGCCGATGATCGTAAAGAAAATACCCCCGTGTCTCCCCATATCCTCCGGTGCAGAAAGGATAAACTCTAAATTTATATGGGGAGCACCCTTTAATATAATAATGAGAATTATTATTACTAAGATTCCAACAGTGAAAAATGCCTGGGTATTGAGTACTATCCTTGCAAGTTTATCAGTAATTCTCGGGTTTATTCTCATTTTATTATCTTCCTTTTTATCGAAAAATTTGCAATATAGTTAAGAATCATAATGATGACGAGGAGCACCACACCTGTAGAGAAGAGCCCGAGCCTGTGGTCTCCTGTTGCATAGGCAAGTTCAAGGGCGATATTCCCGGTTAATGTCCGTAAGGGATCCAGAATGCTTGTTGGTATCTTCAGCGCATTTCCGGCAATCATAATAACTGCCATGGTTTCCCCTATTGCCCTTCCCATACCAAGAATAAAGCTTGCAAGAATTCCTGATGATGCAGAGGGGATAACGATTCTGAAGATTGTTTGCCATTTGGTAGCGCCCATGGCATAGGAACCTTCTCTGTAGGTTTTTGGAACACCCATTAAAGCATCAAAGGATATGCTTATGATAGTCGGTAAAATCATAATGCCAAGGATAATGGAAGCTGAAAGGAGGGAGAATCCAGGTCCACCTAAGCAATCTCTTACAATGGGAACTATGTAGATGACGCCAAGAAAGCCATAGACTACGGAAGGTATTCCGGCGAGCAGTTCCAGGGCAGGCTTGAGAAACATTTTCATTTTTTTACCAGAGTATTCAGAAAGGTATATGGCGCATGAAAGTCCCAGGGGTGCACCAACTATGAGGGCACCGAAGGTAACAAAAAAGGAAGATACAATCATGGGAAAGATACCGAAGGAACCTTTTGTGGGTGCCCACTTGAAACCGAAGATTATGTTCTTTAAGCCAATCTTATGGAATAGGGGAAGCCCTTCAATGAAGATAAAAATAAAGATTAGAAAGAGAAAGAACAGGGATGAAAGGGCAAAGGAGACAAGTATTCCCTTGATAAACTTTTCTTTGAACAATGCTTTATCAGTCATAGGCACCAATAAGTCCTTCTTTTTTCAAAATACTTTGCCCCTCTTTTGATAATACAAAAAGAATAAATGTCCTTAAGTCATTATCGGGCTCACCATTGAGAACAAAGATGAAGGGCCTTACAATTTTATACTCACCGGATTTTATTGTTTCAATACTGGGAATGATGTTATCGACAGTAAGTGCCTTGACCCTGTTGTCCACAATGCCTAAGGATATATAACCAATGGCATAAGGGTCAGTAGCAACGACTTCCTTTACGGAACCATTTGAATCCTGAACCATAATGCCATCGTTAATCTCTTCGCCGCGCATGACAAGTTCTTCGAAGGAGCCCCGCGTTCCGGAGCCTTCTTCTCGTGTTACTGCATCAATAGCTCGATCAATCCAGTCTGACTCCTTCCAGTTTTTTATTCTTCTGTTGAAGATATCCCGTATCTGTTTTATGCTTAAAGCATGGATAGGGTTTTTAGGATTGACCACTATGGAAATACCATCATAACATATTATAACAGTATTCAGTCTCTCATTCTCTTTCAAAGCCCGGGATGACATGCCAATCTGAACGGTATTATTCATAACTGCCTGTATTCCTGCAGTAGAGCCACCACCCTGAACATCAATGATAAAATCAGGATGCTCAACCATGAAGTGTTCAGCAAGTTTTTCCGCAAAGGGCATGATGGATGTAGAACCAGCCAGGGTAATAGATTTCTTTTGATGTTTAAAGCCTGTTGAGGGGCTATAATTGCACGCACATAGAAGGATTATAGCACAAAGGGAAAGACTTAAGACCCAATTCCTCATGGGGTCATTCCTTAAGGAACTTCCTTGAGATGTCTTATTATTTTTCCCTGTACCATAAATATTACCAGTTCGGCAATATTTACTGCATGGTCAGCCATTCTCTCAAGATACTTGGATATGAAAAGCAACCTCGTTGCTCTTGAAATTGTTCTCAAATCCTGCATCATATAGGTAAGGAGTTCACGGAAAATCTGGTCCAGAAGATTATCAACATTTTCATCGTCTCGTGTTACCTTCAATGCCAGTTCCACATCTTCTTTGACAAAGGCATCAAGACTTTCTTTAACCATAAGCTGGGCAATCTTTGCCATGGTAGGGAGGTCAATATAGGGTTTTAGTTGAGGTTCCTGGTTGAGTTCCTGAACCCTCTCGCATATATTAACAGCAAAGTCACCAATCCTTTCAAGGTCATAATTAATCTTTATGGCTGTGGTGATGAACCTCAAGTCCCGCGCAGCTGGTTGTCGAAGGGCAAGAAGTTTTAAGCAGAATTCGTCAGTCTCCACTTCCTTTGCGTTGATTATATCATCATCCTCTATGACCTTGGTTGCAAGCTCTGAATTTCTCTCAAGGAGCGCCCTGATAGCATTTTCAATTGCCTTTTCTACAAGGGCAGCTTCATAGAGGAGGCTTTCTTTCAATTCTTTTAGTTCAAGGTCAAATGTCCTGTAGATATGTCCTTCCATGATACCTCCTATTTTTATAAGACACAAAAAGTATAGTAGTTTTTCATTCCCTTTACAAGAATTATAGACATAATGAGTGGAATATATCTATTGATAAAGGTAATATTTTAAGATAAATTTTTGATACCTCGTAGAGGTAAAAGGGTTATCCATTTGAAGAAAAAGATACATCTTTATTTAATTTTCTTAATCATAATTTCAATAATTTTCATTGTAGCTGGTTC
The DNA here is from genome assembly GCA_002402795.1 of Deltaproteobacteria bacterium UBA4796. Lineage (GTDB taxonomy): Bacteria > Desulfobacterota > Syntrophorhabdia > Syntrophorhabdales > Syntrophorhabdaceae > UBA8905. The sequence continues at coordinate 15,770 of DHGO01000111.1, forward strand.
ATACCTATATATTATTAAGGACATCCCTTCAGTGAAGGTGCTCAAGAACCTTGAGAGCAAACCCATAAGCAGTGTCTATGATATAAATGGTCAACTTGCTTATGTCCTTATACCTGATAACAGAATATTTGTGAACTATGACAGGATACCTAAATATGTGAGAGATGCATTTTTAGCAGCAGAGGATGCGGATTTTTTTAAACACGGAGCCATCGATATTATGAGCATTGTACGTGCCCTATGGAAAAATATTGTATCCGGTAGGGTTGTGCAGGGAGGAAGCACTATCAGCCAACAGGTTATTAAAGCACTTATGCTGGGTCCGGAAAAGAGTATTATGAGAAAGATAAGGGAGGCAATCCTTGCATACCGATTGGAACACTACCTCTCAAAGAAGGAGATTCTGAATCTTTACCTGAATAATATTTATATGGGTCATGGGGTATACGGGGTTGAAGCAGCCTCTCAGGTTTATTTCGGAAAACATATCTGGGAAATAACACGGGCAGAGGCAGCACTTCTTGCAGGGATTGTTCAGGCTCCCTCACGATACACGCCAAAGAGGCATCCTGGGAGCGCGCGACTCAGACAGGAGTATGTAATTGAACAGATGTTTGAAAAAGGCTTTATTGATGAAAAGCGGAAAAAAATGATGTTAAAGGAAAACGTATTTGTAAAGGAGAGTAACGGAATTTTTACTGATACCTATTTCAAGGACTATATTGTGAGATACATTGACGAGAAATATGGAAAAGGTATACTTCTAAATAAAGAGTTGAAGATATATGCAACACTGGATGCGCAATTACAGAGACTGGCAGAAGAGTCTATCAAAAGAGGCTTAAATATTTATGAAGAGAGAGCTGGTAATTATCTTGTTCAGTACAGGCTTGAGAAGAGAAAATGGGATGATTTTATAAAGATTGAAGGAAGAGATATAACGCTAAAGGGACTTAAAAAGGATGGAATCTATAATCTTCTCATATCAGAGAGGATAAAGGATGGCTATGCTGTATTTGCAGGAAAGGAAAGAGGTATTTTGAAAATTACCACCTTTCCATACAGGCCTGGGGATGTGGTGAGAGGTATTTACAGAGGAAAGGATAAAAAGCAAGGTCATTTATTTCAGGCTGTAAAAAGCTCAAGGGTTGAAGGTGCCCTTATCTGCGTGGATGCAAATACGGGTTATGTATATGCCATGGTAGGAGGAAGGGATTTTGAGCGGAGCCCCTATAACAGGGCACTCTACGCAAAGATTCAATCAGGGAGTGCCTTCAAGCCTTTCGTATACCTTGCGGCACTGAAAAAGGGATACGACCTTGATTCAACTCTCATCGATGAACCAAAGGAATACCATGTAGGCATGGGTAAAACGTGGATACCAAAGAATTATGATGATAGATATGAAGGTTCAATTACACTGCGTGATGCCATCGCATATTCGAAGAACGCTGCAACAGTAAGACTTCTCGAAGATGTTGGCGTAAGCGCTGTTAAAGAAAATATGGAAGCGCTGGGTATTAATGCAGAGATTGAAAACAATCTTTCTATAGCCCTCGGCACCTCAAATCTCACGCTCCTTGATCTTGTAAAGGGCTTTTCTGTCTTTGCCAACGGTGGAAACAGGGTAAAGCCACTCTTCATAAAGAGCATTATGGATAAAGAGGGTAATGTCATGGAAGAGAATAGTACTGAAAAGCAACGGGTAATACCTGAAGAGATTGCATTTAAGATGAATGTGCTTTTAAAAGGAGTGGTGGAATATGGAACTGCTAAAGGCGCTACCCGATTGGGTTATCCTGTTGCAGGAAAGACAGGTACAACAAGCAATTTCTATGATGCCCTCTTCATCGGTTATTCGCCCTATATTACCACAGGTGTCTGGGTTGGTTTTGATTCCCGTACATCCCTCGGAAAAGGGGAGAGTGGCGCAAGGGTCTGTCTTCCCATATGGATGAACTTTATGGCAACCGCACTGAGGCGGTTTCCGCCTGACGATTTTCCCCAGATAACAACCGAACCCTGGCCAAGACTTTATTGAAGGTATATAAAACAGAAAAAAGGCTATAACCTCTTACCTTAACCCTGAACTGGTCTCATTTCCACCATTCCACATCCTTCCATTAATAATGGCAGGAATGAAGGATAATTCAAAGTCAATGTGGTATTTGACTATGTTTCTGGCTATTGTATAATAAGTCACATATGAAATCTATGAATCTCTATTTAAGGGCAACGGACATAATAGATTCGGATAATCACGCAATCATTGATAAGGCAAAAGAGGTAACCGAACCATGCAAAACTGATATAGAAAAGGCTGTTGCTCTTTTCTATTTCGTCCGTGACCGGATTAAATACAATCCATTCATGCCCCGTTTCCTGTCTGAACATTTCAGGGCAAGCAATACCCTTGAAAGGAAAACGGGTTTCTGCGTTCAGAAGGCTACTCTTCTTGTTGCCCTCTCACGGGCCGTTAAAATATCATCCCGTTTGAGATTTGCTGTCCTTAGAAATCATCTTCTCCCCGATGCACTTGCAAAGATACTGAAAGGGAAAGAGTTACCTGACCATGGTTTTGCTGAGCTATATATTGATGGCAGATGGGTAAAGGCAAACGTATCCTTCGATATTGGAACGTGCAGAGATTTTATTATACCTGTAGAATTTGATGGAAGAAATGACGCATTGTTTCATTCCCATACAAGAGATAACCGCCTTCATATAGAGTATGTATGCTTTCGTGACAGTTACCGTGATGTGCCGGTGGAGAAAATCATCGAATGGGTTGAACCCGTGTTAATGCCTGATGCAAAAAGAAGCATACTGGGATGTTAGGGTTGACTTTACAGGCTATTAGGGGTGCTATACTGTATTATCCTTCAGAAAAGGCTGGTTGCCTGATTACGAAACAGTCACCGACTACCATTTATAGAAACGAGTATTTCAGAAAGTGTTCTTAGTAATATTAAACAACTTAAGTGGGGTGGGTGAAGGGTTTCGAACCCTCAACTCCCAGGTCCACAGCCTGGTGCTCTAACCGTTGAGCTACACCCACCGTATGGTCTGCTTTTTTAGCACAATTACCGTGTAAAGTCAATGTGGTACAGGACGAGAATGAATGTTCAGATTATAAACTAACTATAAGCCGTCAGGAATAATATCTTCAGTGATTCTCACTGTCGAAAGGGTAGTTGTCTTGAAGAGTTCAGTAAAGTAATATGTTGCTACAAGGAGAATATAATAGGTGAGGATTGATGAAAGCAAAAAACCGACAAGGTAGGGAATTTTTATAAGGAGCGTGCAGAGGTAAAGTGCAACGGCAGTGGCAAGATAGCCAATGAGGTAAGGGATGAAAACCTCTTTGATACCTCTAAAGATATTTTCAAACTCAAGGGCACTTCGAAAATCATATTGCTCGGAGAAGGTTGCCAGGGCAAAGGGAAGAAAGAATGAACAAATGAATAGAGCGATATAGGAGAGTTTAACTGTAATGCTTCCAAAAAAGGCAGTAATGTTACTTAATGTAGTCAGGAAAAATCCACAGGAGAATAAAAAGAATGGGACTGCCTCATAAAGGATAAATATAAAAATCACTTTGATGCCTTCAACCCATATTTCATATTTATTTTCCCATGTTGGTAGGCCAAGACCACCTATGGTTGTGACCCTTGATGTCTTTGATAGATAACCAAGGGAGAAAAAATTCAAAACAGGAATATAAATCAGAATACCTGTATATATCCAGCGTGTAATGTAGCGGGAGTTCATGGTGAACTGAATAAAGGGTATTATGTCCATTATTGCTTACCCTTACTGATGAAGTCGATAAGAGGTTCCTGTGTATACCCTGTTATACCACCATCCATTATGATGGTCTCCCCGTTGATGTAATGGGCATCTACTGAAGCAAGAAATAGTACAACAGATACAAGTTCATCCACGTTTGCCATCCTTCCTATTGGAGTTCTTTTAGAAAGGTAGTCTACAAAGATTTCTTTTTTTATTAAACCTTCGTTCATGCCACCTTTAATAAAGCCAGGGGCTATGGCACAGAGTGTTATACCATACTTAGACCATTCATAGGCAAGAGCTCTTGTCATGAGCATCAATGCAGATTTACTTATGGCGTAAGGTAAAAATCCTTTTTCTCCAAAGAGTGCTACCTGGGATGCAATACTCACTATCCTTCCTTTTTTCTGCTCTATCATCTTTTTTCCAAAGGCCTGTGTTGCATAGAACGTACCTTTAATATTTACATCAATAACGGTGTCGAACTCCTCCTTTTTCATTTTTTCTGCAGGTCGTAAAGGATTTACAATACCTGCGTTGTTGATGAGTATATCAATTTTGCCACATGTAGCAATAACCTGGGCAGCCATACTTTCCATTGCCTCATAATTCGAAATATCTGCATTAAGGGCAATAACCTTTTGTCCCTGGAACTCATTCAGAAATTTTGTAATATTTTCCTGCGTTCTTCCATTTACGCAAACATATGCGCCTTCTTCAAGAAATGCCTTTGCCATTGCTTTGCCAAGCCCTTTCGTGCCGCCTGTAATACATACAACTTTTCCATCAAATCTCATAATGTTCTTCCATAGAGTGTTTTGATTCTATCGTCAAAAAGTTCAATAAGCGCTTCACTATCTGTTAGATGCAAACCTGTTACTTCTTTCCATACATCCTGCCTCTCCATGCAGAAGTATATGAAGAGGCTCTTCTCTTTTTTCTTTAAGAGCCTGTACAGCATCTTCAGAACCTTGATGCGTTCATTCTTTATGTACCGATACTTTCCATCCTCACCTCTTATAAACTCACCGTAGAGCAATTTTTTTCGTCCTGTATCGATATAGTGATTGAAAAGTTTTGGTGGAAAGCGTAAAAGCCCGAGGCTTATCCAGATTACCCTTTTCAAATCGAGGAATCTGCTTATGTCGTCAATAAGATATTTATAGTCCTTTTCAAATCCATCATAGATGATGACTGGATCAAAATGGAGACCCACAAAACAACCTGCATCCTGAGCTTTCTTTAAGGTCCTCAGCCGTTTGTATAGCGGGCTTGTCCTTTTTTCTTCGCTATCAATAATTTTTTGTGGCGCGAGAGAAAAGGAGATAATGGTATAGGGATTGAGATAAGGAATGAGATGGTCGATGTAAGCCCATTTCGATTTTAATTCAAAGAGAGCTTGCTTCTTGTTTCCAAAGTATTCAATGATTGGTTTATTAAGCCCATATTTTCTATCAAGGGCTAAGCTATCAGAAAGCTCACCGGTACCGAATCGCAGAATGTGTTTTGTTTCTGATGCTATTAAGCTATCAACCTGAGAAAGAATATAAGAAATATCCCTGTGGATTTTTATACCAGCAGAGTTTAAGTAGGCATGAAGAATACAGTATGAACAGGAGAGGATACATCCTTCGACAACATCTATGGTTTTATATCCGCAACATATATGATGCTTTGTGCCCGGGCAATTCCTTACAATTGCGCCTTTAGATTCAACGAAGTTAATGTTTTGAAAGTTCAAGGATGCTCCCTATGTATCCTTGCTTTAGAAGATCCATCAGCTTGTTTATAGCATCGTGGACTTCTTTTTCTTTTCGTGCCCGTATCCATATATCAATATACTCTTTTTCGAAAAAAGGGTCTACCTTTATATCCATATTTGGATGTAGGCTGCATTCCTTATGTATGCTCTGTAACCTCTTCTCAAGAGAGGTGAGTTTTGGATATATCTTTCTTTTTAAAATGTTTCTTATTTCATCCATGGTTTTTGCGTGGTCTATAAGATTGAAGTCAATGACGTCTTTTTTTACTTTCATGAGACTTAATAATTCAAGAATTTCTCGTAGAGAACTATCAGTAAAATGAAGGGACGAGAGGATACTGATTAAGCTTCTTCTCTCTTCAGGTTCAAATCTTAAGAGGGCTTCAACATTTTTCATTGAGATATTATGTACTACAATAAAATCCTTCAGTGCCTTTTCCCCATTGGCAATAGCCATAAGGTTTTTGAATATCTTTTCACTTGATTTTATTCCCAGCATGGTTATGACTTCGGTTACCTCAGGGGTGGGAAGGTTAAAGTGAAACATTCGCTCAAAAGCTATTGCCTTTTCTACGAGATTGAAGCCTCGTGTAATATTGTTATGGATGGCGTAAAGGAATGCTTGCTGTTCAGGTATATTCTGTATCAAAGAGGGAATGTGTGAGTGATTAAATGTGATTGCTGCCTCAAGTCTTTTGAAACCAGATATGACTATATATGGAGTTACTTTGAGAAGTATGATGGGTTCTATAATGCCTATCTTTTCAATGGATGCAAGCAGGTGATTATCATGGAGAGGATAGGAGATACAGAATCTCCTATCTTTTGTATTGATTGCCTCGATGGGTATGTTTTCCATAAGGTAATTATTATGATTTTCTTAACAATATCAGAGAGGAAAATTTCTGTCAAATTTCCAAAGGCGCCTATCTTTTAATAACAGAAACGTTCTTGATGACATCATGGCCATAAAAGGTTTTAAATTCTTTTATTATGTCGAGAAAAGGAATGTCACTATATTCTCCACGATGACGTAGGTATGTTACGAATGGTTTTCCATCAGGAAGTATGGAAGGAAAGATGGCATCCTTGTTGCCATCAAACTCAACCGGCGGCACACCAAGTTTCTGACAGGTACCTGTATCGAATGCACATGTGGCTTTTAACCATTTCCCATTAATGTGAATGTTATTGTAACAGTGGAAAATAAATGTATCTGTCTTCATGGTATCTCTGAGTGTCCGGGGAATAAGGGGATTTTTAATATCTGCAAAGATGAGGGATGCGGGAATCCCGGTAGCTCTGAGAAGGGCTGCAAAAAGTGTAGCTTTCTGAATGCAGTAACCGTATCCTCTTTTGAGTGTATTTGATGCCCTGTATCTCTCTTTTTTCAGGATAGGTCCGTAGGGGTTATACGTAATTGCATCCCTTGCAAATAAAAAGAGCTGGACAGCCTTGTCTTTTACATCAGTAAAACCCTCTGTTAAATCTTGAGCTGTTTTTAAAATATCAGGATTATCTGCATCAATAAAGTATGTAGGAGTCAACATATCATTCATGGGAACATTATACTGCAATGGAGAATGCTTATCAATGAAAGATTGGCGTCTCTGAATCTCGACTCTTTATAGAGTTATCGATGGAATGTTACCTTTGTCTGCCTCTTGGTAAAAAGCTATTTCTATTCGGCGTATTTCTCATGGTTGAAGGTGCTGGAGGTGGACGGATGTGGCTACTTGTGGTCAATGGTTGTGGCTGAGCCGTCCTGTAATTTACAGGCCATGTAACTGATTGAGGGTAAATATTTTGCTGGTTAATCGATTTTTTAAAAGATACTATTCTCTGTGAATTTTTATCAGGTACTATCTTTGAATGTACCAGATAAGGTTTATTTTCTCTGGGAACTGCAACCATTGGGGTCTGAATTTTTTGTGTTGTATTTATAGGGACACGGTTACGGGTATTTATAGCTGCAGGATGAGTTGCTGCAGGATGGGTTATTGTTTTTTCTGGTTTATTCTCAGGAGGTGCCATAGCCACTCGTTTTGTCAGGAAGGGATTTGCATGTAATGCAGTACCAACCATAGGGTGCCCTCTGAAAAACCGATCATGAGTACCAGTAACTACAGCATTTTTTATATAAGTGTTTCGGTACATGTTTTTTGTTTTTATTGTGTGTCCATGGTATACCTCACGTGGTGCAAGGGGGACCCACGAAATGTGTGTGTTTGTATAAGACCATGCCACGTAACCAGGAGACCAGATAGCAAGACCTCGTGTGGGTGGTACCCAGCACCAGCCGTAAGGCGTTATATGAGCCCATCTCCCATAGTGGTATGGTACCCAGCCCCATGGTTCATGGGATATCCATACATAACTGCCGCATATCCACCTCCACCTGCCAATCCTGTAAGGAGACCAGTTTACTACTGATACGATTGTGGGTACCCACACATAACCATATTCCTGGGTAGTATACCATTTTCCATTCTTATCAAAATCTGAAGAAAAGGCATTGAGCTCATCAGGCAGATAGGTGATGCCATCATAATATCGAGCGCCATACAATTCCTTATCCCTGTCTAAATTCCAGTGCATCCAGGTATCTGTCTGATTCAATCGTGCAATTTCAAGAGAGGCATTATTGCGGAATGTAAATCCTTCTCCAGCGCCTATATGTATCTGTCCCTGGGGGCGGGCTGCATATACTTCACCCTTCATAACAAAGACCTGTGTATCTCCCTGTCCTGTAACCATTACCCTGAATACAGGTGTCAATTGAGGGGGTATATGAAGAGAGGCATAGGGTGTATCAATGGTGAAGATTTTTATACCCTTTCCTCTAAAATTCGCATATACCTGTCCAGTGCTGAGATAGAGATGGTACTCATTTTTTTGAGGAGAAAGAATTTGAAGAATGGAATTTTTATCAAGCCTGACCACACTGCTATCTATAAAGAAAAGTTCAGCCCTGCCTTCTTCAGAGACCCATAGGGTGTCACCGTCATAGATGGGTGTATTGATAGCTACCTGTTCCCAATCTGATGAATCCTTTGTTTTTAGAAAAACATCCCCTTCAATGTAGCGAAGGTACAAATCACCAGGATCAGCATAAAGGGATGGTGAAAGAATGTATATAATACCAATTATTACGAATAGGATAAAAGGTTTTTTCATCCTGTACACCTCCCTTTCAATAATAAAGTTAGCAAAAAATATGCCGTCTGTAATGTTTATAACATTATGAAAATATTGGTTTTAATAATGTGCCTTTTTGTATTTATGGTAAAAAATGTCGAAATCAAGGAATATTTCGACATAAGCGTCGGCGTCATTTGATTAGCATAGAAGTAACATGGTAAAAAATAGGAAATTTAAGTGAAAAAGAAAGGCAAGCATACATTCATAAAGATAGCGTCTCTGTCCTTATTGTTTCTTATACTTTTCATGACAGGATATTATTGTCTATATCCTGATGTATCACGGCTTAAACGAGAGAATCCTAAAAAGACATCATTCATGCAATATCGAGAGAAGGAATGGAAGGAAAAAGGTAAAAAGATAACCGCTCAGAAGATATGGGTTCCCCTTTCACAGATTTCTCCCTATTTAGTAAAGGCTGTTATCATTGCAGAAGACGACAAATTCTGGAGCCACCATGGATTTGATTTAGAAGCAATACAGAAGGCCCTTGAAAAGGACATTCAGAAGGGCACATTCAAATTTGGCGGGAGCACGATCAGCCAACAGCTTGCTAAAAATCTTTATTTAACACCGTCAAAGAATCCTACACGCAAATTCAAAGAAGCTATCCTCACATGGAGAATCGAAAGAAACCTTTCAAAGCGGAGGATTCTTGAACTCTATCTCAATGTGGCTGAATGGGGTGAAGGAATATTTGGCATTGAAGCTGCATCTCGCTATTACTATGGAAAGCCAGCGCTCCTGATCAATGCTGAGGAAGCTGCCAGACTTGCAGCAGTGCTCCCTAACCCGAGGAAGTACAAGGTAACAGGTTCATCTTCCTATGTCCAGAAGCGTGCGAGTATTATTTATAATATCATGATAAAAAGAGGGATAGTCATCCCTGAATATGAAGAGCTTAACTTACCCGCTCATCAAGCTCCTTGAGGAGTTCCATTGCCCTGATTGTTTCAGGCAGGCCCAAACTACCGAAGCCGCAGCTTGGTGTGATGATAGTATCATGTATCTTTATGCTATTTCCAAAAGAACTCAGATGATTTAAAAATTGTTTCCACAGGACTAAAAGGTCTTCTAAATTAACAGTAAGTGCCTTTTCAGAGGAAGGCACAATACCCGGTGATATAGCGCCACCTCTTTTTAAAAATTCTTCTCCATCATTCTTAAAGTAAAAGATGGTATCCATAAAATTAAAGACATCGTAGTTGATGATACGGACATTGCTTTTGAAAAGAATCGACCAGTCCGTATTCCCACAGCAATGAACACCTGTAATTGCATCGAGACCTTCAAAAACTTCATTAAGGTTTGAGATGACCTCTTCCTTAGAAACAGTGATAAAGGCTGAGCCAAAGGAAACCAGAAAAGGTTCGTCAAAAAAGATAATAACGTCTATGTCAGGGTATGATTTTTTTATTGTTGAGACCATCCATTGAGCCTTCATATGGAGAGCCTTTTTGACAATATCGAAGAATCCATAATTGTAGATTATAGGTCTGCCATTTTCATCTTTGAGACCGAGACCTGTACTGAATGGACCTGTGAGCTGGCCTTTGATAAATCTCACATCATCCTTAATCTCATTGAGTCTTTCAAGAAATCTGTATAATCCTGATGCTGCCCTCTCTGAAATGGCAAACATATGGTAGCGCTTGTTGTGTATATTGTCATAGAACTCTTCGATGCCTTCAGTTTTTCCTGTATCTATGTAGATTGTACCCCTTTTTTCATCGACTGTAAGACCCGGAATGCCTTCAAGAAAGGTTAAATACATATTTTCATAGAAGGATTTTTTTGGTAATTGTGGCCAGAATGGTATTTCTCTGCATGTTGAGAATATACTGTCTATGGCTTTATCAGTTTCTCTGAAGGGAAAACTTCCAATACCGGTAATCACAAGACCTTCCTTATTGATAGTTTACTATACCATGTTATAAGTGTTATGTCCCTATTTTTTCTCTATTCCCCTTTTTAGTTCTTGCTATTTGTAAAATTTTTTTTTAATATCTTTAGAAAAGAAAAAAGGAGGATGACCTATGAGCCTTAAAAAGCAAAACGTCAAAGGGAAATCTTCTCTATGCCGGGTTACTTTCAGCCTTCCAAAGGGAGCAGCAAAATCAGCAAAAAAGGTTACAATAGTTGGAGATTTTAACAACTGGGATACCCACGCAACACCAATGAAGAAACAGAAGGATGGTTCCTTTTCAGTATCCATCAACCTTGAGAAGGGTAGGGAATATCAGTTCAGGTACCTTATCGATGGAAAAACCTGGGAGAATGACTGGGTAGCAGACAAATACGTTGCCACTGTTTACGGTGGAGCAGAAAACTCAGTCGTTGTTGTTTGATTAATAGATTAGTTTCAATTTCATAGTAATTTATAGATTTATAAAACAACTTCTATAAGTCAATCCAGAACTATTTTTCTCCAGATTAAAAAATACTAATTG
>DHGO01000137.1 GCA_002402795.1 Deltaproteobacteria bacterium UBA4796
AGATATTTGTCGGAGTAGTATTAAGGGAAATGATTTTTTTAAGTTTCGATGGATGATACAGGATGCACGATGGCCTTTCCTTTCTCCTTCCGTCTGCCCTCTTACGACTTACGCTTATTGCTCTGTGCTCTTACAATCAGCTATGAGCCAATCTGCCCCATGCTCCCTGCCACTTTGCCCCTCTGTGCCTTTGTCCCTTTGTGCCTTGCTTTTACTCCCCATCCTTCCATCCACTGCCTCTGTGCCTCGCCTTTATTTTCCTCTACCATTTAAAGAATTATGAATGGCGTTCTTTTACCGAGACGTCGAGGGTGCCCTTGTGAAGTTTTATCAGGAGTTCTTCATCTTCCATTACCTGTGTTATTCCTACCACAACCTCTTTCGTATCCTTCTTCATTGTGATACTGTAACCCCTCTTTAATATATTATCAGGATTTAAATCTTTGAGCCTCTGGGTCATGCCATCTACTGCCCCCCTCTTTTCCCTTAGGTAGAGTGTAAAACCATGTTCAAGATTATTACGCAAATCATCAAGATACATTCGTGAGGTAAGAAAAATATTTCTCTGCTCTTTAAGTTCCATAAAGGTCTGTTGAAGGGACAAGCGTGCCTTATCAAGGGCATCTCTTATATTTTTTTCAAGTGCCTCTTTCATTATGCCAATCATCCCGAGCAATTCCTTCTTATCCTGCACCACAAGGTCTGCTGCTGCAGTGGGTGTAGGCGCTCTCACATCCGCCACAAAATCTGCTATGGTAAAATCTATTTCGTGCCCCACGCCTGTGATAACAGGTATCCCTGACGCATAGATTGCCCGTGCTACAATCTCTTCGTTAAAGGGTTGAAGGTCTTCCAGAGAGCCTCCACCTCTCCCCAGGATAATAACATCCACCTCTTTTGTGCGATTGAAATATTCTAAGGCTTCAACAATCTCAAAGGCTGCTTCATCACCCTGCACCTTTACAGGATATATAAGAACGGACATGTTCTCAAATTTTCCGTATATAATCTTCAACATATCCCGAATGGCTGCACCTGCAGGGGATGTGACAATACCAATCCTTTCTAACATAAGGGGAATTGCCTTTTTTCTCTCTTCATCAAAGAGACCTTCTTTAAAGAGCTTTTCCTTCAATGCCTGGAATTTGAGCTGGAGAAGACCCAATCCCCTTACCTCTATCTCTTCCACAAGAAGCTGGTACTGCCCCCTCTTTTCATAGACATCCACCCTGCCCTTGCATATAACTGCTATCCCATCCTTCATAAGCTCTTCAGGATACTTTTCGTAGTAGTTGAAAACAACCGCACTTATCATGGAAAGGTCATCCTTCAGGGTGAAATATAGGTGACCTGAAGGGTAAAGTTTGGCATTGGAAACCTCACCCTCTACAAGGATATTCTGAAACTGGTTGCTGATAGCCTTTTTTATCCGGGTAGTAAGCTCGGTGACTGTATAGATGTGAAAGGGCAATTGCGAGGAACGGGATTTCATTGTTGAAATATACTTATTGCTTAAAGTAGTCCTTCACAATCTTCATGGCACAATACTCACCGCACATACTGCACACATCATTCTTGAGGTTCCGTTCTTTTCTGAAACGTTTAATCTTTTCAGGGTCTATGGCGTGGCGTATCTGACCCTCCCAGTCAAGGGCTTTGCGGTGTCGTGACATTGCCTCATCCCTCTTGAGTGCCTTTTGATTTCCCTTTGCAATATCTGCAGCATGGGCAGCAATCTTCGTGACAATAACGCCTTCCCATACATCCTGCGGCGTTGGCAGCCCGAGATGCTCTGTAGGGGTCACATAGCAGAGAAAATCTGCCCCGTAATACCCGGCAAGGGCGCCACCAATAGCTGAAGTAATGTGGTCATATCCCGGTGCAATATCCGTAACAATAGGTCCCAGCACATAAAATGGTGCATCATTACACAATTTTTTCTGCATAACAATATTGGTCTCTATGAGATTGATGGGAATATGTCCGGGACCTTCTATCATGACCTGGACACCCTGTGCATGGGCTTCTTTAAAGAGTTCACCAAGCAATATTAGTTCTTCCACCTGTGCCCTGTCTGTTGCGTCTGCGATAGAACCAGGTCTTAGCCCATCACCAAGGCTCAATGTCATATCATATTTTTTTGCAATCTTTAAAAGCTTATCGTAATGTTCATAAAGGGGGTTCTCTTTTTTATTCACTATCATCCATTCAGCAAGGAATGCACCGCCTCTGCTCACAATGTCTGTAATCCTGCCCTGCTTTTTAAGCCTCTCAAGACTCCGCTGTGTAACACCACAGTGAACTGTAATAAAATCCACACCATCCATCCCATGCTTTTCAATGACCTCAAAGATATGCTCAGGCGTCATTTTCACAATGGTCTTCTTTTTCTTCACTGTTTCAACGGCAGCCTGATATACGGGCACCGTACCAAGAGGTATTCTTGCATGGGCAATGATAATACGCCGTATCTCATCGAGGTTCCCACCTGTGCTCAAATCCATAACTGTATCAACGCCTGCCTTTTTTGCCATTCGCAGTTTCTCTATCTCTTCATCAATATCTACCTTTTCAGGCGAGGTACCGATATTGGCATTCACCTTGACACGGAGTCCTTTGCCCACGCCTTTTGGTGAGAAGGACTTATGTACATTATTGGCAAGGAGCACCACTTTCCCTTCTGCAATAGATTCACGGAGGATATGTTTATCTATACCTTCATCCTTTGCAATACGTTCCATTGTCTTTGTAATCTTACCTTCTTTCGCTGCAATCAATTGATTATTCATGATAGTATCTTCTCCATCTTTTCTATAAGTTCCATCGGGTCTCTTGCAAAACACCGTATGATGGGTTCTTTACCAACATCACCCCTATCATATATGAAATCAGGTGGTTGTTTCACTCTTTTTAAAACGCTTTCCATGAGAAAGTCAAGGCTTCTGCCCTCAGGGCTTTTTATTCTTCCCGGTTCTTTTCTTCTATCAAAAAAGATGATTTTTAAGCCTCTCTTCTGTGCCTTTTCTATATAAGACTCATCATAACGTATAGTTACGCAGGCACGCATATAGGGGTGATACTTCATCATAGCAAGGATCAACCGCGCCACATGGGAAGAGACACCAAATCGGGGCTCTCCCTTAAAAAGAATCTTTCCCCCGCAGTGGCTGATTCTACCAGGGAAGGCGGCTACATCCTCAATCCCCTTTGCCTTAGAAATGGCGTAGCCTATATTCATCTGCACTTCAGGGATAAGCTCCACAGGATTGAGCTCAAAAAGCCTTCTTTTTGCCTCCTGAAGTGAGTTAAGAACCGCCCATCTTTCAGCATCGTATGCCCTTACAATGCCTGATGAAGAATAGTAATAACCGCCACGACGGGCGACAGGGTAACTCTCTTCAAGTATAACCCTCATTTCTTTTTCAGTGGCAAGAAATGCCTCCTTCAATGAATATCCATTGACCAGAAATGCTGTCAATAGAGATGAAAAAGCACAGCCTGTGCCATGAACTTCACGGTTTATTCTGGGCTTTTCCCGGAGGGTTATATCCTTTCCATCATAGAAGACATCAACAGGCTCTCCCTCAAGATGGCCACCCTTAACAACAACCCCCTGCAACCCTAATCCAGTCAATGCCCTGGCGCAATCCTTTACATCGTCAAGGGTCTTGATGTTTCTGCCTGTTATCAAGGAGGCTTCCTCTACATTCGGTGTTAGAACCGTTGCCACGGGAAAAATCTTTTTTACAAGACTCTTTAACCCCCTCTCTGTTATAAGTCTTTTCCCATTCTTCGCTACACATATGGGGTCAACAACAATCGGTTTCCTGCCAAGTTTTTTTAAATATCTGGCAATTGATTCCACATATGGTGAATCCCATACCACCCCAATCTTGACCCCATCAACAGGGGTTTCGTCTTCAATAACTTTAAGCATGGATACAAATTGTTCCTCCGGAATTGGGTATATATCCCTTACTCCATGTGGCCCCTGCACAACAATAGAGGTTGGCACTGAAAGACCATGAAACCCTTGAGAAAAAAAGGTATCCAGGTCTTTAGTCACACCTGCTCCAGATGAAGGATCATAACCTGCAATGGTAAGTAGAGTTTTCATTTACCCTTTCTTGCGATAAGTTCTGCTACCCTACGTCCTGAAAGTATCATGCCACCAAAGATTGGACCCATGCGGTATGAACCAAAGGTGGCATTTGCGCTCATTCCAGCTACATAGAGGCCAGGATATACCTCTTTTGTATTCTCAAGAGTCTTTGTCTCTGCCACTTCAGCCCACATGGATTTCTCCCCCTCAATCTTCCCTGTGGGTGTTAAGAGCTTCACATTCATCTTTCTTTCAAGAACCCTCACAACCTCAATAGGATGGCCTGTTGCATCAATGACGAATCTGGCAAATATGGTTAAAGGGTCTACGTGGAGGTTTGCCATCTCAACAGCCGTCCAGTTAATAACAATGCCTGCCACCTTCTTTTTTCTCACCACAAGGTCTTCCACGCTCATTAGATTAAAGATTTTTGCCCCGGCTTTCATAGCCTGTAAACTGATTCCGCATACAGCTTCAATTGCATCTGCAAGATAATAATCTTCCCTGTATTTCCTTGTCTTTATGTTGAGCTCATCGAGAATCGCTTTTCCTTCTCTTTGAACAACGATCTCATTGAACATCATACCTCCACCCCACATACCGCCACCTATGGAAAGCTTTCTTTCAAAAACAGCCGTCTTCAGTCCCTTCTTTGCAAGGTAATATGCAGCTACAAGACCGGATGGGCCGGCTCCACATACTGCAACATCAAGCTCCAGACAATTAAGGAGCTTTTCTGTGTAACTTTCTATAATAGCTTTTGAGACAATCCTTTCGTCAATCACCGAATTTATCCTCCTGACTAAAAAGTTTGATTATGAAAATATATCACAGTTTTATCTTAATTGTTATAGATTTTGGAAAAGGAACGCTCATAGTGCCACATCTTAACTTTATGGAAATCAATCGACAAATATGTCGACAAAGCTTCCCCCTTTCGACATTTTTTACAGAATTATAAAACCTCTATTTTTATAATCATCATAATTACAATAAGTTACAGATAAGAGGCTTATGGCACAACTATTGCTTTTTAAATAAACAGTTTGATAAATTCTCATAAGGAGGTTAAGATGAAAAGATGGTATGTTGGTGTGCTGGCTGTGCTTCTCATAGCACTTTCCACAACCGTATTTGCCTATGGACCGAGAGGTGGGCATATGGGTTTGGGAATTGGAGGTTCATGTTTTGCAACCCTCAATCTCTCTAAGGAACAGGCGGATAAGATGTGGCAATTGAAGGAAAAATTTCGTAATGAGACCCAGGCACTCAGACGGGAGCTCTTTCAGAAACGGTTTGACCTTAGGGCCCTCTATGGCGATCCAAAGGCAGATGAAACAACACTCATTGCAAGGCAAAAAGAGGTTAATGAGCTAAGGGCAAAGCTGGCGGATAAAATGGCACAGTTCAAAATCGAACAGAGAAAGATTTTAACACCTGAGCAGATTCAAAAGCTCAATGAAATGCCCTATGGTAGAGGATTCGGACCGTGTGGAGCAGCTGGAAAAGGTTTTGGTGGCAAAGGATATGGACCACGGACATATTGAGGTGGTTATAGAAGGGCTGGCTCGCCAGTCCTTCTTATCATTTGAAAGGAGGAAGAGATGAAAAGGGTATATATAATAATGTTAGTGCTCAGTATAGGGTTTTTTACATTTTCCTGTGCATCCACAGGGTATAACACCCAGAAAGGTGCAGCAATCGGTGCAGGTATTGGCGCAATTGCAGGTCAGGCAATCGGTCAGGATACAGCAGGTACATTAATCGGTGCGGCTGGTGGTGCCCTCGCAGGAGCCATTTTAGGAAATGCAGTGGATCAGGATGTAACCAACCAGAAATTGGCAACAAGGTCCCCTGCCTATGCATCTACTGAAGGTGGTGCTACTGAGGCCCCTCCAGGTGAATGGGTTACAGTTCCAGGGCAATGGTCAGGTGGCAAATGGGTGCCATCTCATAAGGTATGGGTACCGGTCAATCCATAACTGTTGTTTGCTGATGAGAGTTAGTATTCAATATATATTTATTGCATTGGTTCTCCCCTTCCTCATCCTCGTGCCCCCTCTTTATGCTCAGCATTCCTACTCTGAGTTTGAGAGGGGGCTAAACCTCACAGAAAACCAGAAAACAAAGATAGATAGCATCAAAAGAAGGTATATGGGGGAATGGCAAAGTTTAAAAGAGGATACCATGAGAAAAAGGCTGGAACTACAGGAGCTTTCCAGAGATCCTGTTGCCAATCGCGAAAGGATTAACAGGCTCCAGAATGAAATTGATAATATTGATCGTTCAAAGGAAGACCTCTATAACAGATATAGGGAAGAGGTTTCAAACGCCCTGACGCCTGAACAAAAACAAAAATACAACACGTTCTGTGATACAGAGAGAGGAAGAGGTATACGTTCTTTCAGACAAAGGCGGTATGGGAGATAGAAAATCAATACTTTTCCCCTCCCTGTTGTTTGCACTCTTTTTCGTGCTTATTGCTATAACAGGCTTTATTCAGATTCGTATTGTACAGAAAAATTTTGAAACCCTTTTAAAGAGCGAGGGGGAAACGCTCATTTCCCGTATCATCAGGGAGATAGATACAAATCTTGAGTATCTGAACTATGTCGAACAATCCCCTGCCATCATCACGCCGAAATTCCTCAATATCATGGCGTACGATGAATCAATCGTAGAGGAACTCTTCGACCTTATAAGTACATTATCAGATAAAGGTACACAAAAAGTACCATTCAAAAATATTCTTATCCTTAATGATAATGGTACAGTCCTTATGAAAAAGGGTGTGCCTACCATACCATCTTCTTATGTAAGTACCCTTGTCTCACGAAAACAGAAAACAGTAATCAAGATGCCGGAGGGTAAGGACAAATCTCTCATTATGGGTGCCACACTTAATGGACGTATTGTATTTATCAGTCTCGATGAAGAAGAACTTGCCCTGTTCAGAAAAAAGCTCATCGTCCAGGAAATTCTCGAGAAGGAGGAAAAGGGTATCCATATTACTGGTATCACCGTATACAATCAAAGTGGAGAGGTATTTGCAAATCTTGCTGTCAATGGTAATAAAGAAAATAATCTCCTCTCCATATCAAAAACAATGGGCTCGCGATTTTTACCCGATTATACAATAAAGGTTTCAATTTCAAAAAAACCATCCCATGAGGCGGTTCGAAGAACAACACTCAGCTTTTTCTCTATACTTGTCTTTGTGGTACTTTTAGGTGGCATTGGCATATATGGCATCTTTCTTTTACAGAAACATTATGAAACAAAGATGAAGGAAATGGAAAGAAACATTGCATTGAAAGAAAGGCTTGTCTCTCTGGGTAAACTCGCCTCAGGCGTTGCCCATGAAATCAGAAATCCCCTCAATGCCATAAGCCTTTCTGTACAGAGGCTCAAGAGAGAGTTTTTACCAGAAAAAGAGAAACGAGAAGAGTACTATAATTTTCTCGATATAGTAAAAGGTGAACTTACCAGGGTTAACCGGATTGTAGAGGATTTTCTCCATTCCACAAAGGCTCAGGAACCATACCATAAAACAAACCTTTATACACTCCTTGATGAGGTTGTGGTTTTGCTTAAGGAGAAGGCAAAGTCACGCAATGTTGAGATTCTTAATACAGTAGAGCATCATATAACCATAGATTGCCAGACAGAAAGGCTGAAACAGGCTTTCCACAATATAATTCTAAACGGCATAGAAGCTATTCAAACAAAGGGGTCCATCAAAATATTGGCAGAAGAGCATAACAATATTGTATATATTTATATCCAGGACTCAGGGGTGGGTATCAAAGAAAAAGAACTTCCCAATATTTTCGAATATTACTATACTACAAAGGATAAGGGTATAGGACTGGGTCTTCCTATTTCCTATATGATTGTCAGGGACCATGGTGGTGATATTACAGTAAAGAGTAAGGAAGGGCATGGTACTACATTCATAATAAGTCTGCCTGTAATCCATGAAGGGATGTTACAATGAATAAAACGTATATCCTGATTGTTGAAGATGAAGATACCCAGCGCAGCCTCCTTGGAGGACTTTTAACAAAGGAAGGGTACAAAGTAAAAGAAGCAAGCAATGGCCATACAGCTCTCCAGACATTCAAGGAAAACCCTATTGATATTATTCTCCTTGACTATAAACTTCCTGACACTGATGGGCTAATGCTTCTAAAACAATTCAAGGAGCTTAATCCTGAAATTGATGTGGTCATGATTACCGCCTTTGGTAGCATTGAAAATGCAGTAGATGCCTTAAAGGCAGGCGCATCTGAATATCTCACAAAACCCATTGACCTCGATGACCTATTGTTCAAGCTCAAAAAGATAGAAGAAAAAAAATCACTCATCCATGAGAACAGGGTTCTAAAGGAGACACTGAAAGAGAGGTTGAAATCTGAATCCTTCATCTATGCAAGTGAAAAGATGCATGACGTTGCAAGCCTCATTGCGCGAGTTGCAAAGACCGATTCCACCTGTATGATCCAGGGGGAAAGCGGGGCTGGAAAAGAGGTTATTGTGAGGGTTATTCACGAATTGAGCGAGAGAAGGCATCAACCACTCGTCACTGTAAACTGTGCAGCCATTCCGGAAACACTCCTTGAAAGTGAATTATTTGGTTATGAACGAGGTGCCTTTACCGGTGCAACACAGAGAAAGATAGGTAAATTTGAGTTAGCCAACAGGGGTACTCTCTTCCTTGACGAAATTGGAGATATCTCTCCAATCATCCAGTCAAAACTCTTAAGGGCTATACAGGAGAAGGAGATTGAACGATTGGGCGGCCTCCATCCTGTAAAGGTGGATGTAAGAATTATTGTGGCTACAAATAAAAACCTCTTCGAGGAAATGAAGGAAGGGAGATTCAGAGAAGACCTATACTACAGGCTCAATGTGGTTAGTATTGTGATACCACCTTTACGGGAGCGAAAGGAAGATATTCCGCCCCTTATGGAATTTTTTCTGAAACGTTTTAATGACAAATATAAAAGAAATGTGAAAGGCTTTACAAAAGAAGCACGGGATATGCTCTTAAAGCATGATTATCCTGGAAATGTAAGGGAGCTTGAAAATATTATTGAAAGGGCAATAGTATTATCACGGGAAGAGTATATAACAAAGGCAGATATTCCTACCTTTTCTGATTCTGAAAAGAACCTTCCCTCCATGGAAGGTGGTATGGATAATGTAGTAGAAGCCATTGAAAAGAGAATGATTATTGAAGCTTTGACAAACAATGGCTGGATTCAAACAAAGGCAGCCTCTCAGCTTGGCATAAGCGAGAGAATGCTCCGATACAAAATGAAAAAGTACAATATTACAAAAGCCTGACCAATCAGTAAGAAAATAATCAAAGGAAAAAGGCACTGAGGGACAGAGGCACAGAGGCACAAAGGGCGAAGGACTCTCTGGAACGATAATCGAGGACGCCTTGGGGACTCCCAGTTATGATGAGGTGAACGTCCCTTACAGTTATTATTATTTTAAGGGCGATGTATCCTGCTTGTACATACATATAAGACTCCATGATACATCGAGTGAGCCGAATCTTACTGGGGGTAAGGTGCCCGGAGTAAAAGAGTGGAAGAGAGACTTCGCAATAAATGCAAGGCACTGAGGGACAGAGGCACTTTTTTCTATTTAGCCTTTGAGAGTTATGGTATATATTCATACATAGAGCTTTTGATGAGCTACGCCTTCTCTATAAAGTCTGAACAAAATGGTGCCTTAAGACTATCGATATCGGGTTCTATGTCTATCGAGAACCTGAACAGCATGATAGGAGAGTTCAAAAAGCTCTTTCATGAACAATCTCCATCGGAATTGATTGTTGATCTTGCATCAGTTGAATATATGGATAGCGGCGGCGCCCTCTTTCTCTTTGAAATGGAGAATGAAGCTATAAAAAAATCGATTCCATTCAATTGTATCAATATCTCTCAAAAAGAAAAAAGTATTATCCAGCTTCTTGATAAAAACATCCTCACCCAGCCACCCCTTGTTCCTAAGGTAAAGGATTTGAACCTCATTGAACAGATAGGAAAAACAAGTCTTGCCATATACGATGACCTCATTGATGTGATTTCTTTCCATGGTGAGCTTGTTGTGGATATGGTCTATTCGCTCCTTCATCCTTTTTCGGTACGGTGGAGATATGTGCTGCTTTATATGAAAAAGGTAGGGGTAGATGGACTTCCCATTCTCGGGTTGATTAGCTTTCTCCTGGGCCTTATTATTGCCTTCATGTCATCACTCCAGCTCAAACAGTTCGGTGCAAATATATATGTAGCCTCCCTTGTTAGCATTGCCATGGTAAGGGAGTTAGGTCCTATTATTACGGCTATCCTTGTTGCAGGTAGATCAGGGTCAGCCTTTGCCGCAGAAATAGGAACAATGAAGGTAAACGAAGAGGTGGATGCACTCATTACCATGGGATTCAACCCCATGAGATTTCTTGCTATTCCAAAGGTGTTCGCTGCTATGCTTGTTATGCCTATCCTTACTCTCTTTGCAAACCTTTTTGCAATCGGAGGAGGAATGGTCGTTGGTATTTTAGGGCTTAACCTTACACTTTATACCTATGTTCAGGAGACAATGAATGCACTGGCGCTATTCGATATCACAACAAGTTTCATTAAATCGATTGTCTTTGCCCTTCTCATTGCAGCCATAGGATGCCAGAGAGGCTTTAAAGTAAGAGGTGGCGCCGAGGCAGTGGGAAATGCAACAACCTCAGCCGTTGTATACGCACTATTTCTCATAATCGTTTCTGATTCTCTCTTTGCCATAATATTACACTATATCGATTGAGGCATGATGAATTGAGCTATGGATAATAAAGAGAAAGAGACAGTAATAAATGTAAGTGGATTGGGGGTCTCCTATGGAGAGCAGGTAATCCTTTCTGATGTAAGCTTCACAGTCTTTAAAGGGGAAATCCTTGTGATTGCAGGGGAGAGTGGCTGTGGCAAGTCCACCCTTTTGAAACATATGATAGGGTTGCATAAACCCGATACCGGTAAGGTGACAATTGACGACATTGATATTTTAAATGCAGATGATGAAATGATGAGAAGGGTAAGAAGGAATATTGGCATGCTCTTTCAATCGAGCGCACTTATCGGTTCCATGACCCTTGGAGAAAATGTGGCACTCCCTCTTTATGAATTTACAGCGCTTCCTGATGAGACAATAGAACTTATTGTCAAAATGAAACTTGCAATGGTGGGTCTTTCCGGTTACGAAAATCATCTGCCTTCTGAATTGTCAGGAGGTATGAAAAAAAGGGCAGGCATTGCACGGGCCCTGGCGCTGGATCCCCCTATTCTCTTTTTCGATGAACCTTCTGCTGGACTTGACCCTGTTACCTCTGCAGGACTTGATATGCTGATAAAAAAAATCAATGAGGGCGTGGGTACAACTATGGTGATAGTTACCCATGAACTTCAATCCATCTTTGCAGTGGCCCATAGAATTCTCATGCTTGATAAGAGCAAAAAAGGTATAATTGGTGAAGGGACTCCATGGGAACTAAAAGAGCATTCCACAAATCCAAGGATAATCGCCTTTTTTAACAGGCGTGTTATAAACGACAATAGCAAAGGAAAGTGACAATGGTAAAAAGAAAAACATATTTTTCAGTTGGGCTTTTTGTTATCATTGGGGTCATCATCGCTGCTATAGCCATTATATGGGTTGGAGCATCCAGGTATTTTGAAAAAGGTGCGAAATTTGCGACCTATTTCGAAGAATCAGTTCAGGGATTGCAGATTGATTCGAGCGTAAAGTATCGGGGTGTAGATGTTGGAAGGGTTGTGCACATAGGTCTTGCCCCTGATAACAGGCTGGTTGAAGTGGAAATGAAAATCGGTCTCTCAACCGATGTCACAAAGGACCTTGTTGCAAAGCTAAAAACTGCGGGTATCACAGGCATTGTCTTCATTGAGCTCGATCAAATGACTCCGGAAGACATAAGGCTTTCCCCAAAAATTAGTTTTCCCTCTAAATATCCTGTAATTCCTTCCCGTCCATCCGATATAAAGCAACTCTTCACAGGTATAGATGATATCATCCAGAGGATAAGGCAGATTGACTTTAAAAGAGTATCGAATCAAGTCATAGAGACCACAAAGGCTATTGAAACCTTTGTTGAAGGCGAACGAATAAAGGAGATTTTGAAGAACCTTGATACCTCTATGGCTAACCTTAATAGCGCCTCTGAGAAAGCAAAAAACCTTTTTGTTGAAGGTGATATTGAAGGGATTGTTGCTGAAGTAGGCGAGGCAGCAGCAAAAACAAACTATCTTATTGATACTATCAATAGAAAAATGAATATAGCAACCACTGAAATTCAGGTAACAGCTGAAAATATGAGACGTTTATCGGAAACATTGGAACAACTTATTGAGCGGCTACATGCTGACCCATCGGATATTATTTTCAGTACTCCACCTCCAAAAGGTCGAGGTCTTAGGGGGGAACAATGAAAAAAAAGACATGGTTTTTGTGCAGTATGCTTACCATAGCATTTCTCTTCACCGTAACCATTTCCGGATGTTTTCCTCGAGGAAAACCACCGTATCTCGTAGAGCAGTACATTCTTGATTATCCTTCGCCGGTACTCAATAATTATGAACCCACATATGAGACTATCACTGTTGTGCGCTTCACGGTTGCCCAATCAGTCAACAGCATGGCAATAGTATATAAGCCAGATGTATATAGAATGGCAACATATCAGAATTATCGCTGGAGAAGTAATCCAGGGGATATGGTTGCTGACTTTCTTATCCGGGATCTCAGAAATGCTGGCCTCTTTACTGGCGTATTTTCATATCGCGATGGGGAAAGCACACGGTTTGTTCTGGAAGGGGGATTGGAAGAATTTTATGAAAAGGACAAAGAGGGAAGTGGTAATGCTACTATTACCCTTTATATTGTGCTTCTTGACCAGTATGAACAGGAAATCACCAACAGGATCGTGTTACAGAAACGCTATCACATTGAAGAACCCCTTGACGAACAATCTCCAAAGGGCCTTGCTCAGGGTATGAGTTCTGCTATGGCAAAGGTATCAAAGCAGGTTATACAGGACATTTATGACGCAATCCAGACAAGGTAGGTTAAGCTTCACTTTATGAATAAAAAAGACCCTCTTATTGATTTACTCATTCATGATCTCACAGGTCCTCTTTCTGTAGTTCTTACCTCTGTAACAAACCTTCTCAACAAAGAAAGTACCTACGGTCCAATAACAGAGCGCCAGCGGGAGGCATTGCAGCGTATTTTAAGAAATTCTCAGAAAGCACAGTCATTTCTCTATGATATGATAGAGATATACCGCTGTGAAGAAGGCGTATTCAAAAAAAATTCCTTCAATATTGAAAGTGTCCTCAAGGAATCATTATGTGAAGCCTTTGAGGTTATAGATAGCGAAGTTGCTGAAAAGCTCTACAGGAGTCTATCAAGGGAAGTTTTTAACCAAATACTTGAAGAGCATAACGTAATACTTGAAATAACAGGTAAATATCTGGTATCTCCTTTTATGCACGATGAAAAAAAAGTAAAGCAAATATTGAGAAACCTGATTACCAATGCACTGAAATATCGACGTTCACGCATGAAAGTTGCAATAAGCGGAGACACAGAGATTGTTATTACAGTTGAAGACGATGGTCCTGGTATAACTGAAGATAAACGGAATGCCATTTTTAAACGTTTTCTAAACATTGAAGAAAACAAAGGCATTAACATACAGGGGTTTGGCTTTGGGCTTTCCTGTGTAAAAGACCTTATAGAAAGTATGGGGGGTGAGATTACTGTAAACATTAAGGAAGGGGTAGGGACACGTTTTACGGTCCGTATTCCACCTTTAATTTAATATTAAAAGGAGGTAGCAATGAGTACAAGCATTCTCGATGGCAAGCGTATTCTTGCTGTTGATGATGAGCCTGATGTTCTAAAAGTCCTGGAAGAAGAGATTATGGATGCATGCCCGAATTGCAAGTTTGATAAGGCAACCTCATACGAAAGCGCTGTGAAAATGATAAACAGCAATGATTACGATGTGGTGATACTTGATATTATGGGTGTAAGGGGATTTGATCTCCTTGACCTTGCTGTAAAAAAACACATGAGGGTTGCCATGCTTACTGCCCATTCTTTAAACTCAGAGTCGCTCAAACGCTCGTTTGATATGAAGGCACGAGCATATCTCCCAAAAGAAAAGCTTGGAGAAATTGTGCCATTCCTTGAGGATATATTGAAATATGATTATACCTCTGGATGGAAAAGACTTTTCGAGAAACTTCATGCATTTTTCACAGAACGTTTTGAATCTGATTGGGAGAAGAAGACAGGACTTAACTGGCGGGAATGGGCTAAATAAAGATAAACAGTATTCAAGACAGCACGAAAAGGCCTAATAATCTATCTGGCCTATGGGTCTTTTAAAGGTATAAGCAAAGGGTTCTTCAAGAAGCCCTCTGTATGCCTTTTTTCCACTCTGTGATGTGGCAACAAATGGAGCGGATATGACCGTTCCCACAAGCCCAATGGCACACCCGATAAGACCGGCCGGCCTCAGTACAAAGACATCAAGGAAAACTGCTTCTGAGGGGGTAAACCCTGTATTTGGATCTGGAGTTTTAACAGTATTCTCTGCATATACAGGCGTGACGAATAACCCTGCCATAAAGACCATAATGATTGAAAAGATTAATTTATATCTCATTGTTGCTCCTCTCGATTGCATGTTATACATGCCTTATCTCAAGGTATTATCTATCCTATCACAAACAATGTCAATGATTCTTTATTTCCCCTCTTCTCCTGACTGCCCTCTCTTCTCCTTTTCTTTCAGTGCCTTTAATATCTTCTCCGGCGTAATAGGGAGGTCCTTTATCCTTATCCCCACTGCATCGTATATAGCGTTCGCAATAGCTGGAGCTGTTGGTACAAGTCCTGGCTCACCAATGCCTTTTGCTCCAAAAGGTCCGTCTTTATCGTTTGTTTCCACTATCACAGGCTCCACAGGAGGTACATCCTTTGCGGTTAACATTTTATAATCAAGAAAATTGGGGTTCATCAATCTGCCTTCCCTGAAGTTCATATTCTCGCTCAATGCATATCCTATGCCCATCAAGCCACCACCATAAATCTGACCTTCAAGCATCATAGGATTAATGGCACGACCTACATCATGGGCAGCAATGTATTTGAGTATCGTGACCCTTCCTGTATCCCTATCCACTTCCACCTCCACTCCATGAGTGCCATAGGCATAGGAAACAGAGAGGTTTCCCTTGAAATCCTTATCAAAGTTTTCATTGGCAGGGTCATAGAAGTATTCTGCCATAAGCATCTTGCCACCTGTTGAGTAGTGGGCATTCCGTAAAACCTTCCCCAGAGGGGTATTTTTCTCTTTATCCTTTGTGGAAAAGATAAGCCCCTTTTGGATATCAAGATGTTCAGGAGCTTCGCCAATGCTTTTCGATGCAATCTCCAGAATCTGCTCTTTTATCTTCTTTGCAGCTCCAAGGGCAGAATTACCAGCAACAAATGTTGTCCTGCTTGCATGAACACCCACATCCCAGGGACATACGTCTGTATCATTATTAATTACATTCACATCCTCCACGTTCACGCCGAGCACCTCTGCCACAATCTGTGCAATAACTGTTTCTGAACCCTGTCCAATTTCAGAGGCACCTGTGAAGACATCCACCTTGCCATAATCGTCTATTTTTATAATGGTGCCGCAACCATCTGATTTGTATACCCGTGCGCCACCACCCACATGAATGAGGGATGCCATACCAACGCCTCTCCCTTTATCCTTACCCCTTTTTCCTTTCCAGTCTATCCTTTTTGCTACTTCTTCAATACACTCCTTCATACCACAGCTTGTAACTTTGAAATTTTGAGGCGTTATTTCACCTGGTTCATTCGCATTGATAAGTCGTAGTTCGTAAGAATCCATACCCATCTTCTCAGCTAACTGGTCAAGAGAAGATTCTATGGCAAATGTTGCCTGAGGATTTCCATAACCCCTCATTGCCTGAGAGTATGTATTATTTGTATAAACACATTTTGCTATATACTTCACGTTCGGTACCTTATACAGGGAGGAAATGGGCATCATCATAACCGATGGCGTTGTTGCGCCCCACGATGTGTACGCACCATTATCAAGGATCATCTCCATCTCCCTGAAAAGCAACTTTCCCTCTTTTGTACAACCATGGGATATCTTCGTTATGGTACTCTGTCTCGGTGATGTAGCAATAAATTCCTCCTCTCTTGTAAAAAGCACCTTTACAGGTTTTCTTGTCTTCAATGCAAGAAGTATGGCGATGTATTCATAGGCATAGGTATCGAGCTTACTTCCAAAGCCACCGCCAATTATGCACTGAATAACCCTCACCTTTCTGTTTTTGATGCCAAAGACATTAAGGGCATCTATATAGTCTCGCTGGGCAAGGTATGGTATCTGGGTATTGCTATACATCGTGAGATTATTGTTTATATCAAAGCTTGCGACGCAACCACTCGTTCCAAGGCAACAATGGGTAACCCACTGGGTGGAGAAGGTATCTTCAACAATGCAGTGGGATTCCTTTTTTGCCGTATCCACATCACCGCAGATGAGCCTCCATGGAAGTTTTAATACGTTTGATTTAAGTCCTTCATGGAGTATTGGTGCCCCCTCCTGCATTGCTTGAATCGGGTCAAAGATTCCGGGCAGTTCCTCGTACTCCACCTGAATCATTTCAAGGGCTTCTTCTGCAATCTCAGGTGAGGTAGCGGCAACAGCAGCAACCTCATCCCTCATAGAGAGTACCTTGCCGGATTTAAGGGGTGGGTTATCCTTAAAGAAACCAAACTTAAATGGCGGTATATTGTAACCTGTTATTACTGCTTTAACGCCTGGTAATTGTTCTGCCCTTGATGTATCGATAGCCAAAATCCGCGCATGGGGGTATTTGCTGTAAAGGATTTTCCCATAAAGCATGCCTGGTATTTTTAAATCCTGAATGTAAATTGCACTCCCGGTTACTTTCTGAGGGGCATCCCTCTTGGGAATCCTCTGTCCAACAACAGGGAAATTGTCCATTGCTACCTCCTATCAACAACCGATTTTATCGCATCAATAATCTTTACATAACCTGTACACCTGCAGAGATTACCGGCTATTGTATGCCTTATCTCATCCACTGTGGGTTTTTCTTTCTCATCAATCAGTGCCTTGGCTGACATGATCATACCGGGTGTACAAAAACCGCACTGTACTGCACCATGTTCTATAAATGACTTCTGTAAATCATGGAGTTCCCCATCCCTGGAAATAATGCCTTCGATGGTTGTGACACTCTTACCCTCTACTTCAAGTATAGGATAGAGACATGAATTTATAGCCTTTCCATCAACAATAACCGTACAGGCACCACATTCGCCATATCCACATCCTTCTTTTGTTCCTGTAAGTCCTAAGACCTCTCTTAAAAAGTATAGCAATGTCCACTCAGGTTGAACTTCAGCCTTTACTTCCTCTTGATTTAAAATAAAGGTTATCTCCTTTTTCATTGTTTCCTCCCTACCACAATCTCTCTGGATAAACCATATCATCGGGTCTGATAATTCTGTCAATGGAACGTAAAATACTTCTCTTCACAAGTACTTTTATCATTTCCCTTCTGTACCACGCCTCGCCTCTCACGCTATCCCTTGGTGCAGCTTCATTTGCAGCAATTTCTCCTATCTCTTCAAAAAGCTTTTCCGAGATAATCTTACCTTTCAGGGCTGCCTCTGCCTCTTTTGCCCGCATTGGTATTGGCGCAACAACACCCATGGCAATTCTTATGTCCTCGCACCTTAGTTCTTCATCTTCAAACCGGGCGAGAAGGTTGGATACGTCCTCAATGGTACAGAGTATATCTCTGCAACGGAGTTCCCCGCCATTCTTTCCTATAGAAATGGTAATCCTCGTTGCCACACCTATGATTGGCAGGTCCATTGCCTGCCGCCGTGTATGCTTTATATATGATGAACCTGTTGTGGGTCCAAAAAGAGGCATGACAAACTCCTTCAGGATATCCCCCTTTCTTAAAACCGTCTTTCCAGGTCCAAGGAAAAATTCGTCAACGGGTATTTTTCGTTCACCCTCCAGCCCTGCAATTGTAACCCCGGCATCAAGCACAAGCAAGGGACAGGCAGTGTCTGCAGAGGGTGCGGCATTGCAGATATTTCCACCTATTGTTGCAACGTTTCTTATCTGTACGGAACCCAAGTTGCTTGTAGCATCATGGAGGGCAGAATAATTTCTCCGGATAATCTCATTCCTTTCTATTTCAGCGTGCGTTGTACCACTCCCTATGTGTAATCCGTTGTGGTGGGCTATAAATGCAAGGTCCTTGATGTTCCGTAATGAAATAATGTGTCCTGGTTTGATTTTCTTCTGGCGTAACAGAACCAGTACATCAGTACCGCCAGCAATGTACTGTGCATCTTCGAGCGAAGTCATAAGACGTATGGCTTCTTCTATGGTGCCTGGTTTGTAATACTCATATCCTCTCAACGGGTCCTCCTTTTTGAGCTTCAAGCATGGAGCTTAGAATATTCGGGTTATGTTAATCTCTATTATCAAATACCCTTTTTGTCTTTCTTTCTGACCTCGGCAGTTCTCCATAACCAACAACCTCCACGTCGCAACTCACGAGAATCTGTTTCTTAATGGTTTGCTCTATCTCCTTCCTTATGTGTTTGTCCTTTTCCTTATCATCAGGGAGCCTTTTTGCCCTCTCTACCTTTATGAGCATGTGGTCTTTACTGCTCTCTTTTCTGTATAGAATAATCTGGTATTCGCTCCCCACATCCTTAATTTTAGAGAGTATCTCGTCGATATGGCTTGGATAGATGTTCACTGCTCTGAAGATAAACATATCGTCTGACCTGCCAAGAATTCTGTCATGTCTCGGCATGATGCTTCCGCATGGACACTCTCCTTCTATGAGCCTTGTGAGGTCTCGCGTCCTGTAGCGGATTAAAGGTGCTGCTTCCTTGCACAGGGTTGTTACCACCATTTCCCCCACCTCTCCAGGTTTTGTCGGTTCTAAGGTTTCAGGGTTCAGAAGCTCAAGAATATAGTAATCAGCCCAGTAGTGAATGCCTGTATGGTGCCTGCAATCAAGTCCTGTTCCAGGTCCATAAAGTTCGGTGAGCCCCGGGATGTCATAGAGTTCTTCAAGTTTGACACCCGATAGGTCTGATATGCGCTGCCTCATGGCGTCGCTACTTCGTTCAGAACCAAATATGAACTTTTTCAAAGCAATCTTTCCACGGAGTCCATTCTTATCAATCTCTTCAGCCATAAGGAGCCCCATGGACGCGGTAGAGGCTATAACTGTTGTCTGAAAGTCTACAAGAAACTGGAGTTGCATCTCAATATTACCGGGACCTATGGGAATAGACATGGCGCCAAAACGTTCACAGCCATTCTGAAATCCCCAGCCTGCGGTCCATACACCATATCCAACAGTAACCTGAACTCTATCTTTCAGGGTACAACCTGCATATTCATAGCACCGGGCAAACATATCAGCCCAGTCATCCACGTCCTTTGCTGTATAGCAGAGCACCTTTCTCTTGCCTGTTGTGCCACTCGATGCGTGGATGCGTACCACTTTCTCCATGGGCACGCTCAAAAGCGGGAAGGGATATCCCTCCTGTAAATCTTTGCTTGTTGTAAAAGGAAGTCTACGGATATCATCAAGGGTCTTGATATCCTCAGGTTTTACACCCTTTTCATCTAACTTTTTTCTATAGTGTGCTGAATCATTATACGCATGGTTCACTGTCCACCTGAGACCCTCAAGCTGTAAAGCCTTCAGTTCATCCTGACTCTTTACTTTTCCATCAAATCTCATTTTCCTTCATACCCCCTTCCTCATTTTTTCTTTCCGTAGTTTCTTTGTTTCTTCCATATTAAGAGTAAGCGACACAGGGTCAATAACAACACCGTAGTCATTCCATGCGCTCTCGAGGCTTATATACCCCTCAATCACATCATGCAATATCATCTCAGGATCCCGTTCAAGGGGATTTTTATAGCCACCACCCCCTGGTGCATCAATAGTAACAACATCACCGGGCTTCAATTGTGTTAATCCATAAGGGTCTCCAGGCTCGCCATTTATAAGAAACTGTGCCCTCTTTCCAGGGCTCCCTTCAAAAAGCCCTTCGGCCGGATATACGTATCTTCCTGCCTGGATTCCAAGATTCACAGGCGGAAGAGGTGCGTATTCATCATCTGGAACTCTGAAAACCTCCCTCTTTCCGAGACCCCCTTTCATCTTACCCGGACCGCCAGAATCTACAATGAGTTCTCTCTTTTCCATAATGAGAGGGGTATCGCTTTCAAATATCTCGACAGGTGTATTGGCACCATTTGCCGGAAAAATATAGACATAATTACCATCGTTGTTGGCACCTGCCCCCATACCACCTCCTCTGATGATAACCGAGTGCCACGGCTTACCATCTTTCCTTCTTCCATAAAATACATTCATAGCTGCAGGTGTGCCACCTGAGCCTGCTATAACCTTGTGAGGAAGAACACCTGAAAGGGCACGATATATCACCTCTGTCATGAAATGGCCTATCTGCATCCTCGCAGCCACTGCAGCAGGGAATCTACAATTCACAACACTGCCCTCCGGTGCAGTAAGTCTGATAGGCTGAGCACAGCCATCATTATTGGGTATATCAGGAGCAAACATACTCTTGATTGCCATAAATACATAGGCATAGGTGAAATTGTAGACCACATTCCCTCCCCAGTTTACCTGAGGAGAAGAACCATCGAGGTCAATGATAATGTCGCTCCCGTTTATCTCCACCTTTGCATTGATCGTTATGTCTTCCTTCCCCTTTGTCTGCTCTATAATTCCTTTCGCATGATAGACACCGGCAGGAATCTTTTCTATTTCTTCTCTCATACTTTTCTCTGTAAGACCGATTATCTGGTCTGCCAGATCGTCCAGATTTTCAAGGTTGCTCTCTTTAAGCATCTGGCATATCTTTTCTGCACAAACATAGTTTGCTGCAATCTGGGATCTTATATCACCGATTACTTCATCAGCCGTCCTGACATTCCAGCGAATCATCTGAAGAACTGACTCGTTCAGTACGCCTTTATCATAGAGCCTTACAAAAGGTATAAAAAGACCTTCCTCGAAGATATCGTGGTTATCTGAAGAAACACGACCACCAATATCAGAGTGGTGAAATACGCAGGCGGTAAAGGCTACAACTTTTTCTTTATAGAAAATAGGGCTCATTACACAAACATCATTCAGATGCCCTGCAAGTGCCCACGGATCATTTGTAATAAAGACATCACCAGGCTGGTAATAGTCTATGGAAAATTTATTCACAAGGTTTTTAATACCTAAGGCCATGGCACCTGACTGGCCAGGAGTTGCAAAGGTTCCCTGAGCCAGTTCCCGACCTTTTCTATCCGTAAACATACAGGTATAGTCATGGGCATCCCTGAGAAGGCTGGAGAAGGCTGTACGGGCAACACTTCCATCTGCTTCATCCACAATGGAAATGAGCCTGCGCCATAGTATCTCTAATGTTATGGGGTCAAATATGCGTGCCATCATCTCACCTCCTTAAGCTCAACCCAGAGAAATCCAAAATCATCCATCCTTACATAAGCACCTTCACCCACAATGAGGGTGGACTCCTTTTCCTCTATAATTGCAGGGCCCTGAAAACTTGCATCAGGAAAGAGTTTGTATCTGTTAAAGACTGTATAGGGGACAAAGTCCTTTGCAGGATGGGAGTAAGCCAGCCGTTTACCTTTTATTGCCTGTTTAAGGTTTTGTCCCTTCTGCTTTTTAAGCCTGGGAAGCTGCAGCAGACGTTCAGGAAGGCTTGCCCTTACTTTAAAATTGATGAATTCTACTTCAGAGTCAGGATAAGTTCTGCCATAAAGTTTTTCATAAACATCGTCAAAAAGATGGCGTATATCATCCTTTTTAAGTTTAGTAAATTCACCAGGAGGCAGAAGAACATTCACTTCAGAACCCTGGCCAACAAAACGCATATCCAGAGACCTTATATAGCGTATTACATCATCGGCTGATTCTTTTTTCAGTATCTTTGCTGCATCCCCTTCAAGGGCTCTAAAGATATCCTCTATTTCCATAAAGTTGCTGTCAGACAATGAGACCTTATGGCTCCTCAATAAATCAAAAGCCCTGGGGGCAGTGAAAAAGCCCATAGCTGAGCCTACACCAGCATTTGGTGGCACAAGCAAACGAGAGCTACCAAGTTTCTTTGCAAGTCCATAAGCATGAACAGGGCCTGCACCTCCAAAGGCGGCTATGGTCACAATCTTTGGGTTACCACCTTTTTCTGCAATATGTGTCTTTGCGGCTGCTGCCATGGTTTCGTTTATGAGGTCGTGAATACCCCAGATGGCCTGGATAAAAGAAACACCTAAGGGGCGGGCAATCCTTTCTTCCATACCGCTACGTGCTCCTTCTTTGTCGAGCTTCATTTCTCCGCCAAGAAAATAGTTTTCATCAAGGTATCCAAGGAGAAGGTCAGCATCTGTTACGCACGGGTCTACTCCTCCTCTGCCGTAACAGATAGGACCCGGGTCTGCACCAGAACTTTCAGGGCCCACCTGGAGTGTTCCCATCTTGCTTATCTTTGCAATGCTTCCACCTCCAGCTCCTATCTCCATCAAATCAACAACAGGAACCTGGATGGTCAGACCACTCCCTTTCATGAATCTTTGAACCCTTCCAACCTCAAAGGTGGGTACAACGCCTGCAACACCTTTCTGAATGAGGCATGACTTCGCTGTTGTACCGCCCATATCAAAACAGAACATTTCTGGAATATTGAAATGTTTACCGTAGTATTGACCTGCAATTACCGCTGCAGTTGGACCTGATTCGATAACCCTCACAGGAAACTCAGCAGCTGTTTCAACTGACGTAACACCTCCGCTCGAAAGCATGATAAAGAGTTTGCCTTTAAAACCAATTGATACCAATCTATCTGCAAGCCTGGAAAGATAGCGTCCTGTAAGGGGTTTTACATAGGCATTTGTAACGGTTGTACTTGTTCTCTCGTATTCTTTGATTTGAGGTAGAACATAGTAAGAAATGGATGTTGAGATATCTGGCGCTTCCTCTTTAATAATCTTTTTGATCATAAGTTCATGGGTTGGGTTTTCAAAGGAATTAATGAGACATACAGCAATGGATTCCACACCCATTTGAAGCAATTTTCTTACTGCACCCCTTGCTTCTTCTTGATTTAGGGGTTTTAAAATACTTCCATCACTACGGACCCTCTCATCAACTTCAATACGAAATCTCCTCGGGATGAGGGGCATTGGAAATTCAGCAAATATATCATACGGGGCATATCGTATCTCCCTTCCAAGCTCGAGGACATCCCTGAAACCTTTTGTTGTAATGAGTCCTGTTCTTGCCCCTTTTCTTTCAATAATGGAATTGATAACAAGCGTTGTTCCGTGTATCAATTCGTCGAGCTTTCCTACAAAATTCGGCGCTACCTTTTCGAGCGCCCTGATACCCTCTTCTACTGCATCAGAAGGGTCTTGTGGAGTGGTGAGGCACTTCCCTGTTATCATCTCTCCTGTCTCATCATTGAGCAACACAAAATCAGTAAATGTGCCACCTATGTCACAACCCAGACGGTAACAGTTCTCTTTCATATATCCCTCGTTTCTCTAAATTAAAATATTGATGGTTCCTTAAACTCACCAAAAATGTCTTTGAAGACCTTTGTCATTTCACCTACAGTTGCATACTCCTTTATACAGGCAATGAGGTAAGGCATGACATTCTTTTTCCCCCGTGCCGCAACTTCAAGGCCTTTCAGACCCTGGAGAACAGCCCGTGAATTCCTTACCCTTC
Source organism: Deltaproteobacteria bacterium UBA4796 (assembly GCA_002402795.1). Lineage (GTDB taxonomy): Bacteria > Desulfobacterota > Syntrophorhabdia > Syntrophorhabdales > Syntrophorhabdaceae > UBA8905. The sequence continues at coordinate 24,082 of DHGO01000137.1, forward strand.
GTATCTCTTTAAGTTTTGCAATCTGTTCGTCCGCAACCTTAGGGTTATATTCATGGAGCTCCACTTTGTGGGGCTCTTCCTCCATCACATATTTATTAACACCAATCTTTATTTTGGTCTTTTCCTGAAGAGCCTTTTCAAAAAGATATGCCTGCCTTGCTACTTCCCTCTGAACATAACCGGTTTCCACTGCATATGCCATACCCCCTATATTCTCAACCTTCCGCATCTCTTCTTTAATCTTCTTTTCCATCTCCTTTGTAAGCCACTCAATGTAATATGAACCGGCAAGGGGATCCACAGTATCCCTTATACCTACCTCTTCAAGCAAGAGTTGCATGGTCCTCAAGGATATTAATGCAGCCCTTGGAGTAGGGATTGTGTATGCTTCATCATAGGAACAGAGCGCCATGGTCTGTGTTCCTGAGAGGGCTGATATCATGGCATAGTATGCACTGCGTACAATATTTACTTCAGGCTGTTCCTTTGTAAGTCCCCCGCCCCCACCACCGGCAAGCATTCTGAACCACAGGGAGCGTGGATTTTTTGCTCCATATTTTTCTTTTATAAGTTTTGCCCATATCTTTCTCGCTGCCCTGAATTTCCCAATCTGTTCAAAAAAATTTCCATATATATCAAGGTTGAAAGAAAACCTGTGAACAAAGTCGTCAATTTTCAAACCCCTTTCAAGCACATGGTCAATGTAGGTTGTGGCAATTTCAAATGCATAGGCAATCTCCTGAGAAGGGGTTGCCCCTGATTCCCTGATATGATAGCCACACACACTTACAGGGTTCGTCCTCGGAAGATATTTTGCAGAATATTCAATGGTATCACCTATGAGACGAATTGATGGACCCACAGGGAAAATCCACATACCTCTCCCTACCATCTCTTTCAGAATGTCGTTCTGAGGGGTAGCGCTTATAACGTCAGGAGAATACCCATATTCCTCTGCCATAACCTGATACATGGCAAGCATGATGCTCGCAACTGCATTGATTGTAAGTCCTGAACCTATCCTATCAAGAGGAATATCTTTAAAAGCCTCTTCAAAATCACGCAAACTATCAACAGCCATACCCACTCTTCCCACATCACCTTCTGCAAGAGGGTCATCAGAATCAAGGCCCATCTGGGTAGGAAGATCAAAGGCTACATTGAGCCCTGTTTGTCCCTGAGAAATAAGAAATTTGAATCTCTCGTTTGTCTCTTCAGGGGTACCAAAACCAGAGTATTGCCTCATGGTGTAAGGATTCTTTCTATACATAAATTTATGAATACCCCGTGTGAATGGATATTCACCGGGGTTACCAAGGTCTTCGCTATAATTGAAATCTTTTATATCATCAGGTCCGTATATGGGTTTTACTGATATGCCTGATTCTAATATGACCTCTTTAATCTCTTCGCCATCTTTTATGTATGTTGCTACTCCCATAGCCCCTCCTACCTGTTCGCTATTTTCTGTGAGGAAGCAATTATTGTATCAAAGGGTGTTCCATTAGGATAAACGCCCTGTATACCCATATCATATAATCTCTGAATGTCCTTCTCCGGTATAACCCCTCCTACAACAACTGCCTTATCGCCAATGCCCTTTTCGCGCATACCCTTAAGGAGCTTTTCACATATGGTCATATGGGTACCTGAAAGAATACTCAATCCTACAATATCCACATCTTCCTGTAATGCGGCATTCACTATCTGGTCTACGGTCTGGTGTAATCCCGTATATATGACTTCCATGCCTGCATCCCGTAATGCCTGGGCAACCACCTTTGCACCTCTATCATGGCCATCCAGGCCTGGCTTCGCAATAAGGATTCTGATTCTCTTTTCCAATGCATTGCTCCTTTCTCTATTTTGTTTGTAATTCCTGCCTGACCTTCTTTTTAACAATGTTTTTGCCCTTTGTAATGTGCTTCCTCACAAGCCTCTCCACACGCCGTGCCTGCTTCAACTTCATCAAGGCAATCATGTCTTTGTGATCCTGTATGGATATTTCAGCCGCTCCTTCATATCTCAATATAATGATTCTGTAACGATGGATGTAATCCCTCAAATCATTGATTATGGCATAAAGCTTTGAGCTCTTTGCAGATTTGTAAAGGGTATCGTGAAATTCAGTATTAAGCTGAACAATGCTATCCACATCCTTTTTCTTAAGGCATACCTCCTCTCTCTGTACAATGTCTTCAAGTGCCTTAATATCACTTTCAGTTGCCCTCAATGTAGCAAGGTAGCCTGCATATCCCTCAAGGACACCTCGAACGTCAAAGACCTCATTAATCTCATGCTCTGCAATAACATTTACTGCAAAACCTCCTTTTGGAAGCTTCTTGATAAGCCCTTCTTTTTCGATTTTCTGGATTGCTTCTCGCACAGGTGTTCTGCTTGTTCCCATATCTTTTGCCAGTTTCTCTTCGATAAGTCTTGCATTCGGTTTAAGTATTCCATTTAACACAGAGTCTTTTATTCGTTTATAGACCTGCTCCCTTAAAAATCGTTCTTTCTTGATACCCTCAAAATCCATTGTTCCTTCTCCTGTAATGTTTTATACGATACAATATAACCACTCGTGTATAATATCCCTTCGGGCTTTTAATATGGTCACCTTTTTTACACAATGCCTTTTGTTTTAAATGACTCCAGTTGTTCTTTTGAATATCCAAGCCTTTTACAATAAATCTCTTCATTGTGTTCTCCGAAACGGGGTGGAAATGTTAATGTCCAATTGAGAGACTTCACGTAACTGCTCGTAACAGGCGGAGGAGCAAGGTAAATGGTTACCTTTGTCTTTTCATCAGTAGAGGAGAGTATCTCGCCTTTTACATAGGGATCTTCAATGACTTCTTCAATTGTATTCACCTTTGAAATAGGTATGGTTGCATTGGTAAATAATGCAATGAGTTTATCTGTGGAATATTTTTTCGTTACCTCCTCGATGGCTTTATTCAACTTCTTCACGTCCTTTATTCTCCCTTCATTCCTCGCATATTCTGTTTTTGCAAGGGATTCAAACCCTTCTATCTTCAGCATCCTCTCCCACTGTATGTCGTTCCCCAATGCAATGTATGCATAACCATCCTTTGTCTTATAGACACTTACCGGGGCAAAGAACTCGTGGGTATTTCCCCTTCGCGTACTCTTTTTGTGGAAAGATTTTGTTTGTGTAATAGGAACGGTCAACCATGATACGGTGCTCTGAAACATGGATACATCTATCCTTGAGCCTTCTTTCGTTGCCTCTCTCTTGTAGAGGGCCCTCATAATCTGGCCATAGGCATGTTCACTGGCACCCATGTCAGGCAGAGGCACTCCAAGCACATAGGGAGAACTATCCCTGTCTCCTGTGAGTTCCATAAGACCACCCCGTGCCTGGAGTATAGGGTCATAGGCAGCTTCATTGCTCTCCGGGCCAAAACCTGTTAGACCAACCCAGATAATATCCTTCTTAATTGCCTTTACCATCTCATAATCAATACCAAGTTTTTTATAATTTCTCGGGAGCTGGTTTGTTGCAAATATGTCAACATTGAGTTCTATGAGCAATTTTTTAAATATCTCCTGACCCTCAGGGGTTCCTAAATCAAGGGTTATAGCCTTTTTCTGACAATTGATTGCGAGGAAATATGTATACATCCTGTCTTCATTGAGTCGATTTTCGCCCACCCTTCTGTTCGGGTCTCCATACACCGGGTGTTCCATCCTGATAATATGTGCTCCATCAAGGGCAAGCCTGTATGTAAGGTAGGGTAAGACTGTCGCCTGCTCAAGTGAAAGGACAGTTACTTTTCTGAATAGTTCATAATCATCCATTTCTCCCCCTTTTTTGGATACTGTATACAATTTTTTATTCAACTATAGACTTCAGAGAATCAATTGTCAAGGATTTTTATATACCTTTAGCTAAGGAGAAAAGCCTGAGGAATGGAGTGCCAAAAGGTAATAAAATTGAGAGGATATTTATGTTATTGATTTCATCCATTCTTGTAATGTAATATTTGTCACATATTCGGTAACCTCACATCATCACTATTGTGGAGGAATTGATGAAAAAAATCTTCAGCGGCATACAGCCTACGGGAGATATCCATCTGGGAAATTATGTGGGAGCCATAAGAGAGTGGGTGCACCTTACAGAGGAGTATGATTGTATTTATTGTGTGGTGGATTACCATGCCATTACTGTTGAATACAACATAGAAGAACTGGCACGGAGGACTATTGAAACAGCCTTCGTGCTCATTGCCTGTGGACTTTCTCCTGAAAAATGCAAAATATTTGTTCAATCCCATGTCCCCGAACATACTGAACTGACATGGATATTCAATTGCATAACACCAATCGGCGAGCTTGAACGGATGACGCAATTCAAAGACAAATCCAGACAGCACAGAGCAAATATCAATATGGGTCTTATGGGTTATCCTGTGCTGCAGGCTGCAGATATTCTTATCTATAAGGCAGATTTTGTCCCGGTTGGCGAAGATCAGGTGCAGCATGTGGAGCTATCGCGGGAAGTGGCAAGGAAGTTCAATAGCAGGTATGGTACAATCTTTCCAGAGCCACAGGTAATCCTATCCATGGCGCCACGCATCCTTGGTGTAGATGGTCAGTCAAAGATGTCAAAGACACTCAATAATTACATAGGCGTACTTGAAGATGAGAAAGATGTGTGGGAAAAGTTACGGACAGCGGTGACAGATGTGAACAGGGTACGGCGTACAGATAAGGGTAATCCAGAGGTCTGTAATATCTACACAATACACAGGGCATTCTCAGAAAATAAGATGCTCCTGGAGATTGACAGAGAGTGCAGGTCAGCAGGCATTGGATGCATAGACTGCAAAAAGATGCTTTTCGAAAATGTCAAAAAAGAACTCACGCCAATCAGGGAAAGGGCGCTTGCCCTTCAAAAAGATACGGGTTATGTGATAGACGTCCTTAAAAAGGGTGCTCAGGAATGCGGTGCCATAGCCAGAAAGACGATGGATGAGGTGCGAAAAGCAACAGGCATTTACATTCCATAGAGGTATAGATTCGGAAAATAAAGACCATAGAGCCCATAAGTTTTATACGCCTTTATCTAAATATTCTATTTCGGTGATTTTTGTGGTAAACATTTAATGAGGTCTATATTATGAAGGGCTATATATTTGCATGTACAAACAAGACTGAAAAGGAATGTTTTAGCAACATGGTTTTTGGTACAAACAGACTCTATTCAGATAATGTATATAAGATAGAAAAGGGGGATACCCTTTTTTTATTTAATATGGATAGTGATACTTTATACGGCGTTTTTTCCGCAAAAACCAGCGGTAAAAAGGATATCATTCCTGATGCCTGGAAGGGCATGTATCCATACCAGGTAGAGGTAGAAAAGGATGGGGAGATAAAGACTGCACGGGGTATCAAGAAGGTCTTTTCAAGAATGGGTATCAACTGGAGGTTTTTTCTGAATAAAGATCAAATTGATGTACTTATAAATTATTTAAATAACCCTAAAGAGTTTGACTTTAATATTGTGAGAAACAAGATTAGCCCAACATCGAAAACCCTACTTGATGATAAACCTGCAATTGAAGCTACAACCTTATGGGATTATCCAAAACAAAGCTATGGAAAAACACAGAAGGGTGATAATAAGTATGCAGGGGTAACGCCTGCATTTATCATCTATAATATGATCAAGCGCTATACTGAGCCAGGAGACCTCGTTGTTGACCCTATGGCAGGAAGTGGAACAACGCTTGATGTATGTCGTGAAGAGAATCGTAAGTGTATTGCCTATGAAATTGCACCACCAAGGCCTGATATAATTCAGAATGACGCAAGGAGTATACCTCTTAAAGATAATAGCGTAGATATGATATTTATCGATTCCCCGTACGGGGATAATATAAAATACAATGACCATCCTGACAATATAGGGAATATCTCGGCAGAGGACGAAAGGTTCTATAATGAACTCGAAAAGGTTATGAAGGAGTGTCTCCGTATATTAAAACCAGGAAAAGTCATTGGATGGTTGATAGGAGACCAGTGGGCCAAAAAGAGATTTACTCCTGTTGGTTTCAAGGTCTACGAAAGGTTATCAAAATATTTCGAAACAGTGGATATAATCTCCGTTGCTCGCAGAAATCAGACATCCAATACTGGGATATGGTATAATAGAGCAATCCGTTTTAATTTTTATTTAAGGGGTTTTAAATATCTCCTTATAATGAAAAAACCAGAAAATCTTCCATCAAGAAACTTAAAAAGAAAAACAGAATGGACACAATACAAAAGAGGTAAGGGACAGCGAAATCGTAACAATGAAAGCAGGACGTAAAGGTAAGAGGATGACGTTTAAAAATTTACTACAAATATATAATAGAAAAAGGCAGTTATATGGTGCTGATACGTATAAATACATCTCGAAAATATTAAGTGAAGCCAAAAAGTTACATAAGGAATATTTTATAAATAGCTCAACAGCCGCCCAGGCAATCGCTTCAGGAAGAACTCCTGACCATGAACAGTCGTGGCGAGCATTTAAAGGAAAAAATCTTGAAAAACTTATAATGCATATAATCAAGGATGAAGTTGAAAAACTTGGTTTGAAGATTATTGAAGGCAATACATTGGAAAGGACAAACAGTAAAAACCTTTCAAGAGAATTAGGGATTGTAAAAAGAAATCTGCTTGTTGATTATGGAGAATTCGGAGCTCACCTCCCTGATGTTGATATAATAATTTATAACCCTGAGGATTATAATGTCATATCTGTTATATCAAGCAAGGTTACTCTGCGGGAAAGAATTGCTCAAACAGGATACTGGAAGATTAAATTATCGAATGATGAAGTAACAAAACATATTAAGGTCTTTTTTGTAACTCCTGATGAAGATGGTACACTTACAAGCAAATATCCTGCAAAAAAAGGCAGGGCAATTGTGGAGATAGATACAGATGGAAGCTATGTGATGAGCGAGGCAAGGATTGAAGAAAGCGATAAAGTAAAAGGTTTCGATAAGTTTATAGACGATCTTAAGACGCTTATAAAAAATTGGACTATCCATGACAGATAGGGTTCATTTGAAGATTGAATGAGTCATAGCCTTCCGGTTCAGTTAAGATTTAATTCTGTTTTCAAATATTATGGCTTATAAAATTCCGCATCAAATCTTAATCTTTCAATTGCCTGATTATATCTTATTTCTGAAACAATCATTTCTTTCTCCCTATCAATTTTGGTACGGATTTAAGTTTGAGTCTTAGCTCCTTCTCTGATGGCAATGCTAATTTATATTTTGAAGCAAAGACTTTATTGTTCAGTCCACCTAAAACATACTTTGCGAATATATCGTCTTTCTTTGCACAGAGTATAAGTCCAATAGGGTCGTTTTCATCTTCTTGCTTTTCATTTTCCTTAAAATAGTTCAGATAGAAATTCATTTGACCAATATCAGAATGGTCAAGTTCACCTGTTTTCAAATCTATAAGAACAAGACATTTGAGCAATCGGTTATAAAAAACT
>DHGO01000132.1 GCA_002402795.1 Deltaproteobacteria bacterium UBA4796
AGGTGGATATAGAACTTATAAAGAAATAACAGATACATCATTCTAATTACTCTTGTTATTAATCCTTTCTCATTTATAGATTAGAATTTCATGGTGTTGACTTTTTACTCCTATGCCGTTAATATAATTATAGAACGATGCAGGAAGAATTTATACGACGCTATGGTTTTATCATTCTTTTAGTTGCCTTCTTGTTTCAAATGCTTTTTGGTGAAGGCGGAATTGTGAGCTATGTAATGTTAAAGAGAGATATAAGCTTAATCCATGCTACAATTAAAAACTTAAAAATTGAGAACAGCAAACTTGCTGAAGAGATTGACAGACTTCAGAAGGACGACAGGTATCTTGAAGAAGTGGTAAGACAGAAATACGGTTTTGTAAGGGAAGGGGAGAGGCTTTACAGGATTGAAAAATGAGATACGAAGGCGCAATTTACAGGCCTCCAAGCGAGGCAGACAGCCTTATTTTGCAGGCTACAGTTGGGTGTTCCCACAATAAATGTACCTTTTGTGGCTCTTATAAAGACAAGAAATTCAAAGTAAGATCTTTCGAGGAGATTGCAGAAGATATAAAAGAGGCAAAGCAGTTTGCCCGGTATATCAGGAAGGTATTTCTTGCTGATGGTGATGCACTCGTTATACCACAGAAGAGACTCGTGCCAGTTGTCCAGCTTATCAGGGATTCCTTTCCCAGGCTTGAGCGTATCGGCATCTACGGTAACACGAAATCTATTTTAAAAAAATCCGTGGAAGAATTGAAAGAACTCAAGAACCTTGGAGTTGGTATAGTCTATCTTGGTGTGGAATCCGGCGATCAGGTGGTTCTTGACAGGGTATGTAAAGGTACAACACTCGATAAAACAGCAGAGGCAGCTCGCAGGATTAAAGAGGCAGGTATTATCCTTTCTGTAACTGTGCTTCTTGGTCTCGGAGGTGTGGAGAGAAGTAAAATCCATGCGGAAGAAACAGGAAAGTTTTTAAGTAGAATTGACCCTGAATATACAGGGGCGCTGAGTGTTATTATTGTTCCTGGCACCCCACTTGCTGAAGAGGTAAAGAAGGGCACCTTTGAAGTGCCTGACCCGTATATGCTCCTTGAAGAGCTTGCCATTATGATAAAGCATACAAATCCTACCCATATGTTCTTTGCATCGAACCACGCATCAAACTACCTTCCCATTAAGGGATGGTTACCTGAAGAAAAGGAGAAGCTCCTGAAAAGAATTGAACATGTATTGAATCAACGAGATTCTTCCCTTTTGAGACCCGAATTCATGAGGGCCCTTTAATTATGGAAAATTCGCACAAACATGCCCATGCAAAAGTGGAATGGATTGAAATACCCGTAAGGGTACGATATGCAGATACTGACAGAATGGGTATTATATATTACGGAACATACCCTGTATATTTTGAAATCGCAAGAACTGAATTTATGAGGAAGAAGGGGTTTACATACAGGGAACTTGAAGAGGTCGGTTATCATCTTGTTGTGGTAGGAATGGATTTGAAATATTATAATTCTGCCACCTATGATGATCTTCTGATAGTAAAGACATCTATCCCAAACTGGCAATCAAGAGGTATGACCTTCCACTATGAGATTTACAAGGATAAAAGCCTGATAGTAGAAGGGCATACAAAACATATATGTGTGACGAGCAACCGGAAACCCATTATAATCCCGCCCCGGCTTCTCGCAATCTTAAAAGATGTCAGCCCCAAATAGTATTCTTGTTATCAGGCTCAGTTCTCTGGGGGATGTGCTCATGACAATGCCAGCGGTAAAAGCCCTGAAGGATGGACTCGACAATACCAGGATTTCATGGCTTGTAGAAGGTTCGGTTTCAGAATTCTTAGCCTATCAGCCTTTTATAGATGACGTGATCCTATTTCCACGACAATCCCTGGTAAGAGCATTTAAGAAAGGGAAACCCCTTGGTCTAACTCAGGAGATAAAGACATTTATTGGAGAGTTGAGGGGAAAAGAATATGATCTGATTATCGATTTTCATGGGATTATAAAGAGTGCAATCCTCTCTACCCTTGTACGAGGGAAAAAAACAATAGGATTTAGCAAGCTCTATGCAAAGGAAAAGAGCCATCTCTTTTACCATGAGAAAATAGAGGGAAAAGACAAAAGCATCCACAAGGTGGAAAGAAATATGCTCATTCCAAAAGCACTTGGCATTTATGATAGACCCCCTGAGGTCATACCTGTAATACCATCCCATGTGAATGAATATATCGAGAAATTTTTTTTAGATTATGGGATTGGGCAACCTGTCTTTGCATTGAATCCTTTTTCAAGCAAAGGCAGTAAGTTCAAAAGGTGGAACCTTGAACGTTATGCCGAACTCGCTCAAAAAATAGGAGAAACATACAAAGGAAGCGTGCTCATACTCTGGGGACCTGGTGAGAAGAAGGAGGCAGAATATCTAAAGAAGATTTCCGGAGACGGTGTATTTCTTTCATGTCCAACCACCATACCACAGCTTTTTGCACTTTTAAAAAGGGTAAAGATGTACATTGGTGGCGATACAGGTGTTATGCACCTTGCCTCCATGGCAAAGGTACCTGTTGTTGCCATATTTGGTCCTACTGATGTTTCCGTAAATGCACCCTATGGCTCAAACCATATGATTGTAAAAAAGCCGTTGCCGTGCAGTCCCTGTAAGAAAAAAGATTGCAAGGAACGAAAGTGTCTCGATGAAATAAAGGTGGATGATGTATTTGAGGTGGTAAGGGAACTTATGAAAAGGCGCAATTCATAATGAAGGTACTTTTTATATACCCCAATCTCAATGCCCAGATAGGTTTTAACTATGGCATAGCCTATATCTCAGGTTTCTTGAAAAAATACGGTATAGAGACATACCTTTTGAACGTAAATGAGAAACTTGGTTACCCGCTTGATCTGGACAGGATAAAAAAGGACGTCCTTAAGATTAATCCTGACGTAGTTGGTATTTCAGTCCTTACCAACCAGTACAAGTACACCCTTGAAATTGCCCGGAGTATCAAGGACTATATTCAACTTCCTGTTATCTTCGGAGGTATCCACCCTACTATGGATCCATACGGAACCATGGAAGAGAAGGTGGTTGACTATCTCTGCATTGGCGAGGGAGAAGAAGCCTTCTATGAATTTCTTAGAAAGGGCAGCCCGGAAGGTATCAAAAATTTTGTGTACAGAGAGGATAACAGGATTGTTGTTGAACCGTTAAGACCATATATAGACATTACAAGGCTACCCTTTAAGGACTATGATATATTCGATTTCCAGCAGATGATTGATGCAAAGGATGGGTGGGTGGGACTCCTTGCGTCCCGAGGTTGTCCCTTCAGATGCACCTATTGTCTGAACCATAAGATAATGGAACTTTATAAAACATACGGACACCTTCCAAAGTTCTATCTCAGAAGGCATACAGTAGAAGAGATGATATATGAGATAGACTATCTTCTTACCCGTTACCGTAATATTAAGATGTTTATATTCGATGACGATATTTTTACCTTTGACAGGCAGTGGCTCCATGAATTCTCTAAGGCATACAGGAAGATTACCGATATAGGTTTTGTGTGTAATGCCCATGCCCGTATTTTCGATGAGGATATGGCACGGGATCTAAAAGAAGCCGGATGCAGAATTGTAAAGTTCGGTCTCGAGAGTGGAAGCGAAAGGATAAGGAGAAATGTATTGAAGAGATATATGTCGAATAGAGACATAGAGCATGCCTTTGACGTTGCCCAAAGAGCAGGACTTCACACATCTGCTTTTGTTATGATAGGATTACCCCATGAAAAGCGTAATGATATTATGGCAACAGTGGAATTGCTGGCAAAGGTGCAACCGGGACGTATCCGCTGGTCCCTTTTCTTTCCCTTTGTGGGAACAAAGGCTTATGAAATTGCAGAGAAGTCAGGGCAGATAGATTTTGAAAAGATGCGGAGTCTCGACAACTTTACTGACGAAACGTGTATGATATTGGGTGATGAAGTCAATCTCCTCATAGAGAAATTAAAAACGCTCTTCTGTCTATATATCAATGGGTATGGCAATATGGATAAAAAGGGTAAGTATGGAGAACTCCTGAAAAGGGTTGAGATGGCGGACAGAGGTCTATGGATGAAAGAGAAAGATAATTTCGTGAAGCTTTTGAAGGAACTGGATGAAGAAATGGAAAGAATGGGAAATATACATTACGAAGTTAAATACAATCCCTTTATGGGCGTGAAGAGTGACTGGAAGGACGATAGTCTATCTGCCTAACTGGTTGGGTGACATGGTCATGGCTGTTCCCTTTCTCCATGCCTTGAGATCATATGTGCATGGAGAAATATGGTGTGTGGGAAAGCCAGACGCCATCCATATTTACAACGGCCTTGAACTCTTTGATAGGTTTTTGCCCTATGATGGAAAAGGTGTTGTCTCTTTCTTTGAAATTGTTGGTGAATTGAAAGGGACAGATTTTAAAAGGAGTATAGTGCTTCCCCATTCCTTTCGCTCTGCATTACTCTTCTATAACCTTCGCATCAAGGAGCGCATTGGATATTCAAAGAACGGGAGAGGCTTCATGCTTACCACTAAAATAACCGAAGCCCATGAACCTGAACCCACGGTAGAACACTACCTGAAGATCATCGATGCATTAGGATGTAAAAGGTCTCTTGATGTACCGGTACTTATGGTGACTGAAGATGAGGAGAGAAGATTTGATGAAGTATATACAGATATGAATAAAGCTTATGGGGTATTTATCGTGGATGCGCATTATGGGCCCTCCAAATGCTGGCCTGTGGAACATTTTTCTACCCTCGCAGATATGATTGCAGAGAAGTATGGTATAAAGATATATATGGTACCAGCGAAAGACGGAGAAGAAGTAGCGCTGAAAGTAAAAGAAGGGGCGAAGAATAAGGATTGTATGGAAATCAAATTACTTGACATGCGGGATTTGAAGGTATGCCTTTCCCGGGCATCCTTTGTGGTAAGTAATGACACTGGTCCTCGCCATATATCTGCGGCCCTTTCTATACCAACTATTGTCTTGCTTGGGCCCATGGATAACCGTTATACAGCTTATCCAAGCCCTTATATCTACGCTATTGAGAAGGAAATTTCTTGCAGACCCTGTAATAAAAAGGCGTGTGATAGAGGGCACGAGTGTCTACGTGAAATAGAGCCGAAAGAAGTGTTTAAAATGGTGGAGGAGATACTTGAAGATAAAAGATAATAAAAGGCAGGATTCAAGGATTCAAGGGGTCAAGGGGTCAAAAAGAAATCGCTCGAATCCTCGAATCCTCGAATCCTCGAATCCTATTACATTGATCGATAGATTCAAAGGCAAAAAGATATGTGTAATCGGGGATATTATTGCAGATGTTTATATCTTTGGAAAACCTTATAGGCTTTCACGGGAAGCGCCTGTTGTGGTTGTAAAATATGAAGAGGAGAGATTATATCCAGGAAGTGCAGGTAATACAATCAACAACCTTCTTGCCCTTGGTGCCTCTGTATATCCTGTTGGCTTCATAGGTGACGATGAGATTGGCAACAGGCTTATAAAGTTTTTTTCACGATTCAAAACCCTGGACCGCCGTGGTTTGATGTGTCACAAAGGTCGAACTGTTACAAAAACAAGGATACTTGCAGGAGATACCCATACATCCAAGCAGCAGATAATAAGGATTGACAGGGATGATGGAAGGCAGTATAGCCAATCGGAAAAAGCGATGCTCGTAAAGAAACTCAAAGAGATGAGCCATTATATAGATGCCTTTATAATATCTGATTATGGACATGGTGTGGTGGATGAGGAAATTATCCACTGCATGAGAGACCTGGCGAAAAAGAAGATTGTGGTGGGTGATTCCCGTTACAGACTCAAGTCTTTCAAGGGTATGACAATCATTACTCCCAATGAATCAGAGGCGTATAGCCTTGCAAGTGTTGATGAATCTTATGATATCAAGACAGTTGGTACACGCCTTCTTCGTTTCATGGATCTCAAGGCACTTCTCATTACAAGGGGGAATAAGGGGATGGACCTTTTTGTTAAGGGTGGCAGGACGTACGAAATACCTATTTCAGGAAAGGATGAGGTGACAGATGTGACCGGTGCAGGCGATACTGTTTGCGCAACTGTTGCCCTTTCCCTTGCGAGTGGAGCTGATTTTTATACTGCCTCGCAAATAGCCAATTTTGCAGCAGGTGTGGTGGTTATGAAGCGAGGGACAGCCACAGTAAGCCCTGAGGAACTGAAAAGGGCTATCGAAATACACAAATAGATATGGGTAACATATATAAGGGTTGAAAGGCATGGGGAAGATAATAAATAATCTAATAGAACTTAAAGAGATTCTCGAAAAAGAAAGGAAGAAGGGTAAACGCATTGTTTTTGGTAACGGGTGTTTTGATATTCTCCATGTAGGACACATCAGGTACCTGAAGGGGGCAAAATCCTTGGGAGATATCCTGGTGATCGCGGTAAATGATGATAATTCAGTTTTAGCTCTTGGAAAAAGAGAAAAGGTTGTAATACCGGCGATGGAGAGGGCTGAGATTGTTGCATCCATAGATGGTGTTGACTATGTGATTGTCTTTAGTGAGCCGACTGTTGAAAATTTGCTCCTTACCTTAAGACCTGATATTCATGCAAAGGGAACAGACTATACTGAAGAGAGTGTGCCAGAGAAGGATATAGTTACATCCTATGGCGGAAAAGTAGCCATAGTGGGTGACCCAAAAAATCATTCCTCAAGAAATATCATCAGTATGATAAAAGATATGAGGGAGAAATAAGGGTGGCGCCTTTCCTTTCTGTCTATATGATTACTCTTAATAATGGAAAGACTATTGAGAGGGCGTTGCGTAGTGTATCGGGTTGGGCGAATGAAATTATTGTTGTTGATTCCCACAGCACAGATGGTAGCCAGGAGATTATTCAAAAATATACAGACAGAATATTTCAATATGATACGGACAGTCAACGGGATAAGTACCAGTTTGCCCAAGATAAATGCAAAAATCCGTGGGTTCTCTTTATTGATGCAGATGAATGGTTGACGGAAGAATTGAAAGAGGAGATAGAGGAAACTCTGAATGGAGATACAGACTATGATGGATTTATTGTGCAGAGGAGGAACATATATCTTGGCCGGGAAATCAAATACGGTGGATGGTATCCTGATGAGGAGATACGTCTATACAGAAAGGATAGAGGTAGCTGGCAGGGTGGTATCCACGCAAAGATTCATGTCAATGGAAAGGTGGGCATATTGAAGAACCGTTATATGCACACCCCTTATATGGATACATCCCACCAGATACGTACAATTGAAAGATACTCTGAAGCCTTTGCGAAAGACCTTTATTCTTCAGGCAGGAATTTTCACCTCCTTAATATGATTGGCAGGCCCATATACAGGCTCTTCAGGGATTACATCTTTAAAAAAGGTTTCCTTGATGGTATACCAGGGCTTATTATCATTGCATCCACCATGTATTATGTGTTCATGAAGCATGCCAAGCTGTGGGAAATGGAGAGAAAGGATGGAAAAGAAAGAAAGATTGAGGGGTAAGGAAATACTCGTTACAGGGGGTCTTGGTTTTATCGGTAGCAACCTCTGCATCGAGCTTGTAAAGCAGGGGGCAAGGGTTACCATAGTTGACAATATGCTTCCCCGTCAGGGCGGGAATCTTTTCAATATCAGACCTGTTGAAAAGAAGGTGAAGGTAAATTTTTCTGATATACGTAATGAACTCTCCATGAATCACCTTGTAAAGGGAAAGGACTATATCTTCCATCTGGCAGGCCAGGTAAATCATGTGGATAGCATGCGCAACCCTGTTCAGGACCTTGATATAAATTGTAAGGGAACACTTGTGCTTCTTGAGGCATTAAAACATAACAATAGGGCTGCATGTGTCGTATTTGCAGGCACACGCGGTGAATATGGCTCAAGCGTAAAATTACCTGTTGATGAAGACCATCCTACAAATCCAAAGGGCATATATGCAGTAACAAATCTGACAGCAGAAAAGATGGTGCTCGTATATCATGATATTTACGGCATCCAGGGCGTATGTCTCCGTATAACAAATACCTATGGTCCACGCCATCACATGATGCACGACGAATATGGGGTATTCAACTGGTTTATACGGAAAGCAATAGACAATGAAGAGATACCTGTTTTCGGGGATGGGAGAATACTGCGTGATTTTCTTTACGTGGATGACCTTGTGGAATGCCTTCTCATGGTTGCTGTTAATAGCAAAGCCTATGGCATGGTATTCAATGTAGGAACAGGTATACCGGTAAGTTTTATCGAGCTTGCGAAAAAGATTGCCCGGATTGCAGGAACTGGCAAACCAGAATTTACAGAATTTACAACCGAACGCAAAGAGGTAGAGCCTGGCGATTATTACGCTGACATTTCCCGTATTAAAAAGGTTGTGGGATGGAAGCCAAGAACTTCACTGGACGAAGGCATACGAAAAACAATCCAGTTCTACAGAAAATACAAGAAGGAATACTGGTGATGAATGTAAAAATCTTTGACCTTGAAAGAGACCATAAAGAATTCAAGGATAATCTAATACAAATTTTTGAAAAAGTCCTTTCGAGCGGCGAATACATACTTGGAAAGGAAGGAGAGGCATTCGAATATGCCTTTGCATCGTATACGGGCGTGCGCTATGGAATTGGGGTTGGAAATGGTACAGATGCCATACGGATAGGAGGGCTTGCCTGTGGTGTGAAGGCAGGGGATAAGATTGTGACAACACCGAACACGTATATTGCTTCAGCAATGGCGCTCACAACCCATGGATTGATTCCTTTTTTCTGTGATATCGAACCTGATACATATAATATAGACCCTGAAAGGCTGGAAGACCTTTTAAAGAAAGAGAGAGGCATAAGGCTCTGTATCCCTGTCCATCTTTATGGCCATCCCAGTCATATGGATGAGGTTCTTGATATTTGCAAAAAACATAATGTGAAAGTACTGGAGGATGCATGCCAGGCGCATGGTACCCTCTATAAAGGCAAAAAGACAGGAAGTCTTGGAGATGCGGCAGCATTCAGTTTCTATCCCACAAAGAACCTCGGCTGTTATGGTGATGGAGGTATGGTGGTTACAAATTCTCCTGGGATATATAACCAGGCACTGATGCTCCGTAATTATGGACAGACCGGAAAACATATCCATACCATAGAGGGTTTTAATTCACGGCTCGATGAAGTCCAGGCGGCAATCCTCAGATTCAAGCTTGGGAAGCTTGATGAATGGAATGAGAGAAGAAGGCATATTGCCCGGGTATATTTTAATGAGCTAAAAGAGACTCCATTGAAACTTCCCCATGAGGCACCATGGGCTTACCATGTTTACCATCTATTTGTTGTAAGAACTGAGAAGCGTGATGAACTTATGAATTTCCTTCGTGAAAAGTATATAGCAACACTCATCCATTATCCCACACCAATCCATCTTCAGCATGCATACAGCCATCTCGGATATACAAAGGGTACCTTCCCAGTTGCCGAAAAGATGGCGGAAGAGATACTCTCTCTTCCCATGTACCCATCATTGAGGGAAGAAGAGGTATTATATATCTGCGAACAGATACGTACGTTTTACAAAAAATGAAAGTACTCCATCTATTCAGCGATTGGAAGTGGACAGGCCCTGCTGAACCAGTGGTTTCATTATGTGAGGCATTGAGTCATGAGGGGGTGGATGTAACAATCGCATTTAGAAAAGCTCCACCTGATTTCAAAGAAAGGACTGTTGAGAAAGAAGTCAAAGCGAGGGCTATAAAATCGTTTGATGGATTCAGGCTGAACAGATACTTCTCAATCAGGGACTGGCTTTTTGACTTTTATCATATAAAGCGATACGTAAAAGAACAGTCAATTAATATTGTGCATACGAATCTTTCCCATGACCATTTTACCGCTCTTCTTTCTTTTTTATTTTCAAAAAGCAGGCCGTTGATAATACGAACAGACCACAAGAGAGACGGCATACCGGTAAATACCTTTATGAAATGGGCATTAGCAAGGACAGACGGCCTTGTGAGTTACAGCAAAAAAATAATGGAACGGGATATGAGAAGTTTTGGTTTTCCTCTTGAGCAAACATG
This sequence comes from Deltaproteobacteria bacterium UBA4796, assembly GCA_002402795.1. Taxonomy (GTDB): domain Bacteria; phylum Desulfobacterota; class Syntrophorhabdia; order Syntrophorhabdales; family Syntrophorhabdaceae; genus UBA8905. Next base: position 10,156 of record DHGO01000132.1, read on the forward strand.
TGTTATTCCTCCAGGTGTAAAGCCATATAATGGACAAATAA
>DHGO01000038.1 GCA_002402795.1 Deltaproteobacteria bacterium UBA4796
CCCGATAAAAGTAGCGCCACGATCTCTCGAATCCTGAAACGACTAAACCTCCACGGCATTATTCGTAAGGTCGGTAAAACCTATAAGTATTGCCTTACCAGATTGGGTAAGGCCGTAATTACAGCGGGATTAGCAATCCGTAATATGTTCATAATCCCGCAACTAACTCATATTTGATGCGTTTAACCTAATTTTTCTTTCCATTTTGGCAAGAATTTGGGTTTTAAGTTACTAAGGCGATTCAATCCATAGCGATTTTGGAAAATCAAATTTACAGTCAGGTACTAAACTTTTAACTAACTTTGTTCCATATTCATTGGCATCATATCTTGGATCTTGCCAAACAGTCCTATATACTATCTCCTTTCTCATCAGTTCTAAATCCATCAAATTTATGCTCGCCATTTTTATCAATTCTTTTTGCATTGGTAAAAACTTTTGGGTCTAAAAGGCGGCTGATTTCGTCCGGAGCCAAAGTTTCATTCCAGAAGACTTCATCGCGCTTTTGGTCTTCTTTGGTCATCCCACCTTCCAAAACGCAGTCTTTGTATGGCCAAGAAAGTACTACCTCTTTTTTCTCGCTGATAAATTCGTCACCCTCAGTTAACCCAATTTTATTTTTAAAAGCAGTATAGGAATCCGGTAAAAATTGCTTGTTGGAAACAAACTTAATAAATTTATCCTTATCAAAAATCGTTGCCTTCCCCACCTCTGTAAAAAATAGTTCTTTCATTAGTTTATCAGTCAAAAGAAGCTCAATTAAATCCTTATCCAGCTTTATTGCCAGCTCAATAACTTTATTCTTCAAAAGCTCGCCCTCGCCTGCCTGCGCCGAGGCTCCGGCAGGCAGGCTAACCAAACGCTCATCTTTTTGAAGTAAATTTTTCAAATTATCTAATAAGTTTTCCATAGTTTTATTTTACCTCATTAAATCGTCAATGCCAACGGATACCTTATCCAAAATTCCTGCCAAAATCCAAAAAGTGAAAATTGGCGGAGAGGGAGGGATTCGAACCCCCGGTCCCGTTACCGGGACAGCCGATTTCGAGTCGGCCCCGTTATGACCGCTTCGGTACCTCTCCTTGATTTAAAAAATTCCTGTAAAAGTTTTTTGCTTTTCTCTTTTAATACGCCGCCTTTAACCTCCACCTTATGGTTTAGAGGAAGGGTGTTTATATCTATTACTGAACCAAAGGCGCCTCTCTTTTCGTCAAAGCAACCAAAGACAAGCCTCTTTATGCGAGCCTCGATAATAGCACCTGCACACATGATGCACGGCTCTTTTGAGACATAGAGGGTACAGTCTATCAAACGGAAGTTGCCCAGTACATCGGAAGCCATATTTATTGCAAGGATTTCTGCATGGGCTATTGCCCTTACCATTTTGTTCGTAAGGTTATGTGCTTTCCCGATGACCCTTCCTTCTGGAGAGACAATAATGGCACCAACAGGTACCTCTTCAGAATCAAAGGCATCACGCGCCTGTTTAAGGCACATCTCCATAAAATGCTCATCAGTCATAATCACAATATACCCTTGATTGTAGTTTAAATCAAATTACCCATCCACTCATTTACCCATCCCCTGCCTTAGTACTCTGTGCCTTTGTCCCTCTGTGCCTCTGTCCCTTGCATTTACTGCTTTATTATTGACCATTGGAATTTATCTGAATTATCGATTACAATAAGGCATATGGATGAATTACTTGAATTTGCAATCAATTGTGCTTTTGAATCAGGAAAGATCCAGGCTGACAATTTTCAGAAAAGCTTCGCCATACACCATAAAGGAGAAATCAACCTTGTTACTGATGTAGATTTTGCCTGTCAATCGAAGATTATAGAGCTTATTGAAAAACATTTTCCCCACGATGACATAATAAGTGAGGAAAAGGTGAATGCCTTTGATGGAACAAAGAACAGGTGGATTATTGACCCCCTTGATGGTACCACGAATTATGCACACGGTTACCCCTTCTTTTGCACATCCATCGCCTATGAGGAAAAAGGGGTCATTACCCTTGGCGTTGTTTACAATCCCATATTTCAGGAACTATTCTTTGCACGAAAAGGTCAGGGTGCTTACCTGAACCACCATAGAATAGAAGTATCTCAGGTAAAAGAGCTCAAACAGGCGCTCCTTTCAACGGGTTTCCCCTATGACCTTGCCACACGCAAAAGAAACAACATTACCCATTTTGTACGTTTTCTCTTCCACAGTCAGGCAATAAGGAGGGATGGTTCTGCAGCACTCAATCTCTCCTATGTAGCATGCGGAAGATTTGATGGATTCTGGGAACTGAGCCTCAACCCCTGGGATATGGCAGCAGGATACCTCATGGTTACAGAAGCAGGGGGGGTTGTTACATCATTCGATGGTAGAGACTTTACCATTTACGATGAAGAGATTGTTGCATCCAATGGCCTTATCCATGAAAGCATGCTCAACCTTTTGAAGGAGGATACATGAAAGAGTATTCCATGGAAGATATCAGACATATTGTGAGGCCGTCACTCGGTGATGAAGTTCCCCTTGTGCTATTCAGAGTTCTCCGGATTATAGGCATTCGAAACCTCCTCGGCGAGACTTCAGGCCCTACCCTGTATATGATGGGAAAAGAGGTAGGAGGTATGGTAAAGGCAAAGAGTATCGAAGAATTTAAAGAAAAGATTAAGGAATTAAAGATTGGTATACCTGAAGTAGAGAAAATAGATGAAGACCGTATTATTGTCAAACTCTATGAATGCATTACCTGTGCAGGATTTACCTACACAGGTGAAATGTTCTGCGATATGGAGAGCGGTATTATCGCAGGGCTCCTTGAAACGGTCTATGGAAAGAAGGCAAAATCCACACAAACAAAGAGCTGGTCAGTGGGCTACAACTATTGTGAATTTGATGTGCTCCTTTATTAGAATATGGAAGAATTGGAGATATTGAGGAATAAGCTCAGGCAGCTTGAAGTGGAGCTTGAAGAGGTGAAGAGCCTCTCCCGGGCACAGAACAAACTTCTTGTAGCCCATATAAAAGAACTGAACGATACTTACAGTGCCTTGAAGGAAAAGCTTGATGCATTGAGGGAGAAGAATGAACGTATAAAAACCTTTGAAGACCAGCTCATGAAAGCAAATAAGCTTTCTTCCCTTGGTGAGCTTGCCAGTTCCATTGCCCACGAGATTAAAAATCCACTCATCTCCATCCAGGGTTTTGCACGAAGGATCGGAGAATCACCTGAGCATGATAAGGTTGAAAAGTATGCCCGTCTAATAGAAAAGGAATCTGCAAGGCTTTCTTCTGTGCTAACCAAGCTTCTCGAATTTTCCAGAATGGATATACCCCACAAAGAAATTATTGATATAAACACGCTTGTGGATGATACAGTTATCTTTATGGAACATTACCTTACCCGATTCAAAAATGTGAATATTCTCCTTGAAAAAGCTGAGAATCTCCCTCTTGTATCAGTCGATAAGATTCATATCCAGCAGGTTCTTGTGAATATCATTATGAACGCAGCGCAGGCAATGACAGGCGGAGGAACGATTCGTATCAATACTTCCCACGCTGAAGGCGTGGTGTCCATATCTGTAAGAGACGAGGGGATAGGGATTAAAAAGGAAGATATAGATAAAATCTTTGAACCATTTTTTACTACAAAACAAAAAAGCGAAGGAACAGGTCTGGGGCTTTCATTGTCAAAGAGGCTTGTTGAAGCAAATGGAGGGACCATAACTGTAGAAAGTCAACCGGGGAAGGGTAGTTGCTTTACCATCCTTTTACCAGGTGTAGAGTAGAGGCTTAAAACTCCCACTTCATGCCATCATAGGCTGCAATAATCCGAATGCCTGTCTCTTTTTGCAATCTTTCTGCGAGCATCTCAGGTCCTTCTTCGATGATATTCATACCAAAGTGGGTCATAATTGCAACTTCTGGTTTTACCTCAGTTACCACTTCTATGAAATCCTGTACAGAAAGATGGTCTATAATATACTGCTGGCCAACAGGTTTTAAACGCAGGACATTTACAATAAGGCAGTCCACCCTGTAGTGTTCTGGCAATGTATCAAAAAAGCGTGTATCTGTGAGAAGGCCAATCCGCGGGTTTAAATCAAATATGATACCGTAGGTTTCAACTGGATGGATATGCCTGACAGGAACAGTAAATGGTATATCTTTGAGGATGTAGTACCTCTTTTCTTTGAGAAACTGTATGCCATCAAGGTAATTCCTCGCAAACTTCAGTACCACAGGGTCTTCTTGAATAGCATCTTCAGGACAGAAGAGGATGCCACGTTTTTTGAAACCTCCTTCTGTCATTGCTTCTATGAGTACATTCACATCATTTGTATGGTCCACATGTTTATGGGTAAGTATAATACCATCGAGATGAGCAGGATTGAACACCTCATCCGATGTGTTGATTCTTACAAGGGCACCTGGACCTGGATCGATATAGAGATTTGTATCTTTGTAGTGGAACCATAAACCACCTGTTGCCCGTAACTGTTTTGAGACAACAAAACGTGCCCCACCTGTTCCAAAGAATTTAATAAAACCTTCCATAGTTGATTCCATAGTATACTTATGTTATATCCTCAGGGCAATGATTATTACAGACGTAGGAGATAGGGTAGAAGGGGTAGGCGACAAAATATAGAATACAGGAGCCAGGAGACAGAATTCAGAAGAAAGAAGGGGTCGAAAATACAGTTGATGAGAGGGTGAGAAGATGAGAATATGGGGCAACACCATTCCCTCATTCACCTATTTTCCCATCTACTCATTCCCCCATGCACTCATCCACTGATAAATTATGATAGAATTTTCAGTCGTTGAATCTTCTCTTGGCAGGATTTTCCTTGTGGCAAGAAACAGGAAGCTTATAGAACTGAGTATCTCTGCGCAGGGCATCTATACCATAGAAAAAGAGATTCTGAAGAAATATCCGGATGCCAGGCAATCTGTAGAATCTTTCAAAAAAGTCCATCGCATGCTTGATAGATACCTGAAGGGAGAATATGTGGACTTTGATGTAGAGACAGATTTATCATGCTATAGTGAATTCGTAAGAAGAGTTCTTATGAAGGTAAAGGAGATTCCCTATAGCCAGGTAAGAAGTTATGACTGGATAGGGAAACAATCAGGTTATCCCCGGGCACCAAGGGCAGCAGGACAGGCAGTAAAACGGAATCCCATTCCCATCATTATACCCTGCCACAGGGTCATCAGAAAGGATGGCACCATAGGAGGCTTCTCCATGGGTATTGAAATAAAGAGAAGGCTCCTTGACATAGAGGGAATTAAATTCAGTGAATAGTGTTGGTGAAAAGTGAGGAGAGAAAAATAGTTAAAGGGCGCCTCTGTGCCTTTGCTCCTGTTTTTTTTGCGAAGCCTCTCTTCCACTCCTTTACTCCGGGCACCTTACCCCAGTAAGATTCGGCTCACTCGATGTATTATGGAGTCTTATATGTATGTACAGGCAGGATACATCGCCCTTAAAATAATAATAACTGTAAGGGACGTTCACCTCATCATAACTGGGAGTCCCCAAGGCGTCCTCGATTATCGTTCCAGAGAGTCCTTCGCCCTCTGTCCCTTTGTGCCTCTGTGCCTTGCCTTTACTCCCCATCCACCCATCCTCCGCTTTTCTGTGCCTCGCCTTTATCATTTCATCCTTCAAAACTTTCTTCATTCATACTTCCTGTCCTGTAACCTTCAATATCAAGGGTTATATAAACAAAGCCTTCTTTCCTCAGCTCTTCTGCAATCTCATTCCTATTATCCATAATGAGATTGAAGTCCTCTTCCCCAACCTCTATGCGTGCAAGAATACCATGGTAGCGCACCCTCGTCTGTCTGATACCTAATGCCTTGAGGGCATCTTCAGCCCGTTCAATACGTTTAAGAAGGTTTTTATCAATCTGTGTACCATAGGGGATACGGGATGCAAGACAGGCATTTGAAGGCTTATCATGTGTCGCAAGTAAAAGGTTTTGTGAAATTGAACGTACCTCCTTTTTCGTTAATTCAGCCATCTGCAAAGGGCTTATAATATTCTTCTCTCTACAGGCTCTACTGCCGGGCCTGAAATCCTTGGTGTCATCAAGGTTTGAACCTTCCACAACATGGGGAAAGCCAATTTTGTGTGCAATATCCCACAGGGCATCGAAAAGGTGGAGCTTGCAGTAATAGCACCGCTCTTTTGTATTCTGTAAAAAATCCGGGTCTTCCATTTCAGATGTGGCAATCACAATATAGTCAACACCGATGACTCCTGCGATGTAAGTAGCCTCTTCGATTTCTTTTCCCGGATGTATGGGGGATGCATTGATAACAGCTTTTACATGTTCCCTGCCAAGCACATCAACGCATGTTTTAAGGAGGAGGGCACTATCCACACCACCTGAGAAGGCAACCAGGACACTTTCAAGGGATTTAATCGTCTCTTTCAGATTTTGATATTTGGTATTTATCTCCATAACACTCAAATATAACAAGGTAAATAGACTTATTCAACAGCGCCGGGTGTTTTTATTATGAAAAGAGTTAAACCCAGACTTTCCATCAGGATGAGTATCTGTGTNNGGCTCCATTCACTCGCGTTCGGCTTTAAGACTTTTGCTTGATAGCAAAAGACCGAGCTTCCTTGCCTCACGGCGGTTTGCTTGGGAAAACCCGACACCATGCTCTAATGACATATCTGGGTTAAAAGAGTTGTTCCATTTTCATGAGGCTGATTGATGGCAGATAGGTAAAAAATTTCGATAATCTGTCTGCCATTTTATGTTATAAAGATTACAAAGAAATGGAGCTTCAAGAGTTTCTGCGTTTTATGGTTTTTTAGGAGGATAAAAGATGAGTATTCACAAGCAAATGAACAGTACAATAAACAGACTGAAAAGGAAAGCAATAAAGACAAAGGATATAGGAATAAAGGATGCCCTTGAGTTGTATGAAATTGGAAGAAAAGAACCCTTCTTCCTTATGGCTTCAGGAGCAGAGATAAGGGAATATTTTAAAGGGAAGAGAATAAATCTTTGCGGTATTATAAATGCGAAATCAGGTATATGCCCTGAAGATTGTAAATTCTGTGCCCAGTCTGCACACTACAATACAGATGCTCCGCAGTATCCCCTTCTGGGTCATGATATGATAGTTGAGAAGGCAAAAGAGGCAAGAGATTGCGGTACCCATATGTTCGCTATTGTGACGAGTGGAACCCGTATTTCCAGTGAAAAAGAATGGGATGAGATTTATGATGCTGTAAAGGGTATAAAAGAACTGGGTATAAAACCCTGTGTCTCTCTTGGCATGCTCGACAGAGAAAGGGCATTGAAGTTGAAGGAGGCAGGACTTTACAGGTACCACCATAACCTTGAAACAGCAAGAAGCTTTTTTGATAATATCTGCACCACCCATGAATACAAAGAGGATATAGAGACAGTCAAAACTGCGAGGAAGGCAGGGCTGTCCACATGCTCAGGTGGTATAATCGGTCTCGGTGAAACCATGGAGCAGAGAATAGAGCTTGCAATGACATTGAAAGAACTCGATGTGGATTCAGTTCCTCTGAATATTCTCAATCCAAGGCCCGGAACACCTCTGATGGATGCAAGACCTCTTCCTCCCATCGAAATCCTCATTACCATAGCGCTTTTCAGATTCATACTTCCTGATAAGGATATAAAACTCTGTGGAGGCAAGGAAGCGAATCTCAGACAGCTTCTGCCCCTGGGAATAGTGGCAGGTTGCAACTCCCTCATGACCGGTGACTACCTCACAACACCAGGAAGGAACCCTGCACTTGATATAGAGATGATCAAAGACCTTGGTCTTGAAGCTACCCTTGAAGACAGGTAATGGGAGGATGGGAGGATGGGTGGATGGGGAATAAAGACAAGGCACAGAGGCACAAAGTGGCATAGGGCGTGGGGCATGGTGCATGGAGTAATGAGTAGATGGGAGAATGGGTGAATGAGGGAATGGTGTTGCCCCATATTCTCATCTTCTCATCCTCTCATCAACTGTATTTTCGACCCCTGCCTTATGTCTACTGACTTCTGAATTCTGTCTTCTGGCTTCTCCTTGTCCCCTCGACTCCTTGAATCCTTGACCCCTGCACTTATCGCACCCTTCTTTTAAAGTATTTGAAAAAGATTTTATTATAGTCTATTATCTATTAATGTCTGAGCTTAGAAAAGATCCTGTTGCTGGCACATGGGTTGTTGTAGGCTATAAGGGTTCAAAAAGTAGCTCGGTAGGTATGTGTCCCTTCTGTCCTGGCAACGAAAACCTTACCCCACCGCCGATCAGAGAATTTAAAGATCAAAATGGTATGTGGCTTATCCGATGCATCCCTGCACTGGATCCTATTTTTAAAGTAGAAGCAAAGGAAGACAAACACGCAGAAGGACTCTATGACAAGATGGGTAATGTTGGTGCCCATGAAATTATTGTTGAAAACAGGTCCCACACAAAAACCCTTTCAAGCTTCACTGAAAAAGAACTTACTCTTCTCATAGATATGTACATAGACCGCATTGTGGATTTAAAAAAGGATATACGCTTTCGCTACATCCAGATTTTCAAAAACCATGGTGAACTGGCTGGGTCGTATATATATCATCCCCATTCCCATATCCTTGCGACTCATATCATGCCCCAGAAGATTGAGTCTGAACTTAACAGCTCAAAGACGCACTACATGCAGAAGGAACGCTGTCTTTTCTGCGATATCATCAATCAGGAGATGCGTGTGAACAAAAGGATAGTTACTATAAGTTCAAATTTTGTCGCTATCTGTCCTTTTGCGTCACGCTTTCCTTTTGAGGTATGGATTTTTCCACGTTTTCATAATAGTAAGTTTGAAGATTTGAGAGATGCGGGGCAACTAAAAGATGAGTTTGTTTCAGTAATGCACGATATTATGAAACGCATAGAACCCCTTGCAAATGCCTATACCATTATTATTCATACATCACCGAACATAACAAAAGGAAATTTTCATGAGGATGATGTATCCATAGAAGACTATTTTCACTGGCACGTAGAGATCCTTCCCAGAGATTTCAGGTCTTCAAAGTATAAGATGGAAGATCAATTTTATGTAGTTTCCCTTACCCCTGAAGAGGCAGCAAGCGCACTGAAAGCGCAAAAAATATAAAGAGAAGTACCCTTGTCTCCTTCGGGGAATGGGAGAAAAACCCTCGCCTTCAGGCGAAGACTTTGCCGTAAGGGGTCGAGGGGTCAAGGGGTCGAGGGTTCATTGAACAATCTATAAATTTTTTAAAGAAATAACTTGACATTATAATTTACTACATATAGTATACATACTTAGTTATTATACTATATGTAGGGGGGATTGATGGAAACAACAGATTTAAATCTCTTTGTCAGGACATCAGAAGAAACCTTATCCGACTGGGATAGGACGAAAATAGTTGATGCCCTTGTGAGGGAAACCCTCATAGACCGTGAAACCGCAAATGAGATAAGCAAAGAGGCAGAACGCCTCATACGCACATCGAATATCAAGGTGGTTACTGCCCCCCTTATCAGAGAAATCGTCAATGCAAAATTGATTGAAAAGGGTCTCGAGGGAGCCCGCAGGATGCATACAAGGCTCGGTATGCCAATCTATGATGTGGACAACCTCATTCTCCATCCCAATAAAGAGAATGCGAATGTCCCCCATGGACCTGAAGCAACAAATCTTACGCTGGCGGAAAGGATAAAAAAGGAATATGCACTTCTCACCGTATTCTCCCAGGATGTAGCTGATGCCCATATGAATGGCGATATACACCTCCACGACCTCGGTTTTATTGATAGGCCATACTGTAGCGGTCAGTCTGTTGAATACATAAAACGGTTTGGCCTTGACCTGCCGCACTCCCTCTCCATGGCAAAACCTGCACGCCAGCCTGAGGTTCTCCTTGCTCACCTTATAAAGTTTGCAGCAGCACTCCAGAGCAATTTTGCAGGTGCCATAGGGTGGGATGCTGTCAATATATTCTTTGCACCCTATATACAGGGGATGAGTGACAATGAAGTAAAACAGCTTGCCCAGATGCTCATATTTGAATTCTCCCAGCAGGCAGTGGCAAGAGGTGGTCAGGCAATCTTCTCTGATATCAATATCTACTGGGAGGTACCAAAGCACTTTGTTGATACGCCTGCCATAGGCCCTGGCGGAACCCCTACAGGAAAGACCTATGGTGAATACGAAAAGGAAGCCCAGAGGTTTGCATGGAAGCTTTTTGAAGTATATAAAGAGGGTGACGGGGCAGGACGTCCCTTTTTCTTCCCCAAGCCTATTGTGCACATCACTGAAAGATTCTTCAAGACCCCCGGTCATATGGATTTTCTCAATCATATCAGTGATGTAGCTGCTGACAAAGGTAATACGTACTTTGTATTCGACAGAGGGGAAACAGCAAAAATATCAGAGTGTTGCCGTTTAAGTTTCAAACTCGACGAACATGACTTAAGGGATGCACAGGAGCCTTGGAGAATGCGTTACTGTGCCCTCCAGAATGTCTCCTTAAACCTTCCAAGGATTGCCTATATGGCAAAGGGCGATGATACAAAGCTTTTTAAGACCATTACTGACAGGTTCGTTCTTGCAGTAAAGGCACACAAAGAGAAGAGGGCTTTTCTTGAAAGGCTCCTTGCCCTTGGTGAAAATGGACCTCTTTCCCTTCTCACCATGACAAGAGATGGTATGCCTTATCTCAGATTTAACCTTGCATCCCATCTCATAGGCATGGTGGGTTTAAATGAAATGGTACAGATACATACAGGAGAAGAACTCCATAAATCGAAAAAGGCTCTGAAATTCGGGCTAAAGGTCATAGCACATATGAACCTCCTTGCAGAAAAGATGAAACGCCAGGAAGGATTACGACTACTATTGGAGCAGACCCCTGCAGAGAGTACGAGTTATCGTTTTGCCCGATTGGATCTCAGGTACTTTTCACCTGCATCAGGCAGGGTGGTCAAAGGGAATATTGTAACAGGTGAGGTTTATTACACCAATTCAACCCACCTCAATGTAAAGGAGTTCATGAATCCCATAGAGCGGGTAACCCAGGAAGGTATATTCCATCCTCTAATAGAGGCAGGCTCAATATCCCATATATGGCTGGGGGAGGCCCATCCAACAAAGGAGGCTATCGCAGACTTTGTTATAAAGACTTTCAAACATACCACCAATGACCAGATTGCCTTTTCTCCAGAATTTACCACATGCAACAGTTGCCACAGGACAGGGCGTGGGCTTACAGATACATGTATGTACTGCGGTTCCACGGATGTGGATGGAATTACGAGAATTACAGGCTATTTTACAAAGGTATCGAGCTGGAACAAGGGAAAGCTCGGAGAGCTTAAAGACCGTTACAGAAACGCTGAGTTCTTTGTTGACAACGAAATTGCAGTCAACCAGTGATATTCAGGGTAATTAATAAAAAGGGAGGTTGGTGTATGGGAATCGTAAAAATCTTTTACAAGGATAGTTGCCCCATGTGTCCCATGGCAAAAAAGCTAAAGGAGAGCCTCATTGAGAAGGATGTGGGTGTTGTTGATTTTAATGTGGAGACAGTAGAAGGGCTTGCAGAGGCAACATTCTATCATGTAAAGGCTGTTCCCACGGTCCTCGTGGAAGACGAGAAAGAGAACTGGCTTGGCGAATGGAGAGGGAATGTCCCCCATATTGAGGAGGTTCTTACCCTTGTCAATGGAGTGTAATATTCCTATCAAGGGCTTTATCGAGACGAGTTTTATTGACTGGAAAGGAAGGCTTTCCTCGGTAGTCTTCACAGGGGGCTGTAATTTCAGGTGCCCTTTCTGCCATAACAGAGACCTCGTCCTGAATCATGAAAAGATGGAGAATATACCCCTCGACTATATCCTCCTTACATTGAGAAAATACAAAAAATGGATAGACCATGTGGTAATTACAGGGGGAGAACCAACGATTCACGGAAGCCTCTTTAAGCTTACAGGCACGCTCAAGATGGAAGGATTCAGGATAAAGCTCGATACAAACGGTTCTTCACCTGCCACAATCAAAGGGCTTGTAAATGAAAATCTCATAGACTACATTGCCATGGATGTGAAAGGCCCAATAAGCCATTACAAGAGATGGTGCGGCATTGATGTAGAGACTGCAAAGATAGAAGAGAGTATTCAGTTTATCCTTTCAGGAAAGATAGATTACGAATTCAGAATGACGGTGGTGCCTTTCTTCCACAGGGTTGAAGATGTCTATGAAGTGGCAGAATATGTGAAAGATGCAAAGCGATTTTATATCCAGGAATTCAGACCAAAAAACACATTGAACCCACGCTTCACAGAAATAAAACCATTCTCCCCCCAGAAGATGGAGGAGATAAGAAAAAACGTAAATCAGATATTAGAGGATAGAAGTCAGAAGACGGAAGGCAGAAGAAATCCCCGCTCCACGATGCATGATACACGCTAAATCCCCGCAGAACTCAGAAGCTGAAAAGATAAAAAAACTAATCAAGATGCGAGGTTAAAGGCACGAATAAACCATTTCAGAAAAAATGGCACATTAAAAGCTGTCCAGTTATAAACAATGAATTGGTTATTTTATTAAATGAATAAACAAAAACTAAAAAACGAAATTATCAAAGCTCTGAAGGAACAAGGATTTAGAATAAACCCTCATATAAGACCAGTTGGCCATAGTAAAACAACTTATCGACGTATTCAACAAAACAGTAAGCTTGAACAACTTTCTTTACATAAAAATTTCTTAATAGAATCTATTGAGAAAGTTAAAAAGCATTGTAGAGACGGTGCAGAGATTATTCCAGAAAAAATTTCTTTAGAATTGAAAGAAATCCATTCAGGTTCTTTTGAAGAAATTTTATTTCGTTGGTGGAATTTCATCTGGTGGAGTATCCCTTATCAACATCCTTATGGTCGACAGATGAGATTTCTCGTGTGGGATATAACACACGATGCCCCATTTGGTTTGTTTTGTCTCCAAAGCCCAGTATTAAAAATGGCAGTTCGTGATAGGTTGCTTGGTTTGCCTAATGATGAGTTAGATATATGGGTGAATAAATCGTTGAATGCTCAGCGCGTTGGTGCCTTACCGCCTTACAATGAATTATTAGGTGGAAAAATGGTTGCGCTAACATTGGCCTGTAATGAAGTAAGAGAAGCTTATAAGAGAAAATACAAGAATTATGTATCAATCATTAGAGGCAGAAAAATAAAGCCAGATCTCTTATTCATTACAACAACAAGTGCATTCGGGAAAAGCAGTTTATACAATCGATTAAAATATAATGGCGAAGTTGTAGCTGAATGTTTGGGCTATACGCAAGGCTCAGGCACGTTTCATATTCCAGAAGAGTTATATGAGGAACTTCTTGAATTTTTAAGAAATCAGGGGATTGATGTAACAAGGGGTTATGGTCATGGGCCTTCAAGAAAGCTAAAATTAATAAGTCTTGGTCTAAAATATCTTGGACTTCCTAAATTTGAATATCATGGAATTAAAAGAGAATTTTATTTATTCTCACTCGTTAAAAATCTAAGAGAAGTTGTCCAGAAAAGAAAAAGACCTATCTGGATTGACCGTCCCTTCAATAGTCTTGTGGATTTCTGGAAAGAAAGATGGGCTATACCAAGAGCAGAAAGAATGCCCGAGTGGAAAGATTTTAATTCCAATAAGTTTTTTAAAAAGACAGAAAAAATGTTAAGGAACTTGGATAAAGTATGAACTCTGAATTTTTGAAACTAATAGAAAAAAGGGGAAAGTTGGTTGAAAGTTTAAAAGAAAATAATTTTGATTTTAATAGTATTTTGGCAGGACTATATACTGATCCGTCCCATTTCATTTATGAGTTATTACAAAATGCGGAAGACGAGGGCGCTAAAGAAATTAGATTTGAACTTCTCAAAGATAGGTTAGATGTTTATCATAATGGAAAAGATTTTGACCTTCAAGATATTGATGGAGTAACAGGAATCGGTATTTCTAAAAAGAAAGGGGATTTAAATTTAATCGGGAAATTTGGGGTTGGCTTCAAATCCGTTTTTGCTGTTACTCGAAGCCCTTATATATTTTCTGGAGAATACAAGATAAAAATTGAAGAATTTATAATCCCTACCCCCTCAGATGTTAGTAGTACAACCCAGAAAAATGAAACTCTAATCAAAATCCCTTTCAATCATAAATATCGTTCACGAGAAGAAATCTTCACACTTATACACAAAAGACTTGAAAATCTGCGATTAAGAACGTTGCTGTTCTTAAAAAATATCGAAGAAATTAGATGGCAAATACCGTCCTCGAATGGACACTACCTAAAATCAGATGAGAATGTTCAAGGGATAGCAAGTACAAGGAAAGCAACATTAGTATCATCAAATGTTACCGAGGAATATTTAGTCATTAGAAAACCAATAATAATAGAGTGTAAAGAATTATGGGTTGAAGTAGCATATAAACTGGGTAAAGATCAAAATAATAAAGAGATAATCGTCCCAGAACCTAACTCAGAGTTGGTTGTATTTTTCCCGACCGAGAAGGTAACCTATCTTAATTTTCTTATTCAGGGTTCTTTCAAAACCACCCCAAACAGAGAAAACATTCCCTTAGAAGATGAACAAAATAGGATAATTCTTGAAGAAATCGGAAATCTTATTGCTGAAAGCTTAACCATCGTTAAAGATTTAGGCTATCTTGATGTAAATTTCTTGAGTATTCTACCTCTCAGTTCAGATCTTGCTGAACGTGAACAAATTTATTCAGTCATCTATAAAAAAGTGGAAGAAAAATTTCTTTCCGAGAAGTTGCTACCTACATCAGATGGTACATATACCAAGGCAGGGGATTCTTTATTAGCACGTGGTAAAGAATTAACTGAGTTTTTAAATAAAAATGACATTCAAATATTTTTTTCTAAGGAACACTGGTTAGATACAAACATAACACAAGACAAAACTCCTGAATTAAGAAATTATCTTATGAAAGAGCTCGGGATCCCTGAAGTCGATTTTGAAAGTTTTGCAAGAAAAATAACCGATGAATTCTTACAGACAAAATCTGATGAATGGATGATTGATTTCTATAGGCAACTTTTAGACCAGCAATCTTTATGGAGTGAGAGGGGTTCAAAGGGTGTCTTGAGGGCTAAGCCTATAATTAGATTGGAAAATAATGAACACATAGCTCCATTTGATAATAATGAGAAAATTCAGGTTTACTTGCCAGCAGAAACCAAATCTGAATACAAAACCGTTAAGCGTGTTCTTACTGAAAATGAGGAGTCTTTAAAGTTTTTAAAAGAACTTGGACTGACGAAACCGGACCTTTTCGCTGAAATCAAGGAATTTATTCTTCCTAAGTACCAGGGAGAGAATCCTGTAAAGGATGAACGGTATTTTGATGACTTTGAAAAACTTTTGAGGGGATATGAAACTATACCATCAAACAAAAAAGTGGAGTTTATCAAGGAGTTATCAGATGCACCTTTTATTTATGCATTTAAAAATGATAATACCGAAGAAATCCGCTTATTAAAGGCAAGCCAAATTTATTTTGATGGTGATAATTTAAAAAATTATTTCAATGGCTATCGGTCAGTGTATT
The DNA here is from genome assembly GCA_002402795.1 of Deltaproteobacteria bacterium UBA4796. Lineage (GTDB taxonomy): Bacteria > Desulfobacterota > Syntrophorhabdia > Syntrophorhabdales > Syntrophorhabdaceae > UBA8905. The sequence goes on from DHGO01000038.1 coordinate 15,635, forward strand.
TTCTTTCTGAGAAACTTTATAAGAAGTTTGAAGAAGGAAGAGTAAAGGAGTTTCTTAAAGACTTAGGCGTTGAAGATAAACCGAGACGTATTGAAATAGAAGGTAATTTGTCTTGGGAAGAAAAAAGTAAATTACGAGGCAATAGGTGCTATACAAGAGAGAATCAAAAGGACTACGAATATGATGGGTTGGAAAATTTTATAAATGACATAACTCCTGAAAAATCATACTTACTATGGAAGTTATTGTTAAAAAGTATTGAAAATTTAAATAGTTGGCAAGCACAAGAATTTTTTGAAGGTGAGTATGGTTGGCTTTATCGTTCACAGCACAATGTGAAATTCGATGCAAAATTTGTAAAAACACTTAGACAGCAAGCATGGTTGGTCGATAAAAACAATAATTTCAAAAAACCTTCTGAAATTACTTTTTCGGAGTTATCGGATGACTACATCAAAGAAAGTCCGAATATAGATATTCTAATAAAAGCCCTTGAATTCAAACCTGGAATTATAGAACTCCTGCCAGAAGATGATAGAAAAAAATTAGAGATTGTAAAAGACCTTACTGTAGAAGAACTTGAAAAAATTCTTTCTGAAAGAAAAAAGAAACCATCGGAGGAGGAAAAAAAACAATGGACGCCTGAACGTGACCCAGATACAGTTCCTATAAGAATACAAGAAGTAAAACCAGGTAAAATTGATACTGCTGATTTATCAGGTCAGGCAGAAAACATAGAAGAAATAAGAAATAAAAAATTGATGGAAGAGACTGGAAAGCTGGAAAAAGAAGTTGAGAGAACACCCATTGATAAAAAAGCAATCGGAAAGTGGGGTGAAAAATATGCTTATAATGTCTTGAAGGAAAAGTATCAGAGACAGGGGAACATCATTGGAACAGATTCTGGATTTAAAGTAATAGACGCTGATGGCGAAGGGTTTGAAATTATATGGCTGAACAAGGATCAAGATAAAGGAATAGGCTATGATTTTGTTATAAGGAGAAATGGAACTGAAACGGATTATATTGAGGTGAAAACTAAAATAGAAGAAAGTGGAGAATTAATTGAAGTTACTGGTACTCAGTGGGAGTTTGCCAGAAAACTATTTGAACAGAATGAAGGAGAAAAATATTCTTTTTATGTAGTATCAAACGCTGGGAAAGAGAATGTTGAAATTCATATATTGAGAAACCCAATTAAGCTTTGGAAAGAAGGGAAACTTTATGCACATCCGGTTAATTTTAGACTATAAAAGGGAAGTACAAAAATGGAAAAAAGTGAACAAACCCCTTTTGCTGAATTACCAGAAGCTCTTGTAGAGGAGATGTTATCGAAGAGCGAATTGGTTGGTGATATGCTTTATGATTCTTTTAAGGAAATTCAAAATAATAAAGCTAAAATGCGGAAACAGTTGCAAGAACAAAATATTCTGAAACAAGATACAGAAGTGGGATACCCAGGGATACCAACGACTTGTGGCGTAGATGGTTCGTATGCGGTCGAGAAACTTTTAGCAACTGATTTTGCTGCTTGTGCAGCCGTGGCAATTGAGGGATTAACTCCACCTTCTGAAAAAAGACACTGGGAAAAACCTCATCACAGAGTATTTATTCATCCAGAAAAGCATGACCCAGACACAGGCACAATTATCAGAGGATTAATGATGGAAATGGGACTTGAACTTGCAGCAAAGGCCCCTCATGATATAGTTTTCTTAGACGGTTCTCTCACAACACCTTTAATATATATGAATCAAGCAATAAATAAAATGGCAGAATCTAATAATACCGTCATAGGTAAGAATCTTTCAGAAAAGTTTAAGAATTTTCTTGAATCATACAAAACTGTTCTAGAGTCCTTAAGAACCGATAAATTATGGGTAAGTATGCCAAAATACACTACAAGAAGGGAGTTAGGCAATAGGCTAAGTTGGTCATCTCATTATGATGACAGAGCGATTTTGACAACTATTTTATCTCCGGGCGAATTTACCTCACCGATCCCATTAGAAGAACCTCAACAGCCCTGGCACTTAAGACTTCCTTTCAAAGATAAAGAGCTTGAAGGATTAAGAGATGAGGTTATATCAGCCATAAATAGGCTTTATGTTATGTATTACAGACCTCATAATTGGACACCAGTTTTTAGGATTGAGATGGCATCTTCAATTGCGACAAATAATTCTCGGATAGCAGTATTACTTCAAGGTCTTAAATATCAATCAGGTACGCCCGGCATTCTTGAACCATATCCTCTCTATATAGCAGACCGTATGGTAAAGCACCTCGGTAGCGCTATTCCTGCCTTTAGACAAACTGCTACCAGAAGAATGACGGAATTACATCAAGGAGATATCGGAGAGATTTTTTTTAGCATGCATGGTTATAGAACCGAAAGTGGGAGGTAGGTTATGAGTGAAGAAAGAACAAATATTGAGCAACTAATCAGCACGTCTGAACGCATTGGTACAATAGGTTCCCCATCTTCTACTAGCAAACTTTCTTTAGATATCCTTGGAACTGCTGTTGACAAAAAATTAGTAGGGGAGCTTGCACTTTTTAGATTTTCTCAGGATGGGAAGCCACATTATGCATTAGGCCAAATAACGGAAGTTCAACTAAAGAATATCTGGCTTGAAGACCCAACAATGAGGTCCCTTGCAAGACAAAGAGGTCAAGTAAATCCTGTAAGTGGACAGCAAGATACTCATTTAGGTGATATGACTGTAAGTGCAGTATTTAGCGACGATGGGCATAGATTTGAACCGAGTATTTTAGGTACTGTTCCAGCTACTGGAACTTCTATCCATTTAGCAACTGACGAGATATTGGACAGGTTGTTAGAACTCTACAGGGATGAAATATTTTATTTAGGTCATGTTTATGGCTCAACACCAAAACTACCTCTTTGGTTTAAACATTTTGGAACAGGTCCACATGGAGCCGGTGAGGCATACCACATTGGAATCTTTGGTAAAACTGGGTCAGGAAAGTCAGTTCTTGCTAAAATGATTCTCCTTGCCTATGCAAGGTATCCCGATATGGCTATATTTGTAATAGACCCGCAGGGAGAATTCTCGAAAGATGTAAGAGGAGAGGTAAGAGCTGAGGGATTCCCTTTGAATTTATCCAATACACTTTCGCAGTTAAACAAAGAGGTGATAATTAGAAGTGTTAGAGAGCTGGTTTTGGATAGGTGGGACCTTTTTAGCGAAATCCTTTATGAATCTCCTTTCTTTGAACGTCTCTCGGTTCCAAAAGGTGAAAATAGAAGAATAGCCTCTGAAGTTTTAGCAGAAAAACTACAAAGGGTACATATTACATTACAAAATTTATATCAACGTGAATCTTTTAATCGCGCATGGCAAATTCTTGGTGATGGAAATGTTCAGATGCAATTCTATAGGACCCAGCAATCCCGCGACAGATTCAATATAGTTTATCAAGAAGCTAATCAAAATGAGTTCTTCAATAACTATTGGGGACCGATAACTGAGTTATTCAGAAAAGATCGGACCGGAGCTATTAGCGTTGATAATCTTATGCAACAAACATTTGATCTGGGCAGAGCTCGCCGTCCTGTTGTAGTTATAGATTTGTCTAGAGAAATGGCAGCAGGACTTTTTTGGAATGATACTATCCAAGCATTGGTTATAAAAAGATTATTAGACGGGCTAACTTATTCAGCTGAAGGTGCTTATCGTGAAAACAGATTTTTAAATACTCTTGTGATATTAGATGAAGCTCATAGATTAGCTCCCAGGGAGAAGATTGAAAATGAAAAACAGGAAAGTGTAAGACTCTCACTTCTTGATGCAGTGAGAACTACAAGAAAGTATGGGCTTGGATGGATGTTTATAAGTCAGACTCTATCAAGTTTACATAGAGAGATTATTGGCCAATTGAGGATCTTCTTCTTTGGATTTGGTCTGGCTTTAGGAACTGAGTTTATGTCCTTAAAAGAAATTGTTGGCGGTGACCCAAATGCACTTAAACTTTATCAATCGTTTCGTGATCCACATAGTGCCTTTGACATTGCCTCCAGACAATATGCTTTTATGACTATTGGACCAGTCTCACCTCTCTCATTTGCTGGCACCCCTCTTTTCCTCACAGTTTATAATACCCCTCAAGAATTTTTAAGAGCAAATCAGCTCTTAAGAGGCGGTAAATAAAGAAATGTATAGTTTCGTTTTTTACAGTTTTTGTTTACTACACATCTTAGCCTCAGTCACCGAGTGGAGGCTGGTTAATATCTGAAAGGAAGGGTTATGGAATTGATAAATAAGGAAGAAGCAATTTTCTTAATAACGCTTGAAGATATACAGAATGAAGCCATGGAAAAAATCGGTAGAACCTTAACAGAAGAAGAGGTCGAAGTTGCAAGGAAGGGCTTGGAATTCGGATTGTTAACCGGTATTGATACTGTATATCAAACAATATTCTCTGAAATGATTGGAAAATGAATTCGATACCAAAGGCATTAGTGGTCCATGCTTTGAAATATCTGTGCCACAGACGTTACGTGAAAATGGTAGCTTTAAATTTTATAATACCTTAAAATAATTAAGATGGAAACCTGGCACAAAATAATTATTGGCGATTCCAGGAAGATGAAGGAAACTTCGGACGAGTCTGTCCATCTTGTCATTACTTCTCCTCCCTATTGGCAGTTAAAAGATTATGGTAATGGCAAGCAAATAGGCTTTGATGATAGTTATGAACAATATATCAATAATCTGAATTTAGTCTGGAAAGAGTGTCACAGGGTTCTCAACAAAGGTTGTCGTCTATGTATTAACATTGGCGATCAATTTGCCCGTTCAGTTTATTATGGAAGATATAAAATAATACCTATTCGTACTGAAATTATTAAGCTTTGTGAAACAATCGGTTTTGATTACATGGGTGCCATAATATGGCAGAAAGTTACCACATGTAATACTACAGGCGGAGCGACCGTAATGGGATCCTTCCCCTATCCGAGAAATGGAATTATTAAAATCGATTACGAATTCATTCTGATTTTTAAGAAGCACGGGAATCCCCCAAGGGTCAGTAGAGGAATTAAAGAACAATCAAAACTATCTCAGGAAGAATGGAATCAGTATTTTAACGGGCATTGGAACTTTCCTGGTGAAAAACAGGACAGACACCTTGCCATGTTTCCAGAAGAGTTGCCAAAACGTCTTATAAAGATGTTTAGCTTTGTTGGTGATACTGTCCTCGATCCTTTCCTGGGTAGCGGGACAACTTCACTTGCAGCAAGAAATCTGAGAAGAAATTCTATTGGATATGAGATTAATGAAGAGTTTGTCTCAGTTATTGAAGAAAAAATAGGATTACGACAAACCTCTATGTTAAAAGATGCTAAGCATGAGATAATCAAGCAGGGGGAAATGGACTTAAATATTGAAGAAGAAATTAAGAAATTACCCTATATTTTTCACGATCCGATAAAGTTTGATAAAAAAATTGATCCGAGAAAATTGAAGTTTGGCTCAAAAGTAGATGGTTCTGATTTCAAGCGGGAAATCTACTACACTGTAAAAGAAATAATTTCTCCTGAGTTGTTGGTACTAAGTAATGGTGTAATAATCAGGCTGTTAGGTATAAAAGCCAAGACAGAAGTAAACGGTAAGGCAATGGTATTTTTGAGAGAAAAGCTAAAGGGACAAAAGGTTTTTATAAAGTTTGATACTATTAAGCATGATGAGCAAAATAACTTATGCTGTTATCTTTACCTATGGAACAAGACCTTTGTTAATGCCCATTTAATTAAGAGTGGGTTTGTAGAGGTAGATACGGTATTTAATTATAAATATAAGACAAAATTCCTATCCCTTCAGAAGGAGACGTAATTGGCTAAAGAATGGATTTTGAATCAGGCTATGAACCGCTGGGGGCTTAACAAAAAAAATTCTGTTGGTCCTGTTTCTGACCTCATAAGAAAATGCGCCCCAAAAAAACTTGAAGATTGGGAACAGTATTATTATGGACAGGTTTATCCCAAAGAATATCTTGAGGAGCTTGGGAGAAAGCTCTTTGTGAAGATTACTGAGGTAATCCAGTATGAGGTCGCTGAAGTTACTGAACAGGATTGCATTGACTACATCAAAGAGGTTGTCATTAAAAGAACTTTTGATGGTTATCAAACCGAGATCCAGACAATATATGGTCAATTACAAAATATTCTTGGAATACAAATTAAACCAGCACCTGATGAATGGGATAGACTTTACAATGTAGATTTTTTCATTGAAATCAATAACAAATATATTGGATTGCAAATTAAACCGATTACTTTTGGTCATACCTTCGAAGATTATAAGTGGAAAGAAATGCAGGAGACCACACATCAAAAGTTTCGGGAGAAATTTGGTGGAAAGGTATTTATTATATTTTCTATTAAGGCGGCTGAAAAGAAAATTATTCAAAATTCTGATATAATAGACGAGATTGAGAAAGAAATCGAAAAACTGAAAAAGAATTGATGCAATTACCCTGTCTGGCAAGATGACCCATGAGGAGGGACTGATCCGGGTATAAAGGAACTCGATGAGTCTCATACTAATTTGACGTCAAAG